>JAQBNU010000008.1 GCA_028288365.1 Chitinophagaceae bacterium | reverse complement strand
TCCTCGCCTGTTTTATGAAAACCGATTTTCTCATAAAAGAGTACCGCAGGATTGTTGCGGTTTACATTTAATGACAAGGACCGATCACCGCTTTGCCTCGATTGTTCGGTGATGTGTGCGATCAATGATTTTCCTACGCTCTTTCTCTGTGACTCGGGAAGGGTATAGATTTTATGAATTTTGGTTTGAGCAGATCCTTTGTGATGGAGTTCATAAGAAGCGTAGCCCAGATAATGATTGTCTTCTTTGGCTAAAATGAATCGGTGTTGTTTTTCCTTTACCTGATTTTTTAAAGCGTCTATGCTGTACATCATGTCCAGCATGTAAGCGATTTGCGCTTCAGATAAAATACTCCCAAATGTTTGGGGCCAGGTATTTTCTGCTATCTGGCGGATGATAGGGAAATCATTTTCTGTAGCATCCAGGATCTTACTCATTGTTTGATTTTTACTTTCCCGACACACTGAAATACTGAGGAACCAAACTTTTGATTTTATCTAATGTTTGCGGCATCGACAGATCACTCATTCCGCCTGATGCGTTAGCATGTCCGCCTCCGCTGAAGTGCTCTGCAGCCAATACGTTCACCGGATTTTCTTTTCCTTTGGAACGGAAAGATATTTTGATAATGCCATCTCTTTCTGAAAATACAATGGCGACTTTCATACCTTTGATAGACAATGCGAGATTGGCCAAACTGTCGGTATCTCCTTTTTGATAGTGGTATTTGTTCAACTCTTCTGTTGTCAATGAAATAATGGCTACCTGGTAGTCGTCGAGGATTTCCATTTTCTCACTCATGGCATAACCCTGCAAGCGTAGGCGACTTGCGGTATTGTTGTCGTTGAGCGTTTCGTGAATGATGTGGTGTTGTACACCTGCAGCTAAAAGTTTACCGAGCAATTCATGTGTGCGTGCCTGTACAGAAGGGAAACGAAAACTTCCGGTATCTGTTAAAATACCTACATATAAAGGTGTACCAATTTTTGCATCCAATTTTTCGCCGTTGCCTGATTGTTCGATCAGTTCGACGATCAATTGTGCAGTGGAACAAACTTCTGTTTCAGAAACGGTAATCGCAGCAAAGTCTTGTGGATTCAAATGGTGATCGATCATGATCTTTTTGCAAGTTGCTGCTTCCAACAAGGCTTGCATGTCAGGACCTATGCGGTCTGTGGCATTGTAATCCAGACAGAAAATCAGATCAGCTTGTTGGAATTGTGCTTTCACTGCATCTGGCTGTTCGGTCATCAGCAGGATAGGCGACGTATCCAGCCAGTGTAAAAATTCAGGAGCAACATCGGGATGACAAACGACAGCTTTCTTGCCCAGCTTTTCTATAAAATATAAAAGCCCTAAAGAACTGCCGACAGAATCTCCATCGGGTGATTTATGAGAAGTAATGACAATGTGATTGGCGGAAAGAATTTCTTTTGCAATGTGTTCGTAGTTGTTCATCTGTAAATAAGTCCGATCGTAAGGTCTTGATGCGGAGTTACAATTTACAAAAACTATTGGTAAAAGGAGGAAGAATGATGTATGGAAAGGGTATGGTAAAATAAAATACGATAAGCATAATGAAGTTGGGCGTTACCGCCAATCTATCTTGTATACTTTATCGATCCTTGGCATGGCGGTCGGGCTCTCGCTCCAAGTCCGCCTCCCCGCAGTCTACCGCGCTTCGGGCTTTCCTCTCGATCCCTAACGCAAGCAAATTTTAAAATAGACTAACGCTCCGAGCCGCGTTAGGGATTGAGCCATTGTTTGATCCCGCTATTTAGGGGGAGAGTGGCGAAAGCCCGGCCCAAATGGAACGTCTTTACCTTCATTTAAAAAAAACACTCTGCTTATTACCATTCTTATTCACCACTTCAGAAATACAAACAAAACTCAAATCGTAAAGTATAATTTTTCTCCTCATTAAACCAATGCGCCATGCTGTTGTCAAGGAACAACAAACTCCACATCCGCTACAATGAAAAAAAATATCTTTACGGTACTCCTTATTCAACTGCTCTTTTACACTGTTCAAGCTCAGTCTCCCCGTGTGATGGGATATTTTCCATCGGATGCAGCGGGTTGGGAAAACAACGTGCAATATACCAAACTCACGGACCTGGTCGTCGCTTTTCTAAACCCCGACAACAGCGGTGACCTGCAATACACTGGTGCTTTCAGCCAGACATCTTTCAACCTCTTGCTCTCTAATGCCCGTAGCAATGGGGTGCGGGTATTTATTTCCTCAGGTGGAGCAAGCACTGTGTTTTCCACAACAGCGGCTGATCCTGCTGCCAGAACCAACTACATTGCTCAGGTAATTTCTTTTATTCATACCAATGACCTGGATGGATTTGATCTGGATTGGGAATTTCCCAAAACAACTACCGACAAAGATAACCATGAATTGTTGTTGCATGACATGCGTCACGCACTCGACAGTTTGTATACGCTGACCGGAAAAAAAGTAGAACTGTCTATTGCAGTAGGTGGTGAGCTGGGACATACCGCTTATTTGAATAGCAATGCGCTGCAATACATCGATCTGTTGAACGTCATGGCTTATGATGCTCCGGCTAGTGCAGGTCCGAATCATTCTTCTATGACCTTTGCAGAAAATGCGGTAACGATCTGGAACGGAAACATGCTCGTTCCTAAAAATAAAATCATGTTGGGTGTTCCTTTCTATGGCAGACCCACAGCTGGAAACAGCTCTTATCAAACATTCAATGCCTTGTCATCAGGCAATCCATCTGCCGCCTACAATGCCGATTATTACAACAACGAATATTACAACGGTGCACCTACTTTGCAAACCAAGGCATCTTATGTACAGAGCAATGGATTGGCTGGTATCATGATCTGGCAACTTGGACAAGATCGTACCGATCAGTATTCACTGCTCAGTGCCATTTATGAAATCACTTCTCAGAGTACGGCCGTTCCTGGAATGAGTGTGAATATAACGACTCCAACAAATAACGCGTCCTATCAATTTGGAACCTATGTCACCGTGTCTGCCGATGCGGCCTTTAGCGGCGGGAGTATAAGCAAAGTAGAATTTTACAACGGCAATGTAAAATTAGGAGAAGATCTTACTGCTCCTTATACGTATACGATTCGTAACATAGCAGCAGGTACTTATCCATTGAAAGCAATCGCTACCAATAACCTGAGTCAACAAGTTTCTTCACTCATCGTTAGCATCACCGTAGCGAGTCCCTGCAGTGCTGCTAACTGGATTCCTTCTGGAGTATACACGACGAATACACAAGCGGCGTACAATAATAATATTTACAAAGCGAAATGGTGGAATACCAATACCAAACCCGATTCCATCATGGCCGCCAATCCCTGGCTACTGATCGGTTCTTGTGCCGGAGCCAGTCAGGCTTTTCCTCCCGCTGCTCCTGCTACACTTACGGCTTTTGATAATGGAAACCAGGAAGCAGCGTTGACCTGGAACAGATCTGCCAATGTCAGTTATTATGTGATCGAACGCAGCATCACTTCTGGTAGTGCCTATGCAGCAATAGATACAATAGGAACGAATGACAGTTTGTATACCGACGAATTGTTGTCTACCGGAACGTATTACTATCAAGTATATGCGGTTAATTCTGTGGGTGCTTCAGGTGCTTCGAATGAAGCGCAGGTAACGTTGACTGTGACTGGCATAGATGAAAGTGCAATACCATCTAATAATTTTTACCTCTATCCTAATCCTTCGTCGACGGGTGGCTTTAATTTATACAGTAAAGGAACACAAAGTGGTGAAATAGAAATTTGTGACCTGACCGGTAAAGTCATTTATCGCACCACTATAACAGGAGAACGGACAAAAGTGGAAAGTACTTTGCCGTCGGGTATATACTTTGTGAAACTGTCAGGTAACAATGCTTCGGTACCTGTGCAAAAATTATTGGTACCCTGATCTCACGCTATACGTTATAGTAAACAGCTGTCATATCTCTTTCCTACTAAGGGATGTGACAGTTTTTTTTGTAAATGGAAAATGAACCAACCGTTATATACGGCTTCTTGTGCAAATGTAACTTTGTGGTGTAATCATAAAATAAATAAATGAAAAGATTAAACCATTCTCACTTCGCTGATCAGACAAAGCCTTCAGCATGGATATGAAATGAACTCAAATGATTTTATTTTTAATTGAAAAAAAACAAAAAAAGTTTTTTGGATTAAACCTTTTTTTAACTTCCCATGTGACAGGCATAGCGATACTTTTTTTATCATGAATAGCCTATTTGCCTTGATATACGTGAAGTTCAGGAGTTGTTAAGTATTTATTTTCTATTCAATTTGCTCATCAACTCAACAACAAAACCCACATGTTAACTACTCAAACAATGAAAAAACAAATTAGCCTCCTGATGCTTTTGCTAAGTGCGGGATTATTTCAACAGGCGCATGCCACTAATTATACGGTGCAATATGCCACAGATGCCGGCACACAGTCTTTACGTACACACATCACCAGTGCCAATGCCGACCTCACGGCTACAGCAAGCAATCCGCACATCATCCATTTTGACATGGCGGCTGGACAAACCATTTTGTTGACATCGGCACTGCCGGCGATCAACAACCACATCATCATTCAGGGACAAGCACAACTGGTGACAGTATCAGGAAACAATAGCTACAATGTGTTCACTGTCAACTCTGGTTACACGGTGCAAATCAATAGCCTCATCATCACCGGGGCTAAAATAAGCAACAACGGTGGCGGTGTCATGAATTCCGGGACCTTGTCTATGGATGGTGTCATCATTACAGGCAACAATGTAAGTGGTACAGCACAAGGCGCTGGTGTGTACAATGCCAGTGGTGCTTCGCTGACGATCACCAACAGTACCATTGACCACAATGTGGCATCAGGTATGGGCGGTGGGATTGCATCGTTTGCAGGCATGACGTTGACAAACTGTACCTTGTATGCCAATAGTTCTACTACCAATGGCGGCGGCATTGCCAACAACTTCATGGGTTTTATCAATAGCTGCACCATTGCCAACAATTCAGGAGGCGGTATATATACTATCGTTAATATAAATACGGCTGTTTTGAAAAATACTATTTGTGTCAACAATACAGGAAACGAGGACATCTATACCAACGGCACAGGCAGTGTATCGGCTGACTATAGTATTTATGGTACACTTGGCGCGACCGCATCCATTTCAGGAAGCAACAATACAGCGGGTTCTACTTACGCAGATTTGTTTGGAACGAATACCTTCATGTTGTATGGCACCAGCGCGTACCTGCAAACCATCAACCTGAAAAGCGGAAGTCCGGCTATTGATGCTGCCAATAGCTCGGCACCTGCAACAGATGAGTTGGGAGTATCAAGAACCAATGCCGCTGACATCGGTGCGATGGAATACTACGGAACAGTAACAGCCATCACCAATTCCCTTTCACAAGACTTGGTGACCATCTATTCCAATCCAGGCAACGGATTGTTTCAAGCAGAAATTGACAATGGCATACAAGGCGACTACGATTGGAAAGTAATGGACAACAACGGAAGATTGTTGTTAACGAGTGGTGCGTTGACGAAAGGCAATGATGTGCAAATGCAAACCATCAATCTGATCAATCAGGTACAGGGTACGTACCTTCTGATCTTCAGCAATGGAAAAGGAACGTTGACAAAACGATTGATAAAATTATAGACTGTTACCCAACCTGATTTTTTTCATGAGCCTTCACCTTGTTTGGTGGAGGCTTTTTTGTTCTCCATTATTTCGCTTGTTCATCTACTTCAAATATCCCAAATGTATTGCGATCGGCATCGATAAAATAACCTTGCCAGCACCTACCGGGAATGGCAAATTTGGCCAGCGCTATTTGCCCGCCTTGTTTTAAAATCAGTTCACTGGTAGCATCGAAGTTTTCAACTTGTATGGAACAGACAAAAGCATTGGTACCCGCTGACGTTGCAGGAACAGGACGCTTCAACAGTCCTCCGCTGATGCCATTGGTTTCTATTCTGTAATATTCAAGAGGAAGAAATTCTTGTCTGATAAATTTCCAACCGAAAATGGTTTCATAAAACCGAACTTCTCTTTGAGGATCGGAAGATTGAATTTCGAAATAGCCTATGGTGTTCATTAGGATCTGTTTTATTATGATACATTTATTTTAGTATGGAATAAGGATTTTTTTTCGGTAACGATTACTCTACATAACGAGCCAGTTTTTCCAGAGATTGTTCGGTGCCTTTTTCATTGTCTTCTGGTCGAATGCCGGAAGGAATGTTTTTGAACAAGAACGTTACTTCTGTTCCTGATGCTTTTGGTTGCAAGCTCACTTCCATGATCATCTCTCCTGCATAAGCGGGATCCGTGGAATTAAAAAGAATGGCTTGACTGATTTTATGAGGTGGTATTAGTTCGACAAATCGCGCTGTAAATTGATCTTCATTGGCTGAAGTCTTCCCCTGTCCACTTGTTTCAGAGGAAGGATAGAATAAAGACATCCTGTAACGTCCTCCAATGCGCAGGTCGAAGTAATGTACCTCGCCGTACATGTCTCCCGGTGCAAGCCATGTTTCAAGTGCTTTAGGATCGGTAAGCGCTTGGTAAATCTTTTCTGGTGTGGCCCGTATGAGTTTTGAATTGTGAGTGCTGGATGTGGATGGTGTATTTTTCATAGGAACATACGAGTTTCGTAACGGATTGTTTTATGAAAGAAGTGTGTGCAGTTTATTTTTTGTTTTGAATGAAGTAATAAAGAGCTGTGACAAGGAATAAAAAAAATCCCAAGGTAAGACTAAGCATAGAAAGAATTTTACCAAAGATATCGTATTGAAAATAAAAGGCAATCAGCGCTGCGGGCAACAATAATGGAATTCCTTTCCAACCGATCAGCAATAAGCCGCCCCATAATTTGATCAGTCCTGCCATTTTTTTGTTACTTTCATCCGGATTACCTGGTATACCCATCACACTTACGAACAGTAATGCAAAAGCTACCAGATGGAGAGACAGGTAAAGGAAAGTAGAAAAGTTAAATGCAGACATAAAGAGCCATAGTTAACAGCAGGATGAAGATAATTATTTATTAGTTAAAACAATAGACCAGGATATGCTGACTTCATCACGGTAAGTTCACAATTCCTTAACCTCACTTTAGGATCACTAAAATCACTATAAATAAGTATTGCTAGGACTGTTTATTAAGTTAACTTGTCCTAATATATAGATAAGAGTTATTCTTTTTAAATCTTGTCTATACTTTTCAAAACAAGTGAAGACCAGAACACACTATAAAAACGGGGCGTGACCGAAAAGCCATAAGAGTAGGGAAGAATTAACTAATTCGAATCATGAGAAAAAGTATTTTTACATTTTTGATTTGCGCAGCAATCATCATTTCTGCCAACGCTCAGAAACTAGAAAAGTTTGGAATGGATGCCGGTAAGAAGGCAGTAATGGGTAAAGAGATCCGCGTACCTTATACTGATCTGGTAAGTTACTACGGTTACATCAAGCCAGGTGCAGCTCCAGACGAAGTAAAGAACGGAAAGAAAATGTACTACCTGTACCTTTGGATTCCTGCAGTAGCTCCTGAATTGGGAATTAGAATGGCTTCTCCTGTGCCTGCTAAAATGGCACCTGCAGCAACGGATTTCGTTGGTGCTGATTATACAGCCAATGCTGCTGATAATACAAACTATTTTGATACATGGATTACATTGGAAAAAGCAGAAGGCATTACAAGTACGGACAAAATTGCTACTGCTAAAACTGCAAAATGGAATACCATTGCTTCTAATGATGATTCAGGAGAAATGCCTGCTCAACCTTCTGGAAGCAGCTACAATTCATTGATGCGTGTTACTAGCGAAACAAGCAATCCTACTAAAGCATTGACAGTAGGTTTGTACCGTGTAGGATTCACTACTTTTAAAACAGGTGAAGTACAAGGAAGTTTCGTAGCACAAATTGGTGCTCCTGTAAAATTGCCAGGTGTTGGTCTTGCCAGCAACTTGGATGATTTGAAAAAACTAGTGGTAAAGTAAGACCATTTTATTTTCAGTTAAAAAAAAGAGTCCCGCGTCAAAAACGTGGGACTCTTTTTTTTAACTAAAAGAGATTTCTATTTATCTACTTCACATGTCATCAAAGCAGGAAACGCATCGGTAACATTTCAGAAATTTGAAATCCTTGTTTCTCATAAAAAGTGATGGCACTTGAATTCATTCCATCTGTCAACAAGGTAATGCGTTTGCATTCTTTTTTTCTGCTCCAGGCAATGGCAGCTTGCATCAATTCACTGCCTAAGCCTTTACCTCTTGCCGATGTATCCATCACCATGTCTTCCAACAAAACGACTTTAGCTCCCAATGCAGTACTGATGGTGTATAGCAAATTCACCATGCCGATGATGATATTATCTTTTTCTAATACTAGAATTTCTCCGATAGAAGGATTGTTTAAAATAAGTAAGAGTCCTCGTCTTTGTTGATCACGATCTACAATAAACTCTTCTTCCAGACTGAACAACAAAGCCAGTAAATTGCACAAAGCTTCTATATCATTGGTTGTTGCTGTTCTGATGGTTGACGTCACGATGTTATTTTATTTAGGGTAGGTGATACGGACTAAAATTGAAATGTTCTGATCGATCTCTAGCTAGGGAATGTTGAATACAAGTAGTCCTGATGAGCCGATTTTGATAATACGTTTTAGAATGCTACTATAAAAATAGGATTTCTTTTTATATGATTTAACAAGTGCAACGATGAGAATGAATATATAATTACTATTTTATGGGCGTCTTGTTTCTTGGCTCTCTTATTCCAAGTGAAAAAAGAAAAAAGTTACAGCTGCCCATTCTTTCTTTATTCCTTTCGCATAACCTATCGTACTGTAATGACTGTTCTGAATGGTTCCATCTTCTTTGATATAACCAATGGTTGTATAGCTACTATTTTGTACCGTCCCATCTTCCTTTACATAACCAACAGTGGAATAATTACTGTTTTGTATAGTCCCATCATTTTTGATGTAACCAATGGTCGTGTAATGGCTGTTCTGTATCGTACCATTGTCTTGGATATAACCTACCGTAGAATAGTGGCTGTTTTGTATGGTGCCATCGGTTTTGATATAGCCTGTGGTGCTGTAAGTAGAGGACTGTATACTTTGAGCATAACCGGAAAAGGTAACGATACACGCCACTAGGATGAGATAGAGTATTTTCATAGGTTATGTGTTGGAGTATTTCAAATCAAATGCGTATCACGGTGATCGTCTTTCAAGTGCACACCGGAAATTTGGCGGATCAACATTTGATGAAGCAGGTAAGATAATTTAGCTGCCGCGGCTTCGTAGCCCAATCCCTCTGGATGAATGTTGGAAACGCAATTTCTTTTTTCATCGGTATTGCCTGTAGCTGGCTGGTAGGTGAGGTAAGCGCCCATGCTATTCGGTGAACTCAATCCCGGTCGTTCTCCAATTAAAATGAGCGCCATGCGGGCGTTCAATAATTCACCGATGGCATCTGAAAGCGCCACCCGGCTGTACTTCGCAATGACAACAGGTGAAAGTGTAAGATCCTTGATTTGTGGAAGCAATGATTTTAGCAAGGGTATGACGTGCAGGTTTACGGCATTGGCTGAAAGTCCATCGGCAACTATGATGCAAAGGTCTGTTTTGTTTCGAGGGGATGCTTCAATATCTTTTTTACTTCGTAAATCTAACACTCTTCCTTTGTTAGGATGACGAAGGTAATCGTTTCTATCGGTCACCTGACTTTTTACAGCAATCGTATGGATCTCCATTGCGTGTAACGCTTCTGTCAAAGCACTGGTGTCGACTTCAGATTGAATGGCATCTTTGGCAAGTGAATGCGCCATTTTAAACCGCAGGATTTCATGAGTAGGCAAAGACGTACCGGCACGTCCCATGGCGATTCGTGCATGGGTGTATTGTGAGAGGAGATGCCAGGTATCTTTTTCCATGTTATGATGTAATCATCTTCATTAGTTTTTGAGAAGCATCCGAGTGCACGATCTGAAGTTGTGGATTCATGATGCCCATTTTCAATAACCATTCTTCAAATTCAGGAGCCGGTCGCAAGCCCAATAACTGTCTTGCATAGAGGGCATCGTGAAAAGAAGTACTCTGATAATTCAGCATGATGTCATCGGCTCCCGGTACACCCATGATAAAATTGCAACCTGCCGTACCAAGCAGTGTCAGCAAAATATCCATGTCGTCCTGATCGGCTTCTGCATGGTTTGTATAACACACATCACAACCCATCGGCAATCCCATGATCTTTCCACAGAAATGATCTTCAAGTCCTGCGCGGATGATTTGTTTGCTGTCAAATAAATATTCCGGTCCTATAAAACCTACCACGGTATTCACCAACAAAGGATCGAAGGCTCTCGCTACCGCATAAGCCCTGGCTTCCAGTGTTTGTTGATCGATGCCATGGTGAGCATTCGCAGAAAGGGAACTGCCCTGACCGGTTTCAAAATACATGACGTTGTTTCCTATGCTGCCTCTTCCAAGAGAAAGAGCAGCTTCGTAACCTTCTTTGATCAAGGCGAGGTTGATTCCAAAACTACTATTGGTTTTTTCTGTTCCTCCTATAGATTGAAACACCAAATCGACCGGTGCGCCTTGTTCAATAGCAAGGATGGTATTGGTGATGTGACTGAGCACACAGCTTTGTGTAGGCAGTAGGCAACGAACCCGCACATCTTCCAACATGTTCAGTAAACGGATTTGCGTAGCTACATTGTCTGTAGCTGGATTAATGCCAATCACGGCATCACCGCTTCCGTTGTAGATACCATCGACGACAGAAGCCAGTATACCTTTCATGTCATCGGTAGGATGATTGGGTTGCAAGCGAGTGGACAGGTGTCCTTTTAGTCCAATGGTATTTCTGAAACGGGTCACGACTTCACATTTGGAACTGACTAAAATCAAATCCTGTATGTTCATGATCTTAGAAACAGCCGCAGCCATTTCAGGTGTGATCGCTTTTTGTATCGCTGTTAAGGCTGCTTTCTGCGTGCTGTTTTCTAATAAGTAATTTCTAAAATCACCCACCGTAAGATGTGAAATACGTTGGAAGTTTTCTGCATCGTGCGTATCAAAAATGAGTCGTGTTACTTCATCCGTTTCATAAGGGATGAGAGGTTCTTCTATAAAAGTACGCAGAGAGAGATCGGCCAATGCCATTTGAGCCGCTACACGTTCCTGGTAGGAGTGCGCTGAAAGCCCCGCCAATTGATCACCAGAGCGCAGAGGAGAAGCCTTCGCCATCAACTCGGCAAGAGATGTAAAAACAAAAACAGTATGGTTGACCGTGTGTTTGTACATGGTAATGTAATGGACGATTATTCAATATACCTATTTCATGCGTTCCGTCCTTGCATCTGTCAGGAGAATTATTGGGTGGTACAAAAAAATAACCCCGGAAGCCAAGAGCCTCCGGGGTATAAAAAGAAATGCAATAGATTTACTTTTTTGATTCCAATAAAGCATCAAGGTTTTCCATGCCCATGGTAAAACCTTCTTTGAAGCCTGTGGCAATAATTTTTTCCAGGTCTTTCAGTGTGTCGAATTTTAATTCAATCGAAACATGCGTAAACTCTCCGGCAGGTTTGAACTGAACCGTCCAAAGAGATCCTGGAAGTTCGTTGGTGATGTTTCCATTTTCATCGCAGAATGCATCTTTTGCTGAATAGCTTTTCATCGGAACAACACTGATGTAATCTGACTTAGACCATTGTTTCGCACCGTCGGGTCCTTCCATGGCATATAGCCAGTGACCGCCTGCTTTGAAATCCTGACTTTTAGTATTTGCCTTCCAGGGTTTCGGTGCCCACCATTGATCCTGCAATTCATGCTGTGTCCAGGCTGCCCATACAGTTTCTAAGGGTGCCTCAAATTCTCTTTCTACGTTGATCTTTTTCTTTTCCTTGTCCACGGAAAAGTTCATTAATAAATTCGCTTTCATGTTCTTGTGTTTTAGTTGAGTGAGTAATTGATCCAGTGGTGTAGAACGATTTTTCCATTTACTGGATATCGTTTGCCGTAGGATCAAATAGATGATTGCAAATATTGTGCATGATTTGGATGCACGTTTTTTTAGAGAAGGGAAAAGTGTAGGCTAATAAAGTATAGAGTTTGCTCCCTAAAATGGGGAATGAGGGAAATTGCCAAACCACATCATGATCATTCCCAGCATGCCGCCTAACAGTGCAAGTGGGAAAAAAAGTTTGATCTGTTTTGCCGTGATGTCATCACTACTACCACTCCAGGTGTTTTTTCTGAATAGTCCGGGATGTTGTTCGATGAAATGCGCCCCGTCTTTAAAGTAGATCCAGCGAATACTTAAAATCCATAACAAGATAACGGTCGCATGAAAAACTAAGACCATCGGATTCATCGCTTTGGGATGAAAGTAATCGAATGTATTATGTGTTAATCCCGTCAGATCTCCAATCGCCATGATGATCCAAGGGATATTGCCATAAAAAATAATTCCTTGGAAGTAATTTTCATATCCTGTTTGCAACGCGGAATTTTTGTCAATGTATTTTTTGGAATGGTATTTCAATAGAAAGCCATTGGCAAAAGTAACCACTATAAAAAGGATCCAGGTATGTTTGAAGATTAATTCCATATGTTGCGCCTCTGATGGTTAGCTTTACAAGTAAATCTCCTCTTTGTACTTTGGAGTAACGATTTTGATTTCTTTACTGTGCCTGTTGTTCATGTTCAACAGAATGTCTTTTTGAACAAACGTTTCACTTTCTGTTTTAGCGATGGTCTCGTTGCCGTCGTCGTCACAGGTTGCGTATTCTTTGCTGTAAATAATTTTACCGGTAGAAAGATTGAAATCAAAAGAAGCCATGTATTCACAGGGTTTACCGTATTCACTGAGGTAGCCAATCAGTTCCCAATCGTTGTGCTGAAACCTGTATTTGTCGGTGGTGCCCCATTTCCAGCTGCTTCCACCGCTGTGGTAAATCGTCAATACATTGTTTTTAATGTTCACTTCTCCGAATGGATCTCCCATCATACCGCCTTCATCGCTCGCCAGTACCGCATCGGTTGATCTTTTCCAGAGTGTCCATTTGCTATTGGCGAATTTAAATATTCTTAGTTCTCGTAAGAGACCATTTTCTGAAGAGTCGGTGGTGTTGACTACGACGGCCTTCTCAGCGATGCCATCTCTGTCCAGGTCCCCTTCTGCCTCACCGATGATTTCATAATCTTGCGGCAATGGAATGTCTTGTCCCAGGCAACAGTTGCTCAGTATTATAAGAATGAGAATTAGTTTTTTCATTGGAATGCGTTTTTATTTTTTCTCCAGGTTACGGATGTATAAAATGTAATCTGTAACAGGAAGTTTTTCAAGTCCTGCAAGTTTCAGTTGTTGTCCGATCTGCGCACGGTGATGTGTGCCGTGGTTGATAACGTGTGCGAATACATCGCTTAGGCGATTCACAAATTCATCTCCTGTGAATGTGGTATAATGAATGACCACATCAAAATCCGCTGGTGATAAAGAAGAAAGATAAGCGCTCCATTCGGTATGGTTTTGTGCAATGAGTGCCGCGAAGCGTTCCGCGGGCCAGTCCGGCCAAAGTGGTTGAGCCGGTACAGGCAATTGCTGGCAACGTTTGATCCACACTTGTTGCGCACTCAATACATGTGCCATCAGTTGAATCGCTTTTTCCGGTGAACCGGCATCGAGGATCAATTGTGCCAACTGTTCATTGATCTCACGGTCGTAATTGAATAGGCGTATGAAATGTTCTTTCATAACAGAGTTAGATTTTTTTCAAGATAATAAATTCAGACTTTATATCATTGGGTGCTTCAGGTAAGTGTTATTGAAAAAAAATATTCATTCGCACATCGCAAAAGAGTAGAGTAGGTTGAGACATGCTATTCATGGAGTCATCCGTATGGTTATGAGCGAAATAATAGTATATTAGTAATCGCAGATGTTTTATTTTATTGGGGGTAAAATGAAAACAAAAAAAGGAATATGGACAGCCTGCCTGTTTGCTTTGGCTATGAGCAAATGTTGGGCGGTGAACTTCTTGGTGGCACCAGCCGGTGCTGCCTATACTTCTATACAAACTGCTGTCAATGCGGCCAATGCAGGCGATACCATTTGGGTGAAACCTGGTACCTATAACGAGAACGTTGTTTTTCCTCGCAGTGGTTCTGCAGCGGCAGGTTACATCACTTTATTAGGAGAATCCGGCGCCATTCTGGACGGTACCGGAAAAGGACAACTCGGCATTTCCATCCTGAATAAAAATTACATCCGCGTCATCGGCATGGAAGTTCAAAATTTCAAAAGCACCGATACACCCATAGGCATCAGCGTGGAAGGGACGTCTAGCAACCTGGAGATCCGCAACAACATCGTACATCAGATTGAAAATGCCAATGGCAACGCGCACGGCATCGCTTTTTATGGCACAGGCGCCACGCCCATCACCAATATCCTGGTGGATGGAAATGTAATACGCAATTGTTTATTGGGGCAAAGTGAATCGATGGTGTTCAACGGAAACGTGACAAGCTTTAGTGTTTCTAACAACATTGTACACGACAACGACAACATCGGCATTGACTTCATCGGCTTCGAAGGAACGGGACCTGTGGGCTCCGATCAGGCCAGGAACGGAGTATGTGTAAACAATACCGTGTATAATATTTCTTCTTTCACCAATCCTACTTATGGCGGAGACCGCAGTGCAGACGGTATTTATGTAGACGGTGGATTGAACATCACCATTGAAAAAAATAATGTGTACAATTGCGACATCGGCATTGAACTGGCCAGTGAACACAACGGTAAGAATACACAGAACATCACGGTACGCAATAATTTTGTTTCCGGTTCCTACCAGGCCAATATCATGGCGGGTGGTTATGCAGCCAACCGCGGCAATTCCGTAAACATTGTCATCGTCAACAACACCACGTATCAGGGCTTAGGTGGGGAGTTGGCACTACAATTCAATTGCACCAACATCACGATTCAGAATAATATCTTTTATGGCAAAGCGGGTCAGGATTATTTACAGGAATGGGGAAACAACAACAACGGCATTGTTGCCGGCAACAACTTGTATTTTGGAGAGAGCACGACTTCGCCAGGCGCATGGGCCGATGCGAGTGCACACTACATCAATCCTAAATTGGTAGCTACGCCTGGCAACCTGCGTTTGACGGCTACCTCACCGGCCATCAATGCCGGATTAAACCTTGGCAAC
Organism: Chitinophagaceae bacterium; assembly: GCA_028288365.1. Taxonomy (GTDB): domain Bacteria; phylum Bacteroidota; class Bacteroidia; order Cytophagales; family Cytophagaceae; genus JACMQM01. The sequence goes on along the minus strand of JAQBNU010000008.1, from coordinate 22,809 downwards.
GACGGCAGTGGAAATCCGCTGTCGGGTACACAGGACATCGACAACCAGGCGCGTGTGGCCAATGGCGCGATCGACATCGGTGCCTATGAATATGTGATACTTTTACCGGTTGAACTACTCAACTTTCGTGTCTCGTCCATTGATCGTCAATCTGTGTTACTAACATGGCAGACGGCATCAGAAATCAACAACGATCATTTTGAAATAGAACGTTGCTCAGATCCTAAAAGCAATCATTGGCAATGGCTCGGAAGTGTCGTGGGTAAAGGCTATTCAGCAACTCTTCAACACTACACGTTTCAGGATGAGGCACCGGCTGTCAGTAATTACTACCGATTGAAACAGGTCGATGTGGATGGACAATATCATTACAGTACATGGTTGATGGTTGTCCTGCATGCTGATCAGCCACAACTGAATCCCTATCCTAATCCAGTAACTTCAACCGCACAGATAGACGCTTATTCACCCTCTGAAGGAACGGTGCATGTGATTGTCTACGACCTGTTAGGCGAAATCATACAAGAGGAATACAAAAGTCTTTACAATGGTATGAATCATGTTAGCCTGGACTTGTCCCATCTCGTACCCGGTGTTTACCTCATACAATGGATCAATGGTGCAGCAGCGATGACCTGCAAGGTATGGAAGACTCAGTAGTTGTAACCCATGACAAACCATCATTTTGTCTTACATCCACCTGCAAAGGAAGGTGTAAAAGTCTTTTTTGAGTTCATCGTATAAAGTTTCAAACTGTGTATAGGAATCCTGCACCTGAAGGTATTGCCTGCTTCCTTCGTCATCCAATCTTCGCATATTGGTTTTCACAGTTTCCACGGCCAACTCTTCGCTATGACGAATGAGGTGTTCCAGTGTCTTGATTTCATGTTCCTGAATGATGAATTTGTTTTGAAACTGTTCAATACTCACATGGATGTCCTGCGAATTATTTTTCTTGGCGATTTCTTCCAGCCTTCTTTGGAAAATGGTCAGTTCTTCATGGTAGAAGGCAAGGTTTTTCATCCAGTTGTTGGTTTGAACGTGGATTTCTTCGGCGGATTTTTTAAGTATCGTTTCCATAAATCTTTTTTTTCAAATATCTATGGATGACTCAGGTATCACAATGACGAATGTCATGCTAAAAAATGAGAAGCGTAAGCTTTTTATGGCCTTATGCCCAAGCGCCTGTAGTGTTACATTCAGAATTTATCCCCAAAACGTAGAATTGGTTTTCTAATTCAAAAAAGAAGGTAACTTTAACTGTTAATTACTAGTATAATACTTAAGCATTAATTTGTCGAAAATAAACCGTCATGGGAAAAGTCATAAGACCAACGTATCCTAAAGAAGTAAGTATAGGCGTTCTGATACTTATTTTTATTTTTTCATACCTTTTATCCCATCAGATTTTTGATGTTCGTGTGCATGAACTCAAAGAAAATAAAGATGTCTATTATGGAATGTTTTTGGTGAGCCTAGCTGTCATCACGATGGTATTGATCATGTGGGAAGAAATTTTGTTTCCGGTGAAAATAAAAGAAGCAGAGGGAGGAATGATCTTTAGAAACCACAGAACAAAACTAAAAGTGCAATTGCTCATCTACCTGACGATACCAGCTATTTTTACATTCATCTATATGGAATTCGAAGTGAATCATATTCGATTCGCCATCTGGGCGCTTGTATGTATGGTTCCTCCGGTCATCGAAAAAATATTTTCCGGCATCAATAACTACAACGACTTCTTAAAGCTGACCGTTAGAAAGATTGAATACAAGAACAATGAAAAAGAAGGAAGCTTTAAGCTGGTAGATATTGATCATTTGTCAATCATCGAAGACGAAAGAAAAGTCATGCACAAGATTGAGGTGTTTCTTAAAAGCAAGGAAACTGTATTGATTGACCTGGATGAAATGGAGCTGGATGATTTCATTCAGTATATTACTGCTTTCATCAACGACCATTATAAGCACTTGCTCAAAGGAGCAAAAATAGTTTAGTCTACTGCAAGCACCGACCCATGTCGGTGCTTTTTTTATGTACAATGACTATTTTTTATTTGCCCGGGAAGAAGCATTGCTTTTCCATAAAAGCAAACGGCTGATTACGCTTTTCTTACAAATTCAGATTTCAATGCCATGGCGCCAAAGCCATCAATCTTACAATCGATGTTGTGGTCTCCATCTGTCAAGCGAATGTTCTTTACCTTCGTACCTGCCTTAAGGGCTTTGGGAGCGCCTTTCACCGGTAAATCTTTAATGAGCACTACCGTGTCTCCGTCTTGCAGGATATTGCCGTTGGCATCTTTGATGGCCTTCGAAGCTTCTTCCGATCGTTCATCCGCCTGGTCTGCCTCGGGACTCCATTCGTTGTTGCATTCGGGACATACCATCAATGAACCATTGGAGTAGGCATAAGGAGATTTACATTGAGGACAAGCGATTTGATCAGACATGGAGGAAGGTGTTAAAGGGTGTTTGGTAAAGATAGTAAAAAAGGGTTAGTATAATCAGTACTTGCTTAGTGAGTACTGATTATACTAGTGATACTATTGATTTGTCGCCATAAAAAAATCTGCTGGGGGAGCAAAATTATTTAACCGGGTAAGTAGGTTGAAGCCCTCCAAATATAATGGATACGTTTTTATTGTCTTTGATCAATTCCACTTTTTCTTTCTCGATCTCCAGTTGTCTCAAATGAAGGTATTCTGCAATCGTCATTTTCATTTGGTTTTGATAGGCCATGTCCGCAATCGCTTTGTTCACTTCTGCTTGCTTTCTCGACAACTCGGCATCGGCTCTGGCCTTCTGTGTCAAGATGCTTTGGTTTTGTGCCGCGGTATTTTTTGTTTCTGTCAATACTTGTTCAGGAGGAGTGACCGCACCAATAGAGACCTGCATGATGTCCACCGGCAAATTGATTTTTTTAGCATACGCTGAAATGTCTTTGTAAATGTCTTTTTCCAACAAGGAAGAAATTTCTCTTTTGCTGGCCAGGTCAAACATTTTAAAGGCACTGGCTTTATCTCTCACCATGGTTCTGAAACTGGCCTGCAAATTATGTTCATACCAATCTGCTCCAAAATCCTGATACAATCTTGGCGTTTCTCCTTTTCTGATTTGACATTTCAAATAGGCACTGAAAGAAACGGGCGTGTTGTCAGAAGGAATCATGTTCGTGAATTCCTCCATGATGGTAATGGGTGTGATCGGAAATTCTTTATGATCCGTTGTAACGGCACACCATTCGGCTCCTGTAGAGACGGGTTTTGGATCTACACCACCATGTCCAAAAATATAGGGTTTGTATACCAATACACTTTCTTCCCCTGGATTGGGTTGCACACGGTAACAACCAATGAAGGCAAAAATTAATAGGAGTGAAGTGATCGTAAGGGTAGTTGCCTTTTTCATGGTTTTATGTTTAGTTTTTGTTTGTACAATGTCATACGCTTGCATCAGCGGCGCATAGTATTTACCTGTCTTTATTAAATGTTTCAGGTTTTGTTTCATTAAAAAAGATACGTTCTCCTTCCATGCTTTCAAAATAAGGAATGACTGTCGTGGCATGTCTTTTATAAATGCCGTCACTGAATACTCCAAAACCGAATCCACATTCGTATTGGTTGTTAATGGTCGAAAGGAGCAAGGTGTTTCTCTCAAAGACGAAGCCCCATTGGCAGCCGCTATCGGAATAGTTGTACTTTTCGTAAAACAGACCACGGCCATCCTTCATCACTGCTCGCCCGTACAAAGTGCCCATGTTGTAAGAAGGTGCACCACGATTTAAATCGATGTAGAAAAGAATGGTTGAGTCGGTCTCCGGATAAATGATAATGCTTCCTGTTCTTTCTTTTTCAATGTGCTTTCCATAGCTGTACACGCCTGCATAAGCGGATGTCAATAGCTTAGAGGATGCAGTCGAAGTCTGTCCGTAACTGCTAAGGGATAAAAATAAAAAGACAAGGAGAAGAATTGGATTCATCATAGAGTAGGATCGTTAATCTAAATGCGCATCGATTCCTATTATCAAACCCTCTTTATTAATCGTGACCTTCAAAGACCCCGTCTCATGGCCGAAGTCACCGGTGAAGTCTAATTGTGTGACGGCGTGAAGATCGTTGATGAGTTTTACGTATTCTATTTTGCTGACGGTATTATAGCCAATAAAATATTGATCGAGGTACCTGCGAACGCCTGTCCTGGTTTTAAATTTTTCACCCACCGATACATCATCAATCACAGCATCCGCTGCGAATAGAGTGAGTGCAGCCTCGATATCGAAAGCATTCGTTGCTTTGATCAATTGTCGGATGATTTTTTCGATGGATACTTCTTTCATCACGTGTTTTTTTAAGCGTTGTTGGTATAATATAGCACTTTTAAAGAACATGTAATCCTGTTCTATAAGCAGATAAAAAGTTTTAAGTGATTTTATTTGGATACTAAAGTCGTATATGTAAAATTGACGACGTTTTAAATCGTGTGGTAGCCATAAAAGATAGCCTACGAACGTGCATGGAGGATGTTCAGCGATGCCATCACTGAATGAATTTAAAAATGAAATTACAACATTATGCTTACAAAAATCATCATCATTGGTATTGTCCTTGTTCTCGCCTTCGGTCTGTACAGTTGCAACACTTACAAAGTTATCGACAAAGTGAAAAGTGACAACTACTACTACAATTTTTTTAAAACAGAAGTGCATTATATTCCTATGGGGAATTCATTTGAATTGGGTAATGACAAGTTGGACTCACTGGATATAAAAACGGTAGAAGTACTGGCCTCCAATTACCTGAAAGATAAATCGCATGTGTATTTTAAATCGGTGAAAATAAAAAATGCAGATGTTCATTCGTTTGAAATACTATGTGCCAATAAAGGATCATTTGCAAAAGATAAAAACAGGGTGTACTTCGAAAGTCATTCTTTCAAGGACCTGGACGTTGCCAGTTTTGCATTTGCAGGAAGTACATGCGGATCAACGGTAAAAGATAAAGAACATGTGTACTCTACGTACACGGCCCACTCTTTTTCAGAAGGCAATCTTGTCATTGCTCCCATTCCCCATGCGCATGCGGCGACCTATGAATATCTAAATGATGCGTATGGCAAAGACGATAGCGTCGTTTATTACAAAGGCAAAGCAATCGCTCAGGCGGATGCACCTACCTTCACGCTGATGAAAGATTATTATGCGAAAGACAGGAACACCGTCTATTACGATGGCTTAGTAGTGAAAGGTCTGGATGCTGCTACATTTGTGTTGATCGAAGGGGGAGGTTATGCCAAAGATAAAAATGGTGTCTATTTTGGATTAGACGCGAGCAATGGAGAAGATGGAAATCCTCTTTATTATGTTGCAAGAATAGTAACAGGTGCTGATGCTGAAACTTTCACCATGGTGAAAGGTGAAAAGTTTGATTACGCAAAAGATAAAACAAGTTATTACTGGGGCGGAAAGAAACAGTAATGCGTGCTATACTTTTCTGTCGCGTATGTTTCGCAGGATCATCCGTGACTATTTAGAAATGATAAATTATCCTTCAAGGAAGCAGGGATCTGTGATCCCTACATGTATGACTGATAAAGCATATTTGTATTTCGATGTATGGATCACAGATCCATTGATACTTCGCTGATATTATTTTTGTATTTCAAAGTCACGGATGATCCTGCGGAACATCCGCGCCAGGTGAGACAGGTGGACTTAAGTCAATTGAACGCGCGGTCTTATAAACTCTGTTTCTTATACCAGGACATCCACGCTCCTGTGGACCAAACTGCCCAGGCAACGAGTACCGGTTGGAAAAACAACCTCACCAGTCTGCGTGTGTCGGTATCTAAACCGAAAGCATCGGTGTGATTGACATACTGTGAAATGTTTCCTGGGAACACAAGAATAAAGAACAACGCTGCCAACCATCCGATCGCAATGCGTTGCTTCGTCCACACGATCAAAGACAGTCCCAATAAAATTTCCACCACTCCGGATGCGACAACAACGAAGTCTGTACTCAGCGGCAACCACTGCGGCACTTGTGCAATGAAGGCTGTTCTGGCCCAGGTCAGGTGGCCGGTGCCGGTAAAACACAGCATCGCGCCCAATGCAATTCTTGCAATGTTTTGAAGAGTATTTGTCGGTGTCATAATGTAATGTTTTAATCTAGAAAAGGAATACTAATTCACCTTGCAATTATGATGCGGAATTTTAAAGAACAACTACGTTGCCAGTGAAGTATTTTTATATAATTGTTTAACCAAAAATAAACACAATGGCAAAAAATAAGACAATGGCTATGCATAATGCAACGAGTGCCAACATTTGAAAACGCATGGTGTAATTGCTGTGATAAGGAATGGTATTGATCTTTGATTGCTTGACCAATTCGTCTACTGCTTCGCTGTATTTTGGATCAAAGAAATATTTCTGAGTAGGATAGGATTCTACTCCTGGTCCGATGTTTTTATCTTCTTTGAAAAAAGGAATTTCTCTGTATGTCAACTCTCCTTCAAAAGCAGGAATTTCTGTAAGGGGAACGTTAAAAGAAACGCCGTGTTCCCGAGCGTGTACCAAGTCTTTGTAATATTTAGCAGACTCGACTACTTGCTCATACTCCTGTTGCTCTTGTTCCAGCACGAATTGCTGTTGTTGTTTTTCTTTTTCCTGCAAAAGTGTTTCAAGTCTGCGTTCTTTTAAAATAAAACGTGCGGTAGCAATGGCTTCTTCTTTATAATCTTTAGGTTGAAGTACCAAGGTAAAAAGTTGTTCGTCTGCAAACGATTGGAAAGTAGTATAGAAATCTTTCATAAGTTTGTTATTACTTCTGCCACTAGCAAGTCAATGGACTCTACTGTGATTAATCATTGAGTGAATCAATACCTTGTTCTTTAAGTCTTGCTAATCCGTCTTTCATTGCCTTCACTTGCTCTGGTGGATGTCCCTGCCAAATGGTAATTTCTCCGACCACTTTAAACGGAGATGTTGAACGGTATGATTTTGTTGGATTACCTGGGAATTTTCTGTCGGTTAAATCAGGATCATCTTCAATGGCTCCCACTGGCTCTACTAAATAAATTCTTTCACGCCCTTCTCCAACGGCAAGTTCAGCGCCCCAGATGGCAGCATCTAATGTCGCCGTTAAGAAAATGTATTTCGCATTTTTTCTTTGTCCAAAGTTCGAGTTGAAACCCACTTCAATAAAATCACTCATGTGGAGGTCAGCTTTTGTCCCATGAAAAAAAGTCTGAGAAAAAGGAGTAGGGCTTTTTTTATTTGATGAGTTATTGTCTTCCCTCATTTTCATAATTTATGTTTAATGGTTTTCTCTTTGGTCTGCTAACGCCGCCGTCCGTCGGTGCTTTTATAAATAGTGCGTCCGCACGGGCATTCGTATTTTTTATAGTTTGTCTTTTGTTCTTTGTTAATTATAACTACTTGCTGCATTTCATCCCCGGGCGGACGCCCTATGTGTTATAGGCACCGACGGACGTCGGCAGCAGGCAAGAAGAGCAGGGTAGTCTTTATTTTTTTATCAATTTAATGGGTGAGTAAGTTTGCTCTTCATTGGTAAGGAAGATGATGTAAACACCGTCTTTCACACCGTTTAAATCCAGCGCCGTATTTTCTGAATCAATAAATTGAGTGCTTATTAATTGTCCTAAATGATCATACACTTTGGCTTGTCCTTTATAAGAACTATTGATGTAGGCCATGCCAGTCGTGGGATTAGGGTAAATCGAAAATGAATCATTATGCGTTATACTTTTTGTTGCCGTGGGTATAGCAGTGCTGTAACGCGCTACATATCGTTTGCTGTTGGCGTCTTTGAAATTTCCAGCGGCATAAATGTTGCCATCGGTATCGGCACAGATCTGATCGATGTAGCTGTTGGCATGAAGCTGGCTGCCAATGCTGGTGCCCAGTTCAGACCAATTGGTGCCATCCCATTTGGCGACGTAACGTTCTGAATTGGAATTACTAAAAAAACCTGCAATGTATAGCATGCCATCGTTATCTGAAATCATCGATAGGATAGATCCGGTAGCCATTAATCCGTTGCCACCTGTACCTACTTTGGTCCAACTTGTGCCGTCCCATTTAACCACCAGGTAAGTATAATCGGTTTCTATATGATCATCTGTAAAACCACCAGCGGCATATACATTTCCGGATGGATCGACATACACCGTGTAGATGAAATAATTTGCTTTCAATGCATTCGTGCCTGTGCCAAGTTCTGACCAGTCAGTGCCGTCCCATTTGGCTACATAAGTCTTGCCTGCTGCATCTTTAAAATCGCCTGCGGCATAAATATTTCCATTCGCATCGGAGGTAATGTTCCAAATAATATCATTGCCGTTGAGCGCATGACTGCCGGTTCCGAGTTCTGACCAAGTACTGCCGTTCCATTTGGCTACATAAGATTTTCCATTCGCATCATCAAAAGCACCGGCAGCATAAATGTTCCCACTCTGATCAGAACAAATAGCACCAATACCTCCTGTTACTTTTAAAGAATCAACACCTACTCCTACTTCTGACCAGCTTGTACCGTCCCACTTGGCGACATAAATATAACCTGATGCATCTGTAAAATTACCTGCAGCGTAAATATTGCCGGAAGGATCTGCACAAATCTGAGAAATGATTTGATTGGCATTGAGTGCATCACTGCCGCTGCCGAGTTCAGACCAGCTCATGCCGTCCCATTGGGCGACATAATAAAAACCACCTGCATTCTTGAAATATCCCGCAGCATATACCATTCCGTTGGCAGCAACAATCGAATGAATTTCTCCTGCAGTAGAAGGTGTAAGGGCGTATGTACCTGTTCCTAATTGCGACCAGCCTTGAGCATTCATCAGCAGAGAAGAAAAAAGAAAAAGTAGGGTGAGTAGTTTTTTTATCATGCGTTGTGGTGTTTAGAATTACTTCCTTTGCTAGCGCCGCCGTCCGTCGGTGCTTTTTTAATGTAGTGCGTCCGCACGGGCATTCGTGTTATTTTATAGTTTGTATTTTATTCTTTGTTAATTATAACTACTTGCTGCATTTCATCCCCGGGCGGACGCCCTATGTGTTATAGGCCAGCAGGAGAAATTCCCCTTTTGTACCATTGGCTAAGCACGCCGCTTAGTTTTTAATTAACATATCTATAATAAACACCCTGCTGAAGATGGGTGATGAAACAACTATGCCCATGACTAAATTTAAAATATTAGTTTTGTACTATTGACTTTGTCATAGAATGCGCCAGCAGAAGTAGGCGCCAGCAGGATAAATGTTTACCCAGCATACCATTAGCATATAACAAAAGAATATAATTAAGTCTATACTCGTGCATCCTAGCTATAAAACCGTTATAATTAAATGGCATAAAATTCTGAAATGATTATTTGTGAGCAGGATGCACCAGCGGAGAGGTAGATGTAATTAGTTTTTCTAATTTGCTAAATAATGTTTTAAACTCATTAAAGTTTTCTGTACTTAGATTGTTTAATGCATTGGCAAAATCTCTCTTCTTACCTTTAAAGGAAATAATTTCCCCTCCACCTTTTATTGGCTCCTTTGTAAAGTGGTCTTTTAATTCTTCTATTCCATAAAATAGTAATTCTATAGCATGCAATGATTCATGTTTAAATGTTTCAGTTCCAGTTTTTATTACTTGTTTTTTTACTTCTGGATTACTAGAAACGGGAATTAAAAGAGCATAAGCATTTCCTTCATTATTCTTCTTAGTTAATCCTTTATGTGGATCTGTTTCAATAATTGATGATAGCTTACTTAAGCTGTTCCAAGCATTATATCCTTCGTAATCAAAATCAAATAAAGCTATTAGTATTCTATCAGAATAAGTAATAAAAATACCATCTTGTTTATCATATCCTCTCTTAAATAGATTGGCTAAAAATGATGCGTCAAAGCAATCTTGAATGTAAAAAGGCATTGCCTTTTTACCATTAATTTTTTTCCACGCAGTTTCAATTATTATTTTATCTGTTATGCCTTCTGTGAATAATATAGGTAGACGAGTTTGAGAGATATTATATGCTATACTCATATTAGTATCTTCCAAATTTAAAGTAGCGAATCCTTCTGTTAATAAACCTATTGCTGTGGATTTATCTTGCTTGGAAATCTTAACTCCTCCATTTTTATTAACAACAAAAATGGACTTTTCAGGACTTAATGCAATGGTTGTAGGAGAATGTGTAGCAAGAATTATTTTTAATCCTTGTTGTTTAATGAATAGATTTTCAATTACATCTAAGAGACGCGTAATCATTGAAGGATGTAATGATGAATCAATTTCATCTAATAAAAGTACTCTTGGAATAATTTTTTTCTTTTTAGATTTGCAAATAAGTAATGAAAGAGCAATGAGCGTTTTTTCGCCAGAAGATAATTGATCAAATGTCGTTGTATATTCTTCTTCTTTTTGTTGTAGCTTTATAATTAAATTTATACTGTTTTGATCGATTCCTAGAAAATCTTTCTTGTTTATTTCAATTAATCTATAACCATTACAATCATATGTGCTAAGTACTTTGTTTATTTCTTCAATTGGAGATAGCCCATATTTAATTATGAAATCATCTTTTTCTAAAAAATCTAATTGTTCACCATATTCAGTTGCTTTAACTTTTTTAAGAATATTTTGATCTTTAAGAATTTGATATTGTTTTTCTTCATTTGCTATATCTTGAAGAAGGAGATGTGGTGATTCGAAATCTTCAGGAGTTAAAGAGAACATCTTTTTGTCCACTTTATTTTTTAAAAAAAAGTAGAATTCGGGATTTTCCTTGTTGTAAAATTCTTGAATTTCTGTTGACAAACTTTCAAATCTAGATTTTAATAAATCTTTTTTTATATAATTAATATCACCTTTATTATTAAGTAAATAAGTAAATAGGAATGTAAAAAATTCTGGTTTCAATTGATCCTGATAAGATCTCAAGAGAAGTTCAAGGCTTTCTTTTTTGTCTAATTTTTGTTTTAAATCTTCAATTAGTTTATAATCTTCAGCTCGACCGTATTGAGTTTCGAAATCAAAATCTTTATGTCTTATCAAACTGCATATTATTTGATCTAAAACAGATTTACCCTCGATTATTTTGACATATACACTATCTTTAAATTGATTTATTTTTTGAATAGAAGCTTGTGTGGCTAACTTCCATTCCATTATACGATTTGTATATATATTATTTTTACTTACATCGTCAGTGTAAACTGTAAAATCGTTGTAGTTATAATATATGATTTCAGTTTGATGAATTCCATCAATTTCGATATAACCATTTTTTATTCCTTGTAATAAATGAGTTTTACCAGATCCATTTATTCCTGTAAGAACAGTAAAGCTTTCTATTTCTATAGGTTCAAAGTGGGTTATTGAAATGTGATTGGTTTGAAATGTAAGTTTCATATTATCAAATTTAAAAAAATCCCCTACCAACAAAGTCAGCAGGGGATCCAAAAGTAAAAAGCAATTATTGTATGATGTGCATCTCCACCCGTCGGTTGCGGTGACGACCTTCTTCATCGTCATTGGAGGCTACCGGTCTTGTTTCTCCAAAGCCGTCTGTGGTGATGTTCTGATCGAGTACTCCGTTTTGTACTAAGAATCTTTTCGTAGATAAGGCACGTCGTTTCGATAAGTCTAAGTTCGAATCGTCATCACCTACGTTGTCGGTGTGACCTTCTAAGTAGAGTTTGTATTTCGGTTTGTTGCGCAACAGTTTCGCTAAGTCTTCTAATGATTGGTAAGAAGAGTTCACGATCACGTCGGAGTTGGTTTCGAACAACAAGTTATCGAAGGCCGCTTGCAAGGCTTTCTGTTCTTCGGGTTTCAACTCCGGACAACCTTTGTTGGTTTTCGGTCCTGGTGTTTGCGGACACAAGTCATGGTAATCGTCTGTACCGTCACCGTCTGAATCGATGAAGGGAGGAGGACAACCGTAGTATTTCGCCAGACCAATTTCTTTCGGACATTTGTCCTGTGAGTCTTCGATGCCGTCACCGTCTGAATCCGGGCAACCGTGGAAGCGTTTCAATCCTGGTACCGTAGGACAATCGTCTACGTTATCCATGATGCCATCCTGATCCGTGTCTTTCCATGGACAACCGTGGTTCTCTTTCGGACCGGCTTCGTTTTTACAAGAGTCTTCGTAATCGTATACCCCGTCAAAGTCCACGTCATACGGGCAACCGAAAGGAGTGACCGGTTCACCTTTCGGTGTGTGGATGCATTGATCGCGGCTGTCCATGACACCGTCACCGTCTGAATCGCGGTCATGGTAAGTAGGAGTGTAAGGTTCGTTCTTGGTGTGCTTCAGCGCTTTCTTGGTCGCTTTGATTTTCTTTTTTGTTTGCTTCGGGTTTTGTGCCTGAACCGTATTCAAACCTCCGACCAATAAAATGGCGAGCAGCACCCAAAGGCCTCGCTGAGCCATAGCTTGTAAAAATTTCTTCATTCCTAAGTTTGTTTATGCTAAAGTAATATAAAGAGCGGACACGCTTTTTGCAAGCCATCCGCCCTTTTAATACGGACTATAATTGCAAAAGTCTGTCTTTTAAGCTTTGAATTTTAGACAGGGCATCGTCTTTCTTCTTCTGTTCGATCTCGAGCACCTGTTTGGGAGCGCTTTGCACGAAGCGTTCGTTAGACAATTTTTTCTCTACGGATTGTAAAAAGCCTTCCAGGTATTCGATTTCTTTTTGTGTTTTCTCTTTCTCTTTCACCGGATCAATGAGTCCTTCGAGTACCACTTGCCATTCGTCACGTCCCACCAAGAAAGAAACAGAAGCTGGGTTCTTGTCTGCACTGTAATGAATGTCTTTGACGAAAGCGAGTTTTTTCAAAATGTCTTCGAAGGCCGCGAATTCTTTTTGTGCAGCAACAGGCAAAATGATATCGGTCAATTGATCTTTGGCCAATTGTTTTTCGTTGCGGATGTTACGCAATTGTGAAATGGCATCGGTCAACTTGCGACCGGTTTCTAAAATCGTTTGATCGATCTTTTGTTCTTGCGGCCAGGGTGCGATGATCAAGGCTTCCTGATCGGTGCGTGGTTTGGCGCTTTGCCAGAGTTCTTCCGAAATGAACGGCATGAACGGATGAATGATTTGCAACAGTTGTTCGAAGTAACCCCAGGTCTTCGTCAGCGTTTCTTGAGAGATCGGTTCACCGAAAGGAGGCTTCACCATTTCCAGATACCAGGCGCAGAAATCATCCCATACCAATTTGTACATGGACATGAGTGCATCCGACAAACGGTACTTGTCAAAATGTTCGTTGATCTCTGCGAGTGCCACAGGCAAGGTGTTTTCAAACCAGGCCATCGTCGCTTTGTCCGCCGCGCTGGCTGGTGTGTTCACCGGTTGCCATTGTTGGATCAAACGAAAGGCATTCCATATTTTGTTGGAGAAGTTGCGACCTTGTTCACAGTATTTTTCATCGAACAATAAATCGTTACCTGCCGGTGAACTCAACAACATGCCAAAGCGCACACCGTCTGCTCCGTATCTCTTGATGAGTTCTAAAGGTTCAGGAGAATTACCCAATGACTTCGACATTTTGCGTCCCTGCTTGTCGCGCACGATACCCGTTAAGTATACATTTTCAAAAGGCTTCTCACCACGGAAGGCATAACCCGCCATGATCATACGTGCCACCCAGAAGAATAAAATTTCAGGAGCGGTAACGAGATCGTTGGTAGGGTAGAAGTATTTGATGTCTGCGTTGTTGGGATCTTTGAATCCATCAAACACAGAGACCGGCCACAACCAGGAAGAGAACCAGGTATCGAGCACGTCTTCGTCCTGCTTCAACTGATCCATCGTGATACCCGGAATTAATTTTTGAGCAGCAACTAAAGCTTCTGCATCCGTTTGTGCCACGACGAATTGTCCGTCGGGTAAGTAGTAAGCCGGAATGCGCTGTCCCCACCACAGTTGGCGCGACACACACCAGTCCTTGATGTTTTCGATCCAGTGCCGGTAGGTATTTTTAAATTTCGGAGGATAGAGTTTGATCTCGTCGTTCATCACGCTACTCAATACTTCAGGATGCTTCTCCATGAATTTTTTCATGTCGACAAACCACTGCAAAGACAAACGCGGTTCGATCACCGCATCCGTACGTTCAGAATAACCGATGCTGTTTTTTAAGTCTTCGATCTTGTCCATCAGGCCAAGGCTCTCCAGTTCTTTCACGATTTCCTTGCGCACCACGAAACGATCCTTGCCTTCGTACTTCCCGCCAACAGCGTTGATGGAACCGTCGTCGTTCATGACATTGATCACGGCGAGATGATGTTTCTTGCCGAGTTCGTTGTCGTTCATGTCGTGTGCCGGAGTGACTTTCAAACAACCGGTACCGAATTCCAAGTCTACGTATTCGTCTTCGATGATCGGTACTTCACGGTTCACGATCGGCACGATCGCCTTCTTGCCCTTGAGGTGTTGATGGCGGGGATCATTCGGATTGATGCAAATCGCAGTATCCCCCAATAAGGTTTCTGGACGCGTCGTCGCCACGATGAGAAAATCGTTCGTGCCCGCTACGGGATATTTGATGTAGAATAATTTGGAGTTGACTTCCTTGTGGATCACTTCTTCATCCGACAAAGCCGTCTTGCCTTGCGGATCCCAGTTCACCATGCGGTTGCCTCGGTAGATGAGTCCGTCGTTGTAGAGTTTCACAAACACTTCGATCACGGCTTCGGACATCACCGGTTCCATGGTGAAGCGCGTACGGTCCCAATCGCAGGAAGCACCGAGTTGTTTGAGTTGTTGCAAAATGATACCGCCGTATTTTTCTTTCCAGTCCCAGGCATGACCCAGAAATTCATCGCGGGTTAGGTCGCTTTTCTTGATGCCTTGTTCACGCAGCATAGCCACCACTTTGGTTTCCGTAGCAATCGACGCGTGATCGGTGCCCGGCACCCAGCAGGCTTCTTTGCCCAGCATGCGTGCGCGGCGGATCATAACATCCTGTATGGTATTGTTGAGCATGTGACCCATGTGCAGGATACCTGTCACGTTAGGAGGAGGAATCACAATGGTATAAGGTTCTTTCTGAGTATTCGCTTTGGCCGCAAAAAATCCTTTATCGATCCAGTAGGCATACCACTTGTTTTCAACAGCTGTCGGATCGTAGGTTTTGCTTAATTCTTTTGTCGTCATTTCTACATCAAATCTAGCCTGTAATTTAGAGCTTTTTGGCGGAAATGACAAGGTAGCTCAGGCGGTCTTGCCCCTAAATCCCCTGAAGGGGACTTGCAAATAATTATCTTCTCGTGAAACCCAATAGGTGTAAGAAAGAGAAACAGAAAGAGAGCGGACGAAATCATTCGCTCTCTTTCTGTTTCTTCGCTCTAAGCAAGTCCCCTTCAGGGGATTTAGGGGCAAGAAGGGTTTTGCTGTATGCTTACTGTATGGATAGTGTATAGTAACCGTATAGTAACTGTATAGATAGTGTATGGATAGTGTATGGACTACAAATATTATGTTAAATAAAGGCACTTTTCAGATCACTTATATCTTCTCTCCTCCTTCATTCAAATCCGGCAACACAATACTGTTCCACATGATCGTTTTGGGCAAATCATCTCCGATGAGGTAACCGTAAGGTTTCAATGATTCTACACGATCGAAAATGACTTTCAAAATGGCGATGGTGGGCAGCGCGAGGAACATACCTGCTACACCGCACAGCGTACCGGCTACGATGACACCGACGATCGACACGAGGGCATTGATTTTAATTTTATTGCCGACGATTTTAGGTACGAGGAAATTGTTGTCAAACAATTGAATGATCCAGATCAGGAGAATGATTTTTAACATCATGGAGGGATCGGTGGTATTGATCATGGCAGCAACAAGGGTCAGCATGGCCGCAACCAGTATACCGATATAGGGGATGAGGTTCAGCATGGCCGTGACTACGCCCAGTAGGATGGCATAGGGTACGCCCAGTATCATGAGACCCGTGGTGGTCAGTGTAGCGACGATGCCCATCTCAATGATCAGACCCATCATGTAGTTCTGCACGATGCTGCCGATGTTGAGGAGGATGTCGATGAGTTGTGCTTCGTATTTTACGTTCACTACTTTCGTTAAAAAGTTGATGAATAATTTTCGGTACAATAAAATGAGAAAGGTATACAAAGGAATGAGGATGAGGCTGGCAAAGGTATTGGTAAACGAACTGAGTGTGTTGCCCATCCATTCTGCTTCGTGCAGCGATTGCTGTGCGGTTTCCTGCACGTACTGTTCCTGCTTGTAGCGGCTGATGTGAAAGGTACCCTGTACCCATCGTTCCGTGTTCTTGAGGTGTACTCCAAAATTTTGTTTGATCTTGGGCCACTCTTCTGAGATGTCGACGACCTGGTAATATACAAACAACATGATGCAGCCTACAAAGGCAAAGAGCAGCGTGATGGAGATCAGCACCGCGATGACATTCGGAACTTTCCATTTCTTATTGAGAAAGTTGACGACCGGATTCAGTAAGATGCCAAAGAGCAATGCCAGTACAAGAGGGACAATGATGGGTTGTCCAAGGCTAACCAACGCGGCAAGTAGCGAGAAGCCAACGAGTAAGACGGTAAATTTTACGTAACCGGGAAGCGTAGTAACGGTAGGTTGATCCATGAACGAGGAAATGAGTTAAGCGGATAAAGCCAATAACTATACCTACTTTAACTAAAAAATAAATTGCCTTATTCTTTTTTTTTAAAGTCCTGAAGCCCTTATGAAATGAAGGTTCAGCAAGACCATATTGGTGCGGATTGCTTTCTGCTGAAAGAAAAACAGGGAAAGGTTTGGGGATATTTTTCCCGCACGGGGAAATGTATGCTTGAATAGTTGCTCTTTTTTTACAGCGGCATTACGTTGGGTACGGTAACGGTAAAGGAAGTTCCTTCGTGCAAGGTGGATTCCACTTTGATTTCTCCGTTGAGTTTAGCCAATGTTTCCTTCACAATGTAAAGACCAAGTCCCGCGCCTTTGCTTTCATCGGTAGCCCGGAAAAACATTTTGTAGATGAGGTCTATGTATTCTTTGTCAATACCAATGCCATTGTCTTTGATGGTGATGGTTACTTTATCCTCCAGGGCTACGGCGTCAATGCTCAATGTTTTCTTAGTCTTTTTATCGTCGCAATAAATGATGGCATTGGAGATGATGCTTAACAGGATGGTAGACAAACGGTACTGGTCAGAATAAAAAGGAACCTCTATTTTGGCATGCACTGTTTTTTTAATGTCCGCATAACGATCGAGGTATTTCACTTTATCAAAACAATCTTTGATCAGTTTTTCCAGGTTGATAGGAGAGAGTGTCAGCGGACTTCTCGCGTTGCGCGAGTAGTCGAGGATTTCTTTGATGGTTTCATCGAGTCGGTTTACACTGAGCTCGATCATCTTCAGGTAAGGGGTAAACGTATTGTTGTATTTTTGATCTTCCAGTTTGGCCACGTGTACCAAACCAAGGATAGAAGCCAGCGGAGCTCTTAGGTTGTGTGAAACACTGTATACAAAAGAATCCAACTCCCGGTTGATCTTGATGAGTTCTTCGTTTTGCTTTCTTAGCTCTTCCTCGTCCTGCTTGCGTTTGCGTTGCATGCGGTGTTGCGCCAGGGAAAATTTAATGGCTACCGGCAAGCGCGACAGGTTGGATTTTAAGACATAATCGTCCGCTCCGCGTTTGATGCAGTTTACGGCAAACTCTTCCGAGACGGATCCAGTCACTACAATAAACGGGACATCCAGGTGCATGCTTTGGCAGATTTCCAATGCTTCGATGGAGTTAAACTGAGGCAGGGAATGATCAGACAAGATGACATCCGGTGCAAATTCTACCAGTGCTTCCGCATATTTCTTGCGTTCGTCTACACGAATAGATGTAAACAAAAGATTTTCTTTTTTTAAAATGCGCACCAGCAACTCCGCGTCTTCCGGAACATCTTCGAGCATCAGGATTTTTATTTCTTCTTCCATCACGATCTCTTCATTTATATTTGCTATTGGGGTGTTTGATTTAAAACCAGCCAGAACATGCCCAGCTGTGTGACGGCTTTACCAAATTGTTCAAAATCTACTGGCTTAACGATGTAGGCATTTACTCCCAATTGATACGTCTCAATGATATCGCGATCTTCTTTCGAAGAAGTGAGCATCACTACCGGTATAGTACGTGTTCGTTCATTCGTTTTCAATTGGCGAAGCACTTCTATGCCATCTATTTTTGGCATTTTCAAATCGAGCAATACGATTTTAGGTTTGCTATTTTTTTCATTGAACAGGTATTCCAACGCTTCTTCACCATCATATAGGTGAAGCAAATGGTTGGCTAGGTTGCTTTTGCGTAGCGCTCTGATGGCCAATTCCGCGTCGTCGGGATTGTCTTCTACTAATAATATTTCTACGGCATGATTCATCATATCTATAATTGGTTGGGGATGGAAAAGTAAAAGATAGCACCTTCATTGAGTTTGCCTTCCGCCCATACGCGCCCAGCGTGGCGAGTGACGATGCGTTTCACAATGGCAAGACCCACGCCGGTGCCTTCGAATTCATTGATGCGGTGCAGGCGCTGAAATACACCAAATAATTTGTGTACAAACTGCATGTCAAATCCGGCACCGTTGTCTTTCACGTAATAGCAGGTTTCACCTTCTTCTATATATGAAGCTATTTCAAGGCGTATGTTTTCTCTCTTCTCAGAATACTTCAACGCATTTGACAAGAGGTTGTTCCATACTTGTCTGATCATCTTGTAATCGCCGTGACAAGGATGTAACGGATGTAAATTGATTTCAAGTGAGTGTTTGCGTGCCTGTTCGGATAACTCTCTCACCAGTTGTTTGACCAGTAGATTCATGTCGATGTCGTTGTGTAACAATTCTTTTCTGCCCAATTGAGAAAAGCTCAGGAGGTCATCAATCAATTGTCCCATGCGACGGGTACTTTTAATGATCACCTCGATGAGGCGTTTACCTTCTCCTTCCAGTTGGCGGCTGAAGTCTTCCTGTAGAATTTGAGTATAACCGGTGATAGACCGCAGAGGACTTCTCAAATCGTGGGAAACCGTATAGGTAAAGGCTTCCAGTTCCTGATTGAGGGTGTTGATTTTATCTTTGGCCAGCTTCTGTTCCGTATAATCGAAGGTGGTACTTCGGCTTTTAATGAACTTTCCTTGTTCGTCAAGTATCGCAGAAGAATTGAGAATAACGGGTAACGGTGTACCGTCTTTTCGAAGGAAGTTAAATTCCACATTGTAAATGAAACCTTGTTGTTGAAACAGTGGAAAGTGATGTTGGAAAATGGCTATACTGTCAAGAGAGAGCAGTTCATGTATTTTCTTTCTGCCGATGATTTCCTCTCTCATGTAGCCCAGCCATTTCAGCAGGGTGTGATTGATTTCCAGAACCGTCCCATCACTGCTCAGTGAATGATAACCGCAGGGGGCATTGTCGTATAGGTCTTGTACATCCGCCATGGCACCGCGCAATTCTTTCTCTACTTTTTTTCGTGCACGTAAGTTGATGTATATGGTATAGAACAGGATCAGTAGAATCAACATCGTGATGCTGAGTGTGGCAATGAACAGGAGATTAAATTTGGCGGTCTGTTTTTGATTTTCAAGTGTACGTTGTTCCAGTAATGTTTTTTCTTCGCTGATGAATTCGGTAAATGTTTTCTTAACGACATCCATCAGGTATTTTCCTTTCAAAGAAGAAATCAGCGCAATGCTTTGCTGAACGTCTGTTTTTCGGAGCGTAATGACTTGTGCATTGAACAGCAACTTTTGACGAATTAAAGCATGTAGTTTGGTAACACGTTCGTGCTGGCGTGGATTGTCTGCAGTCAATAGAAACAAGTAGCTGATCTGACTGGCTACACTGTCTTGCTCGGTGGCATAAGGGATTAAAAAGTCTGTTTTACCTGTCAGGCTGTAGCCGCGTTGGGCCGCTTCTAAAGACGTAAGGGTGTAAAGCAATTGTTCCGAACGATACAATACTTCGTTGGTATGATTTACCCAATGACTGGCTTCCAATTGATTCTTATTGTTTTCATAAGAATAGATACCCAATACGATGACTAATGAAAGGGTCACTAAAAAACCAATGAGCACTTTAAGTTCGAAACGCATGCTGTTTTCCTCTTAGCTATCGGCCTTAGACGTCTAAACTTCCTTTTTTCAGAAACAGGTAGAAGAATTGAAAAAAAGGAGTTTATTCAGGCAGATGAAGAATAAATATACTACAATTTGTCGTAATTAATAAACGTTTGGTAGGTTAATTTTACTATTTGAACGTACTCAGATTAAGGTATAGAAAGTAACGGATGACAAGAAAAAAGCAATGGATCAAACATCGCTTTTACAAAACACGTATATTTAAACCGTAAACAAATCAGTCAATAGATCATGAGAACATCGAATCCTGCACTGGGAGACAATACATTTAACTTGCACGCGGCTCAAGGAGAAGAGTCGATGAGCATTCAGGGTACAGTGAACAAATCGGCTATTTTGATTGCCATCATTATTTTTGCAGGAGCACTTTCCTGGATGCAGTTTGTAAACGGCGGTCCGGTGATGTTACTGACAATAGGAGGTGCGATCTGTGGATTGATCACAGCGTTCATTACCATATTCAAAAAAGAATGGTCTCCTGTAACGGCACCACTTTACGCTTTCTTTGAAGGATTACTGTTGGGAGGAATTTCGGCCATGATGGAATCTTTCTACAGTGGTATCGTGATTCAGGCGGTGATGTTGACCGTAGGTACATTCGTCGCTTTGCTTGCTGCTTACCGTTCAGGATTAATCAAGGCAACAGAGAATTTTAAATTAGGTGTTGTAGCCGCTACCGGCGCAGTGGCCCTGGTATATCTGGCTTCTTTTGTATTGGGCATGTTTCATATTGAAATTCCTTTTCTTCACAGCAACGGTTGGATCGGTATTGGAATCAACCTGGTGATTGTTGTGATTGCCGCATTGAACCTGGTGCTTGATTTTGATTTCATTGAAAACGGAGCAGAAGCCAAAGCTCCTAAATACATGGAATGGTATGCAGCCTTCGGCCTTGTGGTAACACTGGTTTGGTTATACCTTGAAATATTGAAATTGTTGTCAAGGTTGAATAGCAGGGATTAATTAGAGTGGTCAGATTTATGCCGCATGTCCCGTTAGGGACTTCATATAGGTACTTCCAAAAACAATAAGATGCCAAGTCCCTTTAGGGACGACATCAGAAGGTTGTCACTGTAAAAATGCATTTAGTAAAGCACCGATATATGGTCCCTAAAGGGACTTGGTTCGTTTGTTAATTATTGACTACAGAGATTTCGTCCCGCTGGGACTGTCGTTAATTCGTGTAGAATTGGTAAGAACAAATAAGCGATTAAAAACAAAAAGGTCAGGAATATTTCCTGACCTTTTGTTTAGTTTATAGATGTAGTATCCCTGCTAACTCCCTACTATCCCTTATCGTTGGTGTATAAGTAACAAAATAAAAAGGAGTTCAATCGAAAGAGTGGACTCCTTTTTATTTTGTCTGATCACTGTCTTACATCGCACTTGGTTCTTCCTGTGTCTTCTTCAACAGTCGAATGATTTCTTCTTTGTCCTGGATTTGGCTGCGGAGCAGGGCCACTTCTTTTTCCAGGGAAGTCATGCGTTCCAATGCGTCTTCCAATATTTCTTTGTTTGGACTTTTATGATCCATTGAAAATTCATCCAACATTTCTCCTTCACCTCTGTACAACCAATTTGGACTGAGAGATGGAAAAGCTTTACTGATGTTATTAAAAAAATCAATGTTTGGAATATTTTTTCCTTTTTTAGCATTCGAAATTGTGTTTTCGGAGAGATCAGCCAATTTGCTTAACTGTTTTTGATTGATCTTAAAATGCTTTAAAAGAAGCTCTAATCTTTCAGGTACATTGATAGCCATAGTAGTGTTTCTTCAAAAAGGTGCTGTGATAATTAATAATATAGTACGTATCAATTAATGAAACAGTTGTGATAATTTAATTAAAAGATAACCATTAACCTTTGACAGCCTTGGTATGCGAAGGTAATCACAAAGTTTTAGTTTGTATTTTTCAAATAAAAAACCGTCCTTAATATGGTTTTAAAACTGTACGATTTTGACTTTTACCTTGAATTAGGTATCTTGTGTAAGGTTTTGAGGATAATAGTAAATTTTTTACTATATGAAGAAGATAGATTGGATACTACTAGTAGATGATGATGAAATAGATCGATTTGTCAATGAAAAGATCATTCGTCAGTGTGATGTAAGTTTTCCGGTACATGCCGTACAAGACGCCTATGGGGCTTTGGAATGGATCAAAGACAAGGCGTCTGCTATTGTTTCTAACGGAGAAAATGGTCTGATTTTATTAGACATCAACATGCCTGGAATGTCCGGATTTGAATTTCTGGAAAATTACAAAGAGGTTTTTGCCCACCTGAAAGATTATATTGATGTTGTAACATTGTCATCGTCTAATCACCGTTCTGACAGACAGCGCATGATGGAATTGGGAGCAACGGCTTATTATTCTAAACCATTGAATCATGAAGATTTGAAACAGATTTTGGAGTGATCAGTGGACAGTTGTCAGTGATCAGATCAATAAAAAAGGCCTTCAGAAGTGGAGTGCCCCCAAAAAGTTAGACACTTATTGGGGGCATTTTTATGCGAAAAAGAAACAAGAAATATGATCTCGACTTAAAGAAGTCAATAGTAGAAAGAGTAATTAAAGGAGAATTTAGTTGTAA
>JAQBNU010000141.1 GCA_028288365.1 Chitinophagaceae bacterium | reverse complement strand
GCGGGATGAGATCAGTAAATATTTGACACCTCACCCCGCCTTTTCCGAAGGAGAGAATTCATATCAAATCCATACTGATTACCACTTTGGCGGTTATGGCAAAACCACACCCCAGTTGATTGATTTTGTAAAGCAATTTATAGCTACAACCGGGATATTAATAGAACCTGTTTACACTGGCAAAATGCTTTACGCCATTTTTGACCTGGCCCGTAAAAATCATTTTGCCCCGGGCAGCCAAATATTGGCCATCCATAGCGGCGGTATTTGGGGGTTACTGGGGATGAAGGATAAATTTATTCCTTGAATTGGGAATAACTCTTTACTACAAAACTTTGTGCCCTTTGTGGTTTCTCCCTCTGTGGCCTTTGTGGTTAAATCACCAACTTTTAAATCCATCTTTCGCACGTTTTATGCCATTTGCATATACGCTCACTTGCATATTCGCATATCGAAACCATTAAACCAAATCCATTATCAGTACAAAAACCAACTTTAAATTGTTTAAACCTATATTTTACACGCCTGGTTCAAAAACCGCCTAAATTAGCTTATTTAAGGGTTTTTAGATAAATTTGTATAAACCAATTAGCCTATGTATAACCTGAATATTAGCCCGGCGGACGTTAAGGAAAGCCTGAGCAAGCACATTTTAGCCGATGGCTTCGACCTTACTTTTGATATGGAAAAAAGCGAGGGCGTATATATTTACGATTCGAAAAACAAGCGCCGCCTGCTCGATTTTTTTACCTGCTTTGCCTCCGTGCCTTTAGGTTATAACCATCCAAAAATGCTGGGCGACGCTGCCTTTACCAAAAGCCTGATGCTGGCGGCTTTGACCAATCCATCCAACTCGGATATTTATACCGAGCAATATGCTCAGTTCCTGGATACTTTTGCCCGGGTTGGCATCCCCGATTATTTGCCGCATGCCTTTTTTGTAGCCGGCGGCGGCCTGGCAATTGAAAACGCCCTGAAAGCTGCCATGGACTGGAAAGTACAAAAGAACTTTGCCAGGGGTTATACCGCCGAAAAGGGTTTTAAAGTACTGCATTTTGAGCATGCCTTTCACGGCCGAACCGGGTATACGTTGAGTTTAACTAATACTGTCCCTGCTAAAACCAAATGGTTTGCCAAATTTGATTGGCCGCGGGTGGGTACCCCTACAATGCAGTTCCCGGCAACGGAGCAAAATCAGCAGGATCTACTAAACCTTGAAGCTGCATCCATAGCACAAATTAAAAAAGCTTTCGCCGATAATCCGGATGATATTTGCTCGATAATTATAGAACCTATACAATCGGAAGGTGGAGATAACCATATCAGCCAGCGTTTTATGGAAAGCCTGCGCCAACTGGCCGATGAGAATGATGCCCTGTTAATTTACGACGAGATACAAACAGGCGTTGGCCTTACAGGCAAATTTTGGTGCCACCAGCATTTCGGTGTGAATGCGCAGCCGGATATTATTGCCTTTGGTAAAAAGATGCAGGTATGCGGTATACTGGCTGGCAAACGGATTGATGAGGTGGAGGGAAATGTATTTAAAGTATCGTCGCGCATTAACTCAACCTGGGGCGGTAATTTGGTTGATATGGTGCGTTCATCTAAAATTATGGAGATTATGGAAGAGGATAACCTATGCCATAATGCCGCGCAAATGGGTGCTTATTTGCAGCAACAATTACTTAAACTTTCACAAAAATATAATATCATTGGTAACGTACGCGGCCGGGGCTTACTCACCGCTTTTGATTTCCCGGGCAAAGCCGAACGCGACTTGTTTATTGAAAAAGGGCTGGAACACAATGTTATGTTTTTAGGTTGTGCCGATAAAACCATACGCTTTAGGCCGGCCCTGGTTATGGAGCAAAAACATATAGATGAAGGACTGTATGTTATAGAAAAAATAATAAGTGCGCTATAGTGTTAATGCAGTGTAATAATATCGCTACAAGCAAGGTATTTTAACCTGAATAATACTTTTTTTGAATAGAAGATACTATAATTGCCCCCATAAGCGTTTTTCCAATGAACGCGCGCTAAACTATATTGATACTATTTGATACAATATCCTAATATATTGTACTATTGATGTGCTACACTATTCTTACATAATTAGGGAGCTACTACACTACACGTTATTATGAGTAAACAAACTGAAAAATTAAAGAAACAATTAATTGAAATTTCCGAAGTGGTTAACCTGTTTAAATCCGAAGCTGTACAGGTTAAAGTGATTGACAGGTTATTTGATGTGATGATTGATGCGGAAAGATTTGATGCCGATACCACCGAAACACTCAACAAAAGAGGCCCAAAGCAACGAATTAACGGCTCCAGCTACGAACATTCGTCGGCACGTAAAAAACCGGGAGCAACCAAAGTGCTGAACCAGTTATTAACAGGTACCGATTTTTTTGACACACACCGTTCTATATCATCCATTGCCGATTATTGCAAAAACAATTACGACTCTGATTTTAAAACGTCCGAATTATCCGGCATCCTTTTAAAATTAGCTAACGAGCATAAGCTAAGGCGCGAACGCAGCAATGCCAACAACCGCTTTGAATACGTTAAGGCGTAATTTGGATAAGGAAATTTAAGAGAAAGCCCCAAGGTGATTCCTTGGGGCTTTTTGTTTGATATGGTGGTTTATTGTCACTTTGCTACAAACAGGTAAATCCTATGGGTCATAGAAATAAAAAAACACCATCACGGTACCCTTTGTACTTCTTCCTCTGTGGTTAAACCACCACAACGCATCCCCTATCGCAAATCCATCAAATTATCCACACCCAATATTTTTTTGCTGGTAAAACCTTCGGCAAATTTAACGCCTATGGCTTTGCCAAACTCGCGGCCACGGCCCTCTACCACGGCGGTAAACTGGGGCGATGATATATAAGTTTGGGGTTCGTCCCCATTCCACTCGGGATTATGGAATTGCGAGCCGTAGGCAAAAACGCTGGCCATTTTTTTATCCCAATAATCGGTTACGTCAACCACAATATCGGGGTGAATGTAGTTATCCTGTATAAAATGCAGCACCTGCTTTGGCCGCCAGGCTTCCTGCGGTTCGCCGCTGCCATTGGCAAAGGTTTCAATTTTTCTTAATCCTGATAAAAA
>JAQBNU010000143.1 GCA_028288365.1 Chitinophagaceae bacterium | reverse complement strand
CCCAGAGGGGGAGGGGGCTTTTGGCTTCTCTTTCTGAAGTCCTCCCCCTCGGGGAGGATTTAGGAGGGGTATAGAAGTCCAGCGTTAAACTAATCTCCGGGTATTTGGCGTAAGTAATGGTTTTATAAGCCAGCGCGGGGGTGCTTTTAAGCAAGCCGCCAAAGCTAAATACGTTGCGACCAGGAAATATGGGCGGACTGCCGCCACCGGTGAATGATTTGGCCATGTCTTCGCGCATATCTTCGCTCAGCAATTGCGCCCGGATAATAGGCGATAGGAATAGCAATAAGGTAATTATACCAACGTAAGTGCCCGGTACCTGGTATTTGTTTACCCAATAACCCCAGGCAGTTAGTGCGGCTGTTATAGTTACAAATATCAACGGGTACTCGGTAACTACAATGGCCAGTAGCCACAGGTAATAAGCCGGGGCTTTGCATACCGCCAGCAGCGAAATGAGGAAGAAGAGGATTAGTCGGGTCATTTTTTATGATCGTTTTCTATTAAACGTTTTGTCATTTCGAACGAACAGCGGGGGCTGGAGTGGCGGAGTGAAGAGAAATCTTACACGGTTGCTCATCGCACGTATAGGATTTCTCTTTCGCGCCCCTCACACCCCCCAGGCAGCTCTTTCGAAATGACAATTGGGTGTGCTTGTCGCTTGTTTACTTCGCTGTTTTATGAAACAAATAATGGCTCACTATCCACTCGTTACCGTTGTTAAAATTCCATAGCTCGGCACAGGCCATATAAAACAAGCGCCAGTATACCCACCATTTTACAGCCTGGTCCTTGCCATAAGTTTGCTCGAACAGGGGCATAATTTCGGCCTTGTGTGCATCCATGTTTTGCAGCCAGGCCTCGCTTGTTTTGGCGTAGTGGGTGCCGCTTACATGCCAGTGCTTTTCAACCGCAAGGTCATCGTTAAAATAAAACATCAAATCGTCGCTGGGCATAATGCCGCCGGTGAAAAAGTATTTGCTCATCCAGTCGGTATCATCAATTACCTCAAACTTGTAGGCATATTCTTTATGGGTAAAAATATGGATCCACAATTTACCATCCGTTTTCAGGAACGAGGCTACCTTGGCCATCAGTAATTGGTAATTGCGCATGTGTTCAAACATCTCTACCGATACCACACGGTCAAATTGATCACCGATGGTAAAGGTATTCATATCGGCGGTGATCACCGTCAGGTTTTTAATGCCGCGTTGTTTAGCCTGCTCATCAATATGCATTTTTTGAGTGCGCGAGTTAGATACCACCTTAAACGTGCTGCCCGGGAATTTGGCCGCCATATACAACGATAGCGAACCCCAGCCGCAGCCCAGTTCCAACACCTGTTGCCCATCGGCCAGTTCGGCGCGCTGACAGGTAATTTCCAACATATCATCTTCGCTGGTATTAATATCAATTACGCCATCTTTCCAGTATCCCGAAGAATATTTTAGGTTTTTGCCCAGGCAATATTGGTAAAATTGGGTAGGCACCTCGTAATGCTGCTCGTTGGCATCGGCCGTATTTACTGCAATGGGTGATGCTCTTAACTCCGCTATCAGGTCCATTAAATGGGCCTTCTGGGCTTCTACACCGCCTTTATTTTCATCAACCAAACGCTGGCGCAATAATTTGCGGATACCCTGGCGCAGTAAAAAATCAGGGACTTTATTTTGTTCAACTAATTTATCGTACCACATAGTTTGGGAAAGAAACTTATTCCTTATTTGTTTAGGCGATTTACGGGTTTTAAATCGGTGCGGATTGTAGTACAGGAAATATTTTGTTGGAATTATGACTTGCACGATGATTATATGCCCTACGGTATAAACATCAGCGCAATCAAAACAATCAATCTAAATCAGCGGTTCAGACGGTTTCTTCTTAAACCAGGGCACAAACACACTTGTAGTCTTCTGATAAGCCCGGAATGCGTCTCCCTTCGAGCGGAGAGACTGCTCTTCGGTAGCCGGGATGCCGGTAACCATTAGCAGCAGGTAAAGTATAATAGCCGGACTAATAACCCCCAGCCAGCCATAAGGCGAACCAAGCGCGAAGATGAAGTACGATACCCACATCAGCCATTCGAAAAAGTAATTGGGGTGGCGCGAGTAGTGCCATAAACCCGTATCGCAAACTTTGCCTTTGTTGGCGGGGTCCTTTTTAAACTCGGCCAGCTGCCGGTCGGCCATAGCTTCGAAAGTTACACTGATAAACCACAGGATAAAGCCTGCCCATTCAAACGGAGACAAGCCCACACGGGTATTCATAACAATAGCGAAGAACGGGATAGCCAGTAGCACATTTGAAATAGCCTGGAACTGGAAGAAAAAGAAAAAAGCGCGTTCGGCATTGGGTGCCCACTCTTTGCGCAATTGTTGGTAGCGGCCCTCTTCCTCGTTTAAATGGCCTAGTATCCGGGTGGCTAAATGAGTGCCTAAGCGTGCGCCGGCCAATATCACCATTCCGCAGATCAGGATGCGCCGGGTTTCCCAGCCGGGTGCCAGGAAAAACAATACTATAGCGATGATAGGGAAATTGTACGACCAAAACAGATCGACCACGCTGGCATTTTTAATTTTATGCGCCCATAACCAGGCGGCCAGCATAACCAGGCAGCAAGCCCCCAGGCTAATGCCAACTAAACACCAAACCGAGATATTATCCATTTTGCTGCGCGAAAAATTGTTTAAGGCCCTCGCCCGGTTTTAACCGGAACAATTGTATCAGCACATAGCCGCAACTGGCAATACTACCCAGGCAGAATAATAAAACCAGCCACAATACTTTAAAAGCCCAATTTTTCTCCTTGTAACATACCCACACATAAATAACCAGTATGTTGGCGTAAAAATCCCAAAGGGTAGCCTGCATCCAGGCAATGCCGCCTAAATAGTCCCACTCCTTAAACAAGTTATGGTGCAGGCAAGTGTATATCACCTGGTAACACATCCACACAAAAACTATACTGAATAATATTTTGAGGAATGTGATCATTGGCAGTGGATCTATGCTTTGCGTAAGCGGATGATATGCAGCTTGTGCATAATTTTTATGATAGGATACGATGGATCAAACTCGTACCATTTTTGCGCGAAGTTCACATCGTTTGGTTTTTTATGATGGTTGTTCTGAAACAATTCGCCCATCATCAGAAAATCCAGCGGTAAGGAGTTTTTGCTATGGTCGTCATTATCGTGATTGGAATAACCGTATTTATGACCGCACCAGTTTACAATAGCACCATGCAGCGGGCCCATCATAAAATGGAAGGGCAACAGTAGCCACAGGTACCAATGCGTAGCAAACACCACATAAAAACCAATGTAAAAAGCTACAAAGCAAAGGCGGGTGACCCACAGGTCGCCAAAGCGGTCAACAAACTTCCAGGTAGGGTAGCGATCAATAAATTGTGCCTCGGGCTCCAGCTTATATTTGCGGTAATCCAGGTAAATGGTCTTGGTTTTCATCATTAAACCCCAAACATCCTTAATAAAATGGGGAGAATGCGG
>JAQBNU010000095.1 GCA_028288365.1 Chitinophagaceae bacterium | reverse complement strand
CAATAATCAAGGAGACATGCCTATCCGCGTTTCCAAAAT
The DNA here is from genome assembly GCA_028288365.1 of Chitinophagaceae bacterium. Taxonomy (GTDB): domain Bacteria; phylum Bacteroidota; class Bacteroidia; order Cytophagales; family Cytophagaceae; genus JACMQM01. The sequence continues at coordinate 6,380 of JAQBNU010000095.1, read as the reverse complement.
GCAACCTCCCAAAAACGAACAGACTTATGTCATTGACGATAGTAAGAAACGTGAGTTGACGAAAGAGATGAGTAACTACTCTGGCGATATGATTGCTGTGGGGATAGATCGTAAAAAAGAAAAAGAACGTGCACGCTATCAGGGTAACTTACCTAATAATTTTTTAGCGAAGCGAGCAAAAATGCGTGAAGAAGCAAGTCGTGAAATGGGCAGTTACAGCGGAGACATCTCTGTAAAAACATTGGAGTCGCGCGCAAAAGGCATTCGCAAGAAAAGCAAGAAAATGGCCAACTGGCAAGGAGATATTATTGTTCATCGCAAGAAGGAAGGCATGCATCCAAGTTCTGTATACAGAGGAGGCTTGATCAAGAATTCTTACAAAGCCAAAGAGCGTTACAGACAACGCATGATGAAGCAAAACAATAAAAATTCTGATAAAGACAGTGATCAGCCAAACTACCTGAAAAAACGCAAGAAAGATCAACGTCCTACTTACGATAGCCGTGAAGCCGAAATCTGGAACCTGAAACAACCGAAGTAAACATGGAGTGGAACCAACTCTCGGATATTCATCAACTCGATGAAATCGTTAAGGCTTCTGCGAGTCAACCGGTGTTGATCTTTAAGCATAGTACACGTTGTTCGATCAGTTCGACAGCGCTTGACAGACTGGAACGTTCCTGGAATTCCAGTGAGGTGCATGGAACGCAGCCTTATTATTTGGATTTGATTCAATTCAGAGACCTCTCGGGAGCAGTCGTCCATAAATTTGATGTCGAGCATCAATCGCCACAAGCACTGCTTATAAAAAATGGGAGTTGTGTGTACCACGCCTCCCATTATGATATCCGTTATCCGGAATTATTAAAACACCTGTAATTTTTTAATAGTTAAACTCCACTTCCTGTCTGATGTCCGGATGAAGACTCAATGCGACAGGGCAGCTTAGTGCCGCTTTTTCCAATACAGTACGCGCTTCGTGATCGTTGGGCGTACTTGCCGGGAAAGATAATGTAATACGAACTCCTGATATTTTGCGTGGATTAGTACTCATAATTTTCTCTACCTCGGCTTTCACTCCTGTAATGTTCCACCCATTTTTATTGGCCTGAATTCCCATGATGGTGATCATACAAGAAGCTAAAGCAGAAGCCACCAGATCTGTAGGAGAATAGGCTTCTCCCTTTCCATTATTGTCCAGAGGAGCGTCCGTGATGATTTGTATCGCTGATTTTAAGTGAGTTCCTTGTGTTCTTAATTCTCCAAGGTATTCCACTTCCATTTGTTTCATAACTGTTCTTTTAAATATTTCCCTAAAATACCAAGGAGATTCCTTTCTTAATAATTTTTGTTCAAATTAACGCTCTCTATACCACGCTAAAAATGGGCTCTGGGATGGCACGATAAGTTTTTTTTATAGTAACTTTACCTTATATCTAAAGACGTTGTATACGAAACTAGTCATATTCGCTGTTTTTATTTCTCTGGTATTTACACTTCCCGGTTTTAGCCAAAGAGAAGGAGATATTCTTTACAAGAAAGAATTGACCGGAGGCATAAACTTTCACACCAATGGAGGTTTGATTGGAGGAGCCATGATCCGCTATTCAAAAAAATTAAGCCGTGGAGAATTTAAAGCATCTAGTGCTGCAACCCCTGGTGTTGGCGGAGCTACAGTGCTTAACATACCTTCCGACAAATTGTTTTGGCAAGTTGGCTTAGAAGTTAGTTTTATTAAAAATCCTAGAGAACTTCGTTACCTGAATCCCACTACGAACAATACCTATATCGCTTTTAAAAAGAATGCCATGTTTGTCATCCGACCTCAAATCGGATTGGAGTGGGTGCTCTTTCGCAAAGCGGAAGAAGAGGGTGTACAAGTTGATTTCATCTTAGCAGGAGGACCTTCACTCGGCTTTTTAAAACCTTATTACATCGAATACCAATACGGTACGACTTCCAAATTTGAAGCCTACGATCCAAATGTACATACTGACTTTAACAGAATTCTCGGAAGTGCCGGAGTGCTGATGGGTATAGATGAGTGTAAAGTTGTTCCAGGCTTTCACATCAAGCCTGCGCTGACGTTTGAGATGGGTAAATTCAACGGCAATGTTACAGGCCTAGAAATTGGGACTCTCTTGGAAGGTTTTACAGAGAAAATGATTATTCTTCAAGCGCCGGATGGCGTCGGTCCTATTAAAAACAAACAGTTTTTTAGTTCAGTGTATTTAACTATATATTACGGATTCAGACGTTGAGAACTCTAAGGCTTGAAGAACTGTTCAGGTTATAGTGTAAGCAAAAGAGATATGATCGAATTACCTACCCTACAAAATAACGGTCCCAAAAATACCAAGCCAGACTGGTTGAGAGTAAAGTTGCCAACCGGTGAAGATTACCGTCGTGTGCGTCAACTGGTGGACGACCATAAACTTCACACCATCTGTCAAAGCGGTAACTGCCCTAACATGGGCGAATGCTGGGGCGCAGGAACAGCGACATTCATGATCTTAGGAAATGTATGTACACGCAGTTGTTCTTTTTGTGCTGTAGCTACCGGACGTCCCAACGAATACGATACCGATGAACCGCAACGCGTAGCCAATGCCGTCAAGTTGATGCAGGTAAAACATTGTGTCATTACTTCCGTGAACCGCGACGAACTGAAAGACCGAGGAGCAGAAATCTGGCATCAAACCGTAAAACTGGTAAAAGAACTTTCTCCGGAAACGACGATAGAAACATTGATCCCCGATGTAAAGGGAAATTGGGAAGCGTTGGAACGCATGATTTCACCTGGTCAGGAAGTTGTTTCTCATAATATGGAAACGGTAAAAAGACTATACCGTGTGGTAAGACCTCAAGCCAGATACGAGAGAAGTCTGGAACAAATCAAACGCACCAAAGAATACGGTAAACGTACGAAGTCTGGTATCATGCTTGGATTGGGAGAAACGAAAGACGAAGTGAAAGAAGCCATGCATGATTTATTGGAACATGGATTAGATGTATTGACACTTGGTCAATATTTACAGCCAACAAAAATGCACATCGAAGTCGCAGAGTTTATTCATCCAGATTTGTTTGCAGAATACAAAGAGATAGGACTAAGTATCGGTTTAAGTTATGTTGAATCGGGCCCATTAGTACGCTCTTCTTATCACGCAGAAAGACACATTTAAAAAGAGATCAGAAATCAGAGATCAGTATTGATTTTTTCTGATTTCTGATTTCTGATCACTGATCACTCATATTATGTCCTCCATACACAAAAGCGAAATCAAAAAAGTAACTACTCATCAGCTTCAGGAAATGAAGCACCGTGGTGAAAAAATATCCATGCTTACGGCATATGATTTCAGCATGGCAAGATTGCTGGATGCCGCAGGAGTAGATGTTATTCTTGTAGGTGATTCTGCATCTAATGTCATGGCAGGACATGAGACTACACTTCCTATTACATTGGATCAAATGATCTATCATGCATCTTCCGTAATCAGAGCGGTGGAGCGTGCATTGGTCATTGTAGATCTCCCCTTTGGATCTTATCAGGGAAATTCTTCTGAAGCCCTTCGCTCTGCGATACGCATCATGAAAGAGTCCGGTGCCCATGCCGTAAAGATTGAAGGTGGTTTAGAAATAAAAGAATCTGTTTTACGCATACTGAGCGCAGGTATCCCGGTGATGGGACATCTGGGACTAACGCCTCAGTCTATTTATAAATTTGGAACATACGCGGTAAGAGCACAAGAAGAAGTAGAAGCTCAAAAGTTAAGAGACGATGCTAAACTGCTACAAGACTGCGGATGTTTTTCTATCGTGCTTGAAAAAATACCTTCTACTCTTGCCCAAGAAGTAGCAGGACAATTACAAATACCTGTTATAGGAATCGGTGCAGGTCCGCACGTAGACGGACAAGTACTGGTATCTCACGACATGCTTGGCATTAACAACGAATTCAAACCGCGCTTCCTCCGAACATATGCTGATTTGCAGGGAGTAATTAGCACCGCTGTCTCGCAATACATCAGGGATGTCAAGTCCAATGATTTTCCTAATCAAAACGAGTGTTACTAGAACACATGCAGTCTGCTGAATTTGTCAATCCTTATTCTCTTTATTTCGATGTTGTTTACGAAGACAATCATCTGATCGCTGTCAACAAACGTGCAGGCGTATTGGTGCAAGGGGATACGACAGGCGATACGCCGCTTAGCGAATACGTAAAACTTTATTTGAAAGAAAAATACGAGAAGCCTGGTAATGTTTTTGCCGGTGTCATTCACCGTTTGGATCGACCGGTAAGCGGACTCACGTTGTTGGCGAAAACCTCCAAAGCATTGGAGCGCATGAACGAGCAGTTTCGTGAAAAACAAACACAAAAGATCTATCATGCACTGGTAAAAAATGAACCGCCGCAACCTGAAGGAACATTGATTCATTGGTTGACCAAAGACAGTAAAAAAAATGTATCCCGTGCACATGTTAAAGAAGTAACGGATTCTAAAAAATGCGAGTTGCATTATAAGATCATCCGCAAAACAGATAATTATTTTCTATTAGAAGTACAACCTGTAAGTGGAAGGTCACACCAAATCCGTTGTCAATTGGCGGCTATGGGTTGTCCGATCAAGGGCGATCTAAAGTATGGATTTGCACGTTCCAATTCTGATGGAGGAATATCACTACATGCTTACGAACTTCATTTCCTTCATCCCATCAGTAAAGAAGCCATCAGTATACATGCTCCTTATCCTTCACCTTCATCCTGGGATATGTTAAAATTCTAGTAGATCATTTGAAACGTATATACAATTAAAATCAATTCATGACAGACGAAAAAAAAAACTGGGTAGAAAAACTGAAAGACCGTTGGGGACTTCATTCCAACTGGCAATTGGTGATTGTATTTATACTATTTAGCATCACCGGTTCTTCAGCTGTCAAATTGGCGAGACCTATTTTAGATTTCTTACACATATCCACGGATACGCTACCGGCCTACTTTTACTGGCCCTTACGAATCATGATCATTTTTCCTATTTACCAATTGCTCTTCATGTTATTTGGATTTATTCTTGGTCAATGGGAATTTGCCTGGCGCTTTGAGAAAAAAATGTTGGGCGGTTTTGGAAGGTTATTTGGGATCAAACCTAAGAAAGTTTAATCTCTTTATACAAATAAAGCCGGAGCTGCACAACTCCGGCTTTTTCTCTAACTGAAACAAAAAATAGTTTAAAAAATGGTCTACACAAAACGATTGATTCGTCAATGGTTTTATTTTTTGATCATAGCTTCATCAGTTCATATACTTCCTGCATACATGCTGCCTCTTGTATTACTGCCTGCACTGCTGCCCATTCTTCCTGATCAAATGACAAATTAAGATTGGCATCTGAAGTAGGCACTATGATTCGTTCTTTTTCATCGGGAAATATGACCACTGATTTTCTAAACTCCAGGTTGTCTATGGAGCGACAGAATTTTTTAAAATCTTCCTGTGTAAAATTGATGATGACATTTCTATTCCAGAAGAACACCATTTTGCAATGAACGCAATGACAGATTACCATGTCATTGACTGCATTTAATCCTTTTATTTCGCACATCAGTTCGTTGAGATTGATTACTGATTCGATTTAAAACAATCCTCCCTAACATAAAAAATACTACGTGACCAATTAAAAAAAATACCCCGCACAAGGTAGTCCTTCTACCTCCAATTAAGGATAAGATAAAAACATTGCTTCTATTTCATGATTTGGCTATTGAGAGGTTGTAAACAGAAAAGTATATTGAATAGTAGTATAATGCTGTTATGGGCGTTTCCCTTCGGGCCGGGCTTTCGCCACTCGCTTCCCGCCAATCCATTAATCTATTCTATAAGGCCTTGCGTTGGCGGAAGAGCTCAAACAATGGCTCAATCCCTAACGCAAATCGTTTGTTTAACAGAGACAACAATCAAATGCTGAAAACCAACCAAGATATTTAAACTACTTTCCCCTTCTCTAAGGTCAAGACATGAGTCACGCATTTAGGAATGTCTTGTGCGTAATGAGAAATGTAAATGAGTGTTTTATTAAAATGCGTACAGACCGCATCGATTACTTCTGTAAATCTTTTAGTTTGCTCAGCATCCAAACCCTGACAGGGTTCATCCAGAATAAGTAAAGCCGGATTTTTAACCAATGCTCGTGCAAGGAGCACCAATCGCTGTTCTCCTAATGATGTATCGTATAAATTTTGTTCACGTAACTCTTTTATATGAAGCAGATCCATCCAACGCAACGCTTGCTTTTGTTGCAATGGAGTAACTGCTTGAGAAGATCCCACCTGATCATTAAAACCAGAAGTCACCACTTCTTCACATGTGATCT
>JAQBNU010000066.1 GCA_028288365.1 Chitinophagaceae bacterium | reverse complement strand
TACGCATTTTGCAACCGGAGAAAACACCTTTCCCTATAGTAAAGAATCTGCAGGCTTTTGTGAGCAAAGACAACAAGATGGTCAAGCTGACCTGGGATTTTGACATGAACGCCACCGGTTTTAAAATCATGCGTTCGAAAAAAGGAGAACCTGTGCAGACCTATGAATTTGTGCCGGGTTCGAAGCGTGAGTTTTATGACAAGTGGCTCACTCCAAATACAGAATACAATTATGCCATTATAGCGGAGATTGCGGGTGGCAGGCAATCGTTGATGAGTAAAAAAATCATCGCAAAATATTAAGCAAAGCATTAGTGATTCAACTCCAATGAATTTTTAATATGAAAAAATATACCATTATGAAAAAGAGTTTTTTACTTTCATTTTTCATTTTGCTGGGTTTGTCGGCGAAACTTTCTGCAGCGATCGTGTATGTAAACGGTAGTTATACCGGTTCTACAGAAGACGGTACTTCCTGGGCCACGCCTTACAAAACCATAGAAGCTGCGATAGCGGCCTCTTCAGCCAACGATCAACTCTGGATAGCGAAAGGAACTTACCTGGCACCCAACGATGGTTTTATGACTCAACAAGGGTATCATATAGATAAAAATCTTTCACTCTACGGAAGTTTTAATGGAGATGAAAGTTCTATTTATGAAAGAGACTTAGCTGCCGATAGTACTTTTTTGTTGGGATATCTTTCAACGAATGCGCCATCTACCATCATTGCGTTGGATATTAATGTGACACTTACGTTGGATGGTTTTGGTTTTAAGAATTTTTCTTATGCTGTCACTCATTATTATCCGGATCTGTTTAACAGAACGCTTGTTTTTACTCAGGATGATCGTTTCAATATAAAGGTGAATAATTGTGTGTTCTCCAAAGGTGTCATGCCACTTTGGTTTAGTTGTTTTGGAAACATCGACATGTCTAATACCATTTTGAACATACAAGGTACATTGCATGCCGATATTAATAATGTAACAGCTGATGGAAGCATCGATCCAAAAAGTAATTTCAAATTTACCAGTGTTACTTTTAAGAATAACTTCGGTCCAAGTTTTCAGACCGATAGAACAAATATTGATTTGTTTAAATGTCATTTTTTAAATAATAATGGGAGGTCCGTTCAAAATTACACATCAGGAAATCTCAATGTAATTGATTGTGATTTCAATGCTAATCAAGCGGATATTATTTTACTAACGGGTTATCAGCAACCTGCTAAAGCCACGGTCAGCGGTTGCACCTTTACCAACAATGGAGTGTTTGGAATTACGGAACTTAGTTTGGGTGTTTCTGATATCCTCATTGAAAACTCTACGTTTGATGGAACTAAAAATCCCATATTGTCTTGTGTTGGAGCCACTACAGTCACCATCAACAATATTGATGTGTCCAACAGTATTCTTAATTATGGAAATTTATTTGACATCAATTTAACTAATGCAGGTAGCATTGGTAAAACGGTTGTGACGAACAGCCGTTTTACCAATAACCAAATCAATGGAGGAAGTTACACTGTGGTATCCTGCTATGGGAATGGAGAGTCTGTTAATGTATCGGGATGTTCCTTTAAAAACAATACGACTTTAGGAACGAGCGGAGCCCTTACTTGTAATGCGGGGCCAATGACCATTGACAATTGTGTGTTTGATGGTAACAATGCTTCTGCTTATTCTTTCGGAACAGGCGCCGTTTACTTAACGGGTAGTAATGCTGCCATTACGAATTGTACATTTCTGAATAACCTGGGTGCTCGTTATGGTGGGGCTCTTTTAATTGCGGCACCGATGCAAATGAGTAATACCACCTTCCGAAACAATAGTTCAAATGCACAAAATGCTTCTATTGGTGGTGCCATTACTTCGTTTTTGGGTTTTGATTGTGAAATCGACAACTGCGTTTTTGAATCCAATCAAACACCTTATGTAGGAGCTGTATATTGTTCCAGTGGTACCTGGACGTTTAATGCCTGTAAGTTTAAAAATAATACGAGTGCCAATGCAGGAGCGATACGTTCATACCTGGGTAGTGTGAAAATATACAACTCTTTGTTTGATGGAAATAAAAGTACCGCTATATATACCAGTAGTGTAGCTGCCGGAGCTTTGGGGTTGGTGGCGGAAATCGGTACCAATCATGAAATAAAGAATTGTACGTTTGTGAATAATAGCACAGCGTTGATTACACTCGCTACTGATCAGGGTGGTGAAGTGATCTGGGGTTATCCAACCGTATCAAATAGTATTTTCTGGAACAATGGTACGAGAACACCATTGACTACTTCAAGCAGTACCTATTATTTTGCAAAAGTATTCAACAGCGATGTACAAGGTGGTTATGCTACGGGACAAAATATATTCGATGTAGATCCTCAATTTGTGGATTTAGCAGGAGGCAATTATCATCTCACTTGTTCTTCTCCATTAATTAATAAAGGGTCTAATGAAATGACTTATTCTACTACTGATCTCGACAATACCACTCGTATTTTTGCTGGTACGGTAGACATTGGTGCATATGAATTTCCACAGGATCCATCCACCGTCGGTGTTCCTCCGCAAGTTGGTTTCACTGCAGCGTCTTCTGCTTGTAGAGAAGAGAATATCGTTTTCCAAAATACAACGACTCCATTGGCTGGTGTTCGTTTCGAGTGGAACTTCGGTGATGGTTCTGCCTCACAGCTGGTAACTCCCACGCACAGTTATCAAACAGCTGGTACGTATACAGTAACACTTAAGGCTACTAATGCCTGCGGTGCATTTGCACAGACTACACAGACTGTTACTATTAATGCTGCCAATGCACCTTCTATTTCATTCGTTACATCTGTATGTCCGGGACAAACGACTTCGTTCACTACGAATGCTACCTGTACAAGTCTTGCCTGGACGATAGAAGGAGGGACACTAATAAGTGGTGATGGGACTTCTTCTATCTCTGTATTATGGGGAGATGGCAGTACCGGTAATGGCAAAGTCACTTTATTGGCTACCGGTTGTGGTACAGGATTGTGTGAAACACCTGTAAGCATTGCTATTCCCATTGTACCAGTGAATTTTAATTTATCTGGACCCAATCAATTGTGTCAAGGTACAATAGCAACTTATGAAACAAATTTGAAAGACTATGCACCTGCTACTTTGTATTCCTGGTCTGTCAAAGGTGGTACAATCACTAATCCTAAGTCAAGTGATTATGGATTAACCAGTGTCAATGTAAAATGGAATAGCAATGACACGCTTGGAGTAATCTATTTGAATGTGCATAATGAATTGTTGAGCTGTACAAGAACAGATTCTATACGTGTAAAATTACGACCACAATTTTCTATCAATGGAACCGTGAAGGTTTGCGAAGGTGATGTCGATACGTATTATACAAATGTCAATGCAAGTACTTATACGTGGTCAGTATCCGGCAGTGGTAATACCATTGATGCTTCTTCTGGATTAGCTCAATGGAGTACGAATCCAGGATTGTATCATGTCTATGCGCAAGTAAATGATGCGAGTCAGACCTGTAATACATCTGACACAGTCGATGTGCAACTTGTTTCAAAACCAGTTGTGTCTGCTATTACAGGTGAGACGGCTGTGCTTCCCAATGCCAATGAATCGTATATAGCTACAGTGGATGTAACCACAGGCGTGCAGTACAGCTGGCAGGTGACGGGAGGAACGTTGAATAACTACTCAGGCAATAATGCTAGCATTACATGGGGAAGTGCAGGTCCTTATGGATTGCAATTGACAGTTTATCGTTCGGACATTTCATGTGCATCGACTCCATTTACATTGCCTATAGCACCTGATTTTATTTACAGCATGAGCGGACCTGATACCGTTTGTATCAGTAGCACAGGGACATTCACTGCCACTGTTGATCCATCCAATTCAGGCGTCTATACATGGACCTCTGCTTTTACACAGGCGGTTCCTTCTGGCAATACGTACGATGTAACATTTGATATACCGGGTACACAATCCATCAATTTGAAAGTGGTACGTAATGGTAAAGAATATGATTTGTTTAAAAATGTATATGTAAAAGCAGCACCTACAGATATCGCTATCACAGGCCCGACAGATGTTGATCCACAGGGAACCGGTACCTATACTTATACAGTAACCAATTCTCAGAACCTCAATTATAATTATACCGTCATAGGTGCATCGAGTTCTTCCAAGAGCGGCAATAGCATTACCGTGACATGGGGCGGTAATGAACCTTTTAAAATTATAGTGGAAGGTATTGTTGCGAGTAATCCTTGTACAGGTGTACCTGCTGTACTGGTGGTGAAGAAAGCACTTGCTTTGAGTACACAGATCGGCAGCGAGGGTAGTCCTTGTGTGAACTCCCGCGTAAAATATATGTATGTTACAGATGGACTTTCTTCTGGCCAAACTTGGTCTGTTTCTTCGGGTGGTACCATCATTAGCAATACCGGCAGTGAAATCATAGTAGAGTGGGCGAGTGTAGGAGCACAGACGGTCAACTTCCAATACAATCGATTTGGTGTGAAAACTTTTGCGTTGAGTGTAGATGTAAAGCCTTTGCCTACACCTGCCATCAATGACATCAAAATATGCGGAAGCAATCCTTCTCCTTTATCTACGACACCAAGTTATGTGTCATACAAATGGTATACTGAACCGAATACAATTTCATTCTCTTCTCTTCCCCAACCGCCTGTTACTGCAGAAGGTCAGTACAGAGTAGAAGTAGTGGATGGAAACGGTTGTTCTGCCTTTGCCAATAAATACATCGAACAAATTCCTTTGCCTAGAGTAAAAATATTCTCTAGCGATGAATTTGGTTATTGCCAGCAAACGCCTGGAGCGATTGTGCCGATTACGATGAAAACGTATGAAGGACAAGATTACCAATACCAATGGTATGCCAATGGTGTACCTACCGGTAACGGTACTCCAATTTTGAATACCTCCATATCAACGGGTAGCATCTCTTCTGTCACGTACACCGTGAAAGTAACGTTGCAAACTTGTTCTCAAGAATCTCAAGCCACTCCTATATCTGTCTATTCATGCGGTGGTGGTAATACTTGTTTAGCTCCAGCTGTTTCATTTACAGTATCTCCAGGTTGTTCTCCATTTACGTTTACTAATAATTCTGTTGGTAAGAGTCCTAGTGATATCTTCGGATGGACGTTTGGTGATGGTACTTCTTCGACTTTGGCAGATCCTGCTGCTAAAACATATACTGATGTAGGGATCTTCAATGTTTACCTCAACAGAGGATGTCAGTCTTCTTCTGCCAAAGTAATCGTTCCTGGTTTGGCTTTGTTTAAAGTAGATGCTCCGGGCTGTAAGGGACAGGCATTGACGTTTAATGAATTATCTGTAAATATTCCTGACTATCCCGTTACTTCGTTGACTTGGGATTTTGGTGATGGGTTCAATTCAGGTAATTTATCCGGAACGAGCAACAGAGATATCATACATACTTATGCAGATTCGGGAACGTATAACGTGACACTAACGATAGTTACTACCGGTGTCAAAGCACCCTATACAACTTGCACCAATGTATTTCATAAAGTAGTAAAAGTAAGTATACCACCGGTGGCAGATTTTATTGCTACTCCTCCACCTTGTACAGACAATACCTATAAGTTCACTGATCATAGTGTCTTTATTTATTCGAAGGCCAAGTACCTGTGGGATTTTGGCAACGGTCACACCTCGACCTTGTATGATCCTTCTCAAAAACTAGCACCAGGAAATCAGACCATCAAGCTGGAAGTAACGGATTTACTGGGCTGTAAAGGCAATGTGACCAAATCTGAATTTGTGCTTGTACCGAATGTAGTGGGTGCTATCACGATCACGGGTGATACGACTTTGTGTAATGGGAAAACGGTAACACTTACTTCCCCTGCTGGAAGTAGTTATGTTTGGAAAAAAGATGGAGTTGTTTTATCCAACACCACTCAAGCCATTACTGTGAGTGCACCTGGTTCGTATGTGGTGACGTATTCAGTGCCGGGTTGTGATGTGACCACACTTGCTGTCGTGTTGAAAAACTATACGGTACCTAATTTAGTTTCAGGAAATACAAAAGTATGTGTGGGTGATGCCTTGTTGATTCAAACTAACCTTGATCCTAACAAGTATTCTTTTGCATGGAAATTTAATTCAACAGATCTGGCGGAGAATAAAACTGATCTGATCATCAATAATGCTCAGCTGGCTAATGCCGGTAATTACACGGCAACTGTAACAGACAGCAAGAACGGATGTATACTCAGCCTGCCAGCTTATCCTATTGCAGTATATGATAAACCGGTTAAGCCTGTCATTACCGCTTCTCAACCGAAGTCTTGTTACGATGGCAGTGTGACATTGCAAGTGCCCACTTCTCCAACAGGTAGTACATTTATTTGGTATAAAGAACAAGTGGTGATCGCTGGTGAAGTGAATCCATCTGTTGCCTTGAGCCACATTGTGTCGGCCAATAATTACAGCATGAAACTGACAGACAACACGTCAGGATGTTTTGTCGTAACGGATATTTTTTATGTTGATGTCGCTCCTCAAATTGTTGTGAATGTTTCAGGAGATCAATTGGCCTGTGAGTATTCTTCGGTTTCGATTGGTACAACATTAAGTACAGTAGACTATACTTTTCAATGGTATAAAGACGCCGTTGCAGCTGGCCCCAACAATTCTAAGTACAGTATAGGATCTGTTGCATTGGTCGATGCTGGAAATTATTATGTAGTAGCTACCAGTAAAGGAACCAGCAATCTGTTGGGTTGTACAGGTACTTCTAATACCCTGGCACTTGTTGTTAAAGCAGGTCCTACCAAGCCTGTCATTACAGGTCCTGCAGAATTCTGTTCAGGTAGTCCGATTACTCTGACTTCTAACTTGACCAATAATTTTGTCTGGAATACAGGAGCAACAACTCCTTCCATTCCTGTATCGCTTGGTGGTAGTTATACGGTGACATCTACTAATCCAATCTCTGGATGTTCGATCAGCACAACTGCTACCGTAATAGAAAATCCAGTGCCAGATCTTTCTACCTTCTTCCCAACGGGTGTCTATGAACGTTGTGCCAGTGCACGTGTTTCATTCGAAGGCCTGGACGGTTATAGCAATTTTGGTTGGTATGTTAATGGCGTGTTGTTCAATACCACCAATTTAATGTATCCAACGAAAACAGGTAAGTATACCTTGAAGATTACGACAGATAAAGGATGCGTGGCCAATTCGGATACCCTTCGTTTCACGGCGTTGAAATGTCCATGTTGGGTGAAGAATACGGATAACGACGGTGTGAATTCATTGAGAGAAGCGATTCAATGTTCGAATGCCAACTACGGTAGAGACTATATTGATTTTGCCATTCCTGGAACTGGTCCTTTTGTCATTCAACCTACTGCGGCATTGCCAGTGTTGACGGACTCTGTGGTCATTGAAGGATTTACACAATCAGGTTCGGGTGTATACAATATCGTCATTGATGGTTCTTTATATAATGCCAATGGATTAACGTTCGCTTCCAATTTACCTTATAATGATGTCTCAGGTCTTACGTTTTCAAATTTCGCCAATGCGATTACATTTTCTTCTTATGTCCATTCTTCCATCATTGACTCGAATGTGTTTGTCAATAATTCAGGAAGTGCCATTCAGTTGAATGAAAATGCAGATAACAATACCATATTAAACAACAGCTTTACTTCCTCTGGAACAGCGATTACACTGGTAGGTAATACTTCTCTGAATACCATTCAGGGCAATACGATTCAGAGTTCTAAAAATGGAATAGCACTATTCAATGCTTCCTCTCAAAATACCATTCGTAACAATGACATTCTAAACAATACGAAATACGGTATCTGGCTTAATGCTGCTTCTGATTCCAATGTGATTGTCAATAATAACATATTGGGTTCAACAGAAGACGGTATCTACATCAACAACTCTCACAAGAACACCATCGATACCAACTTCATCGGTGTTCGTGCCAACGGCGTGGTATCTGCCAACGGAGGCAATGGTATTTATTTAAATGGTACTTCTCATCGGAATACCATCAAGAGAAACCTGATCGGTAAAAACGGAGTACACGGTATTCTTGCGGCATCGAGCGATAGTACCATCATACAATCGAATTACATTGGTGTGACAAATACAGCGAATGTGGTTGCCAATACGAAGTATGGCATCTATGTGAGTGCGGGTATGGTTGCTGCCAGTAAAAATCAAATCGCTAATCATCCGGAGTATGGTGTTTATCTTAGCGGTAATTCTTTGTTGACTGCAAATGCCATTAAAGAGAATGTGAAGGGTGGAATATTAGTCGTTAACAATTCCAATAAGATTTCTAAAACAGTTTTCACCAACAGCAATGCATCGGTGAAAGCCATTGACCAAAATGCTTCTGGTAATATCGCGAAGCTGCCTGCGGTATTTGGTAAATACAGAAGATCATCGACAGGTGGTGTGATTCTGAAAGGAACAGCATTACCTGGAGATACAGTGGAAGTGTTTACGAATAACAACACAGCGCAGCAGGCTCCACGCTATATTGGATTTGCAAAAGCAGACGCCAATGGTGTATTCGAATTAGACATCCCACAAGGTGTTGCTTTCGATCCGGCGCAGAAAAATTACTATGTCAATACAGCAACAGATGCGGCAGGCAATACTTCTGAGCTTTCTCAACCATTTATGGTAGGATGTTTTACTTGTATCTGTCTTGTTACAAATACCAACGATGCCGGACCTGGTTCTTTAAGAGGAGAGATAGACGACGCCAATACTGGCGGATGTTTGACAATCAATTTTTCTATCAGTACACCTGATACAATTGTTCTTGGTTCCCCATTGAGTGAAGTACTTGTTCCTGTTACGATCAACGGTACACAAGGTGGAGTAGATCCTTTGATCTTTGTAAAAGGAAATGGATTGTTTGATGCCTTGTTGACATCAAGTGATGGAGTAAATGTCAATAACCTGGGATGGACGAATTTTAAAAATGCCATCACCGTAACGGGCGATTATTCTGTCTTCACCAAATTGAATGTTGTGAAAACCGTTCGACCAGTGAAGATCACCGGTCAATACAATGAGTTGTCTGCTTCTGCGATCAATACATACTCTAGCAAAGCATCTTCTTATATAACCGACACCTTGGTATATGTAACAGGAAACAATAACCAGATTGGTAAAATCAATCAAGGCAATAGAATAGTAGATGCTGCGAAATTTGGAGTACTCGTTTCTGCCGGAGTCAACAACAGCATTCTTTACAACGAAATTTTTGATAACACAGTAGCCATTACACTGATTAGTAATGGTAATAATTTGCAACCTGTTCCTTATAACATGGTAGGTACTACTTTGTCTGGTGTGTCTTCCGTCACAGGAAAAGCGAAACCTAATGACAGAGTACAATTGTTCATGAGTACTTACGAACCAGAGCAAGCGTATACATACGCTGCAGAAGGTTATGCAGACGGCACGGGTAACTGGACAATTATTGTTCCTACAGCTATGATCGTTCCCAATCAAAATAATTATGTAGTGGCTACGGCAACAGACGCGTTAGGAAATACTTCTCCTTTATCATTCCCTGTTCGTATCGGTACTTTTGTGCAAATCTGTTATGTGACCAATACACTCGATGGAGGCAAAGGTTCTTTGCGTGAAGCAGTGACTTGCGCCAACCTTGCCGGTGCGGGATCGCCAGGTGTGCCTGCGAGAATTGTCTTTCAATTACCTGCTACACCCAATGAAATTTTAAGTGCTTCGGGTTATACGATCACCAATAATTATGGAGTGAAAATAAATCCTTATGGTGTACCTGTTTCAATTAAAGCACAGAGCCCTTTACTTACAGGCTTTACCTGGAATACCAATAATCTTGAAATTAAAAACCTGACCTTCGATAATTTTGCGACGGCATTAAGTTGTACCGGTACCAATGCTGTGATTGATTCCAACCAGTTTATCAATGATGGTTTGGGAATCGCAGTAAGTGGTTCAAGTCCATCGGTGACACAAACCATTACACATAACTTCTTTGCCAATAGCGGTGCAGCGGTTGCCTCACAACAGAGCTCACTGGTGATTCAAAACAATACACTTGGAAATAAGAAAGATGGAAGTGTAGCACCGTTGACTGAATTTGGTATCGCGATTAACGATGCGAGTACTGTCGATATAGAAAATAACATAGTCAATAACATCAGTGCAGGCACTTTGCCCACTACACCTGCAGCGGTGAAAGGAGTGCCCTTGTATATCAATACAGCGAGCGGATCTATTTTAAACAATACGATCAAAGGAAGTGGTTCTTCTAATCCACAGGCCCTGCATCTCATTCAGTTCCTGGGTGCGCAGGTCAATAACAACCACATCGGAAAAGCGCAAACGGGTGTGTTGTTAGAAAGCTCTGCAAACGTTGGATTCCTGACCAACGATATGACAGAGGTCGACAACAGAGGCTTTGATGTCATGAAATCTGAAACTGTTTTAATGGTACAAAATACAGTTGTGAATTTATCGGCTACTGGCAAGCCCATTGATTTGCATTTGAATACATCGGATAGTTCGAACCATAATAT
The DNA here is from genome assembly GCA_028288365.1 of Chitinophagaceae bacterium. GTDB lineage: Bacteria > Bacteroidota > Bacteroidia > Cytophagales > Cytophagaceae > JACMQM01. Next base: position 39,678 of record JAQBNU010000066.1, on the reverse strand, counting down.
TCCAACACCCAATATCATCTCTTCTACCTTCCACAATGGTTCGTTGTTCCTGATTGGATCATCCAAACCGAAAGATTACATCGAATTGTTTTATTCAGATGTAACAGGAAACGATTTGGATCAATACATCACGCATACTACCACAGACTCATTGGGTGCGTGGACTGTGGCATTGCCTATCAGCGCTGCGAACGCGAAGAATTATTACTTCAAGGCTACGGCGAGAAATACATCATTAGGAAGAACATCTGAAGCTTCTGCTGTTTATAATCCTGATCTTAAAATATGTTTGGTTACGACTACTGCCAATGCGGGTATAGGTTCTTTAAGAGATGCAATCGACAAAGCGAACCTGGGTACCTGCAACCTGATTCAGTTTGATATCACTGGTTCAGCCACTATTTCCCCAAGTGCCGATCTGCCTTTGATTACAGCGGCTGAATTGATCATCGACGCTACTTCACAATCCGGTTATACGAATGGATCACCGACGGTGGAGTTGTTGTATAACTCTTCCCAAAACTATGCGTTCAGCAGTTTAGGTGCGCAGCAGTTTGATGTATATGGTATGAAGATGACCGGTTACGATACATCTATCGCCATTACGGATGCTAAGATTGTTGAACTACAATACAACGAGTTAAACGATTTTGGTAAAGCTGGTATCAGATTACATAGTTCTGTATTTGTATATGGAAACATCAAATTCAACAACATTACATCCGCCGGAGAAAAAGGGATAGAGTTGGTAGGAGCCAACGGAATTTTGGTAGATACCAATACCGTAGTCGGTGTGAGTCAATACGGAATTTATTCTGATGGTACCAATCAGAAAATTGTCGGTAATAGAATTACGACAGGTAATACAACCAGTGCGGTAGGTATCGCTTTACAAAATGGCAGTGATGCCTATATATACCTTGATACGATTTATAAAGCATACCGCGGCATCACCATTGTGCAGGGTGCACGACATAGAGTCAATAGCAACGGATTCGGAACATCAAATGCGGCCGATATACAAGCTGGTATTTTTGTGAACGAATCGGCGATATTCCTGGATCGTACGACAAAAGTGAAAGTATATAGAAATACAGTGAACGGAACGATGAACGGAGTATACGTTCAGAACTCCTTCAAGCCAACGGTACAAAATACCAAGGCGAGAAACGTGTTGAATAATGTCATCAACATCATCAATTGTGACAGTGCCTTTGTGAATGCGAATACTCTGGATTCTGTGAAAACCGGTATTTATGTTTCCGCATCTGCCTGGGCATTGATTTCAGCCAACAACATTTCTCACATTGGCAATTACGGTGTTTACCTGGATACGGATGCTGACTCTTCTCTTCTTCAGAACAACAATATTGGAGCAGAGTATGATGGAGCTACAACATACAGTGCAGGAACAGGTGTATACATCAAGTCTTCGGACAACGTGATCGGTGGATTCAATGCCGATAGTGTACACAATGTGATCTTCCATAATAAGAAAGGTGGAATCATTGTAGACGGAGGCTTAAGAAACCTTATTACTTATAATACATTCTACGAAAATGACATCAGCAAAGGTAAGCCGACAGCTTATGCGATAGCCTTGATCAATTCTGGTAACGGAGGTAAAGCACAACCTCAGATTACGGATCACAAATACATCAGTGGTAAATTGCATTTGTTTGGAACAAGCGCAGCAGAAAACGATTCGGTGCATGTATATATAGGAGATGGGGGTTACGAAGAAGCAAGACTCTTCATGGGCAGTGGACTGGCACCTATTGGTGGCGGCGGCGCATGGGAAGTCGTGATTGATACGACCGGAAAAGTAAAACCACAATCGACTTTGTACCTTGTGTCAACAGCGACTACTTCAACCAATAATACATCACCATTGAGCAAGATGTACATTCTGGGAGATTGCTACGTGACTTCCTTAAAAGATACGACAGACAACGATTACCCGATGCCGAACTCTTTGCGTATGGCTGTGAATTGTGCCAATGGACAAAGGAGTCATGTGGGTATTTATTTCAAAGTAGATCAATACGGTAAAAAAGACGTAGAGCTACAAATGAAACTCCAACCGATTCACAATGCGTATGGAGTACATTTTAATGCTAAAAATTTGGTAACAGATAATCTCCTGGGTGGTATCGACGGATCGAAATTGCATCCGGTAGATGATACCGCATGGGTGGTTGCCAAAACACAAGGACCTTCTGTATTTGATAGTCTCAATGTATCGAAATGTCAAAACGGATTATTGGTATTGGCAGATAGCATTGTGGTGAATGGATTTAATTTTGTTCACATCAAAGAGACGGCGCTTGTTGCACGAGTAGATGCGGACAGTTTAATTGTTTCTAATTCAACTTTCCAACGATCAGATGCCGGTATTGATTTGGGTGTAGGAGCGAAACATGTCAGCTTGTTGAACAATTCATTTGATAGCTTAACGGTAGGAGTCAATGCAAGAGGCAATGATAATCTGTTGGTGAACGGGAATGTTTTCGGACAACAAGACTCCTTAAACATTGTGACCGCCTTGTCTCTTCAGGATGCAGCAGCAACAGTGGTTTCTAATAACACCTTTACTTCCTTGAATGTTAATCATAAAGCATTGTTGTGGAACAATGTAAAAGGTAGTATCACGAGCAATACCTTCCATTGTAACAAAGCAGTGGAACCGGTGAAACTGGAAAACTCTTCGGATGTTGCTTTCATCGGCAATACCTTCACCGATAGTTCATCCATCTACCTGACATTAGAGGCCATGCAGGCCACTGTGATTTCTGGTAACAACTTCCAGAGACCGGATGTGAACTCTGTTCAGGTAAATCATTCCAGTAAAATTCAAATCAAATACAATACAGTTTCGAGAGCGGTACAAGATGCGTTCGATATTAATTTCTCTACACAAGTATTCATTTCTAAAAATATCGTAACGAATGTTCGTTACACCTCAAGCACAGACTCTGCTTTGTGTATCAACATCCACGAAGGACAAGCGAACGAGGCGAACTTAGGCAAGCCACGACCTGCACAGCTGAGATACTCTGTGAAAAAAGGTTCAGATAATAGAAGAGGATTGTTTGTACAAGGTCAAGCTGAGGCGGGTGATAGTATAGAAGTATTCTTCTCTGATTCTATTTCTGCTTCGATGAATCAATATGTTGTAAGTACAGTCGCTAACTCTATTGGTTTATGGGAGGCACTTATTCCAAGATCTTTTTATTATCATGATACAACAACATGGTATCATGTCATTGCAGTAGCTATTAAAGCAGATAGTAATACCTCAAAAACATCTGGTGTGCTGCACATTCCTCCAGTGTTTGAAATTTTCTATGTAAGAAATGATTATGACAGCGGCGCTAACTCCTTAAGGGATGCCTTAGAACAAGTCAATGCATCTGATTTTTATTCACGTGTAATTTTTCAAATCGATTATCCCGAGTTTCAACCTGGACCTTATCATATCCACCTGGATTCTATGCTTGATCCGATCTACAGTTACATGGGGTATGAAAAAGATGGAAACACACAACTTGGAAAAGGTGCAGGTCCAGATCAACGCATCATTGTGGAAGGCGGTAAGATAGGTTCTACTTATGGATTTGATATCACGGATTCTTCTGATGTATGTAAGCTGAGAAACATCTGGTTCAACGATGCGAAGAAAGGGATGCATGTGGGCAATGATGGAAATGATATTCAAAATTTCCATTTCATTACCAGCGATATCACTTCTGTTCAGGATACAGCCTTTGTGATCACCGGCCATAAAAACAAGGTAAGTGGTATCGAGATCAGCAATTATAAAGCTGGGTTGATTTTCACCGAAGGTGCAGGAGAAAACAAAGTCACGAATTCACGTGTTGAGAATGCGAGTATTGCTGTGATCGCTTCTGACAGTGCTTACAAAAACAACCTGAACAAATCCTTTATTTATGCTTCCTCACAGATTGCTATTCTTGCAGACAGTGCGGCGGCTGATAACGTGTTTACGAACAACAGCCTGGGCTCCTCTGCTCAACCGATTGTAGGTTGTGCGATCAAAGTCAACAATACAAAGAGTCAAACCTTTACTTACAATAGGATTTCTGTGATCGATCCTTATGCTGATGGCTCGGTATCTACTGCTGTATTGGTGACCGGTAATTCTTCTTTCAATAATTTCTCCGGAAATAAAATTGGGGTAGACTCTTTAAGTCAGGTGGTGCATGCTTCCAATGTAAGGGCATTTACGATACAACCTTCTGTAGATGGCGCGCCATCGCATACAACGATTGAAGGTAATGAAATGGCTGGCATGGATTGGGTAGCGATCTATGCAGAATCTTCTTCCAATGACTTGATCGGAGAGAACCTGATTGGTACAGATACTTTACGAGATGTACACGGTATGGATTCTACGGCGATCTACTTTAAAAATTGTAACAACATGGAAGCTTCCGACAACGTGATCTTCGGTTACAAAGTGTACGGTATAGAGTTGGTGAGTTCGGATAATGTGAAGATGAACAGAAACGTGATCCACTCTACATTTACCAATAACAAAGCGATCAATATCAATGCAGGAACAGCCTTCGAATCTAACGGAGGTTTGGTGATGCCTGTTATTACCAATGGTATTTTAGTAGACACGCAAACGGTGCGTATCAGTGGTACCGCAAAACCTAACATCGCAGTAGAGTTATACCAATCGGTAAAGGATACGATACAATCTATCGCTTATGTCAATAAAGTTTTCACATCATCGGATGCCACTGGTTCCTGGACAGTAGATGTACCTCGACAGTTTTTCTCCTATGCGAAACAAAATAGTTTTGTCGCTCAAAATCATGAAGGATCACGTTCTTCTGAATTCAGTGTGAGTTATACGCTACTGCCTATCTTATGTCAACTGGCAGCGAGCAATCCTGCGTTGCATATTCTCGATCCATTGTACACACCGTGTCCGGGACCTCCATTCGTGTTGGATCCAGGATTGGACGAAGGCTTACATTATTCATGGAAGTCCGATGCATGGGATTATACATTGACTACACGCAAGGCTTCTATGACAGACTCTGCACCAAATCTGGTGTTGAATGTAACGGATGATTTTGGTTGTGCATTGACCAGTCAAACGGATGTCATTTATAAACTCAGACCAATCGATCCTGATTTCATTGTGAGTAGTCAGGTATATACCAACGATACCATTGTAATGGTGGACGTTTCTCTTCCGGTACCGACAGAGTATACCTGGAACAGTACGCCAAGTGGTGTAACGATCCTGAGATCTGGTGCGGCGGATACATTAGTGGGAGACGATGGCAATGTATATCCGAAGAACACACGTTATGTAGAATTCATTCTTCCGGATTCAGGCAAGTATACGATCACACAAAAGTCTTTGCGTAATGGTTGTTTCGTAGAATTGAGCAAAGACATTGTGGCGACAGGAAAAGATCCGAACAACAAGAAACCTTATTTCATCGCTCCTGAAATTGTATCCTTGTCGGCGTTTCCTAATCCAAGCAATGGAACAGGTGTACAAGCGACATTGAAAATGAGTGATAAAGAAGCTGTCACCTTATCGCTGGTATCCAGTGATGGAGTCGTCTTATGGTCGGCGGAGCTCTCGGGTAAAACCTCGTACGTCGTCCCACTGCCGGATTTCAATCCGGTAGATCCGGCTTCTGGCACAGGAGGAACGACGAGCTCTAAGGTGAGTCAAACGTATTACCTGAAGCTGACCACCGCTTCGAAACAGCTTGTATTTAAATTGGCAGTATTATAATCTTAATCCTTTTTAACCGAATGTATTTCCTCTTTTAAGAAGAGGTGTTTTAAACTAGTATGAAGAATTTTTTAATAGCTATGTTGTGTTTGTTGTCCGTCGCAGTGTACGGACAACAACTCGATCAGATTGGGAAAAAAGGTGGCATCAAAGTATCCGGAGGTGTGGGCCTTTCGAATAATTTTTATGTGGCCGACGGTATTCAGAATCGTTTGAATCCTTACTACTATGTACTCACAGGAAATGTGAACATCAGTATTTATGGTTTCTCGCTTCCGTTTTCTTTTTCATTTTCCAATCAGACGTATTCTTACAGACAGCCATTTAATATTGTAGGATTAAGTCCTACGTATAAAAGGTTCACCTTTCATGCCGGTTATAGAAATCTTTCTTTTTCACCTTACACACTTAACGGACATAATTTCTTAGGCGGTGGTGTAGAGTATCGCGGTGACAAGCTCAATGTTGTAGGGATGGGTGGACGTTTTTTAAAAGCGGTAGAATATGACAGTACCAACAAAAATGCGTTGCCAGCTTATCAAAGATTGGGTGCGGGATTGAGGCTTAACTATCATTTCAATCCTGCGAATGAACTTGCATTGAATACTTTTTATGCTAAAGACCAGGCCAACTCTATCAACTCTGTTCCTTATTCAGTAGGGTTGACACCACAGGAGAATTTAGTGTGGAGTATTTCCGGTAAAAATATTATAGCGACAAAATTGACGTTGCAATACGAAGCCGCTACTTCCATATGGACTCAGAATCAGGGAGCGCAGGCGGTTGAGAAAGTTGGTTATAAATTGTATCCACTCAAATGGAATCAGTCGACGGTTGTGTATCATGCCTACAAAGTCAATGCGACGTATGCCTTTAGCTTTATGAATCTGGGCGCTGGTTACGAGCGCATCGATCCTGAATACAGAACGCTTGGTGCTTATTACTTCAATAACGATTTGGAAAACGTGACACTGAATTTTTCTACCGCCCTTTTTAAAAAGAAAGTCAACATCAGTGGTAACGGAGGTTTGCAACACGATGATTTAAATCATACCAAAGCATCTTCCATGAAACGCAAAGTGGGATCATTAAATATTGGTATCATTGCTTCCAAGCGAGTGAATGTAAATTTATCCTATTCTAACTTTTACAGTTTTGTAAATGTGAAACCAGTGGATGCACAATTTTTGCAAGGCGGTACTTTTTCACAAATCGATACACTCAACTACACGCAGGTTGCTCAAACCATTACTGGTTCTGTGAATTATAAGATTTCAGAAAATGACAATACGAGCAGCATGGTGGCGCTGAATGCTTCCAGAATGGATGCGTCCAACAAACAAGGCAATACCAATCAAAGCAATCAGATGTTGAATGGAAGTTTGATGTTCAATCAAATCTGGAAAAAAACAGGAATCAATCTGGGCGTGAATACCAACGCCAATCAAACGTCCTACGCACAAGGAGATAACTTATTTGTAGGTGCCGGTATCACTGGAGGTGTACCCGTGTATCATAAAAAAGTAAGGGTGTCGCTTGGCGCAAACATCAATGAGAATTTTGAAAAGGGAGAACTGGTTGCACGATTGTTTGCGATCACCAATTCATACTCTGTACGTGTCGGTAAAAAACATTCTATCAATGCCAGTGCCCGTTATTCGGGAAGAGCCAAAGTGGGAGAGGCCAGCTTAGGAAGTTACAATGGTTCGTTCAATGAATTCATCGGTTCTTTAGGTTATAACTATACCTTCTAATCGAAGGAACAATCATCGCATAATAGACTTAATTATATTTCTTTTTTTATTACAATGAAAAACGCATTTACTCATTCGACGAATAAAAACGGTAAGAATCATTTTATGTTTCTTATCCAGGCGATGTTCCTGTTATTCCTCACAATGCCGTTGCCTTCTGCTTTTGCACAAACGTATCCGGTGCAGGTACAGCCGACGATTAATTTTCCGTCGGTGTTTCTTTCGGATTACAACGATCCGTCTAACCTCAACGTGAGAGTGCTGTTGAGTGATCCTAACAAAACAAACTACCACATCTGGTTGAAAGTAAAGTTAGTCAGTGAACATTACACGGCGATCAGTACCACCGGTATACAGTTGGTCTTGCAACACGGTCAGTATTATTTTTTGAACGATGTAGAATTGGCACAGTTGTTTAACGCGTCCAATTTATTGATCACAACCAACGTACCTACCAACACCGACAATAGTTTGCCGGAAGGTGTATACACCATGTCCTTCGAGGCTACAGATGCGACAGTGCCTACCGTTGTGGTGTCCAATGCGGCAACGGACTTTACCGTGTTTTCTGTGAACCGATACGACCCTCCGATGTTGAATTCACCGACTACTAAACAAGTCTTTGATTTAACAACCATCAATCAAAACGTGTTCTTTAACTGGACACCTCGTCAAATTACCTTTTCACCAAGAGAGCAGGTCAAGTATCGCTTTCGTTTGATCAGGGTGCAACCGGTAGATCGTAATCCATACGATGCGATGAACGTAACGCTTCCTGCATTGATCGATGTAGACGGATTGGATTTCCCTGTATTCATCTATACGCCTGCAGATCTTCCATTAGAGGAAGGGTGTGTGTATGCCTGGCAGGTCATGGCTTACGAAGAAGTACTGTCCGGATCAACGATTGTTAGATCTTCCTCCCGTTTTAAAAATGAAGGCTTGAGTGAAGTATTTACTTTTTCTATCAAAGAAAATTGTGCACCTGTTACTCCTTTCCAAACACCGGATGTTTCAAAAAATCTGGTGGCTTTGCAATGGAACTTTGATCCCAGTCACAAAGAATACGAACTGGCTTATCGACCCTTCAACACGAGTCTTCCGTGGACACCGGTAAGTACTGTTGACAACCTGTACAACCTTGACAACACCGTCATTGAACCGGGTGTGACGTACGAATATACGGTAAAAGCAAAATGTAAAAACAACTGGATCGATCCGGCTTATGGCGGAACGTTCACCATGGCTGTACCTACCTGTAGTGCTCCTGTGCCTGTCACAGTGGATAACTCAGGCACAGATAAAATGAAATTGAATTGGGAAGCGGTGAAAGGAGCAACGGCTTATCGTTTTCAATATGTCAACTTGGCTAATCCAACAGATCCTTATACCAGTGTAGATTTAACGGATGCAGATCTTACGTACAGCATTGATAAATTGACATCCGGTGGTTATAAAATAAAAGTAGATGCTGTTTGTGGAACAGAGACAGCAGAAGGTACACCGAATGATGTGGCCTTTGATGACAATGGAGTAGTGGGCCCTTGTCCTATTCCTACTCCTTTCCAATTGATCGCTACACGCATCCATGCCGACTCGGCCTTGTTGTCCTGGACTACGAGCAGTGCATACAGTGGTTATTCCATTACCTATTGGCACAGAGATTCTGTGAATGTAAAAAGAACATTGACCAGCACGTCGCCTTTCGTAAAAGCAGGGTATATCTACGACGATCAATTGTATGTGTATCAAATCACATTTGATTGTGGCAATAAAACAACGACCACACCGACAGGTATGTTTCGTATCGATGGTACGAGCACTGGTATAGTGACCGATGCACGTACCGGCAATTGTTTTCCTCCGGCGGTATTGCAGGCAGAAGCACGTTCTACTACTTCAGCCTTGTTTGAATGGTCGACTGTTGATGGAGTAGATGCTTATCAACTGTTTTATTCTGTTAAAGGAGCCAATCAGTTTAAACCCTTCAATACCATTTCTACTTCTGCCTTGATCAAAGATCTACAGGATTCGGAGAAATACCAGTTCCTCGTGCGCAGCCGATGTGGCGGGACTTACAGCATCTATTCAGATACAGCCTTGGTGGATCTGGCAGGTGGTAAGTCCAATGCCAATTGTGATTCGGCGGCTTATTTTATCACGAAGGGACAAACCACTTCGAACATTCGTTTGTGTTGGCCTTATGCCGCTGCTAACACCGGATACAAACTGACATATCGGGAAGAAGCACAGTCACCTGCAGATGCCTATACACAGGCATTTACAGACATCGATGCGTTTAAGACGGCTCACCTGGTGCCTACAGGAGATACGTTGAAATTTACTGTAGATAACCTGAAATCAGGAACGGCATATATTTTCAAACTGCAAGTGCTTTGCGGTACAGATGAAGCGCTTGCTAATTATCCGTTGAAAGTAAATACAGTCGCTGATTTAAAAAGTTCAGGAGAATGCGGTAAGACACAAGTGTGTGATAAAACCAATGTAACACCATTGGCATCGCTTGCTCCTGGAGACAGCATCCACTGTGCCGACTATGGTGTGTTGGTTGATAAAGTAACATCGTCGGATGCGGCAACAGGTACTTATAGCGGATCAGGATTCATGAACATGCCGATTCCAGGCTTGGGAGATTTGGTACGCATGAGCGTTAGTTTCAAAGATGTCAAAATCAATGCTCAACCGAACAGTTGTATTTACGATGGTTCGATCAACATCGACAGCATCAATGCATCTGTATTGCCTATTGATGTTCGCGATAAAATAAAAGGGATAGAAAATCAAGTCACCAGTGCTATCGATGGCGCGCAAACAGCATTGGCGGCGGCTCAGTCTGGTATTGATCAGGCACAGCAAGCGGTACAAAGTTCTATTGATTATTTCCAGGGCGGTGATAACGTAGGAAGTGTACACGATGGAGGCTTGGGAGAAGCAACGACAACGCAAACGATTACTTTACCAGCGACTGCTACGGTGAATGGAACCACAGCCACTATAGCAGGAGCAACGTTGGATCATTTACCAGGTTTGGTGAAAGACGGAACAGGCAATGTATTCCAGGTGGCACCAGATGGCACAGTGACACATGTCGGTGTGTATGATCCGACATTGGCCAGCGATCCGACATTGGATTTGACCAATGGTAAAATAGTCTATGCAGAAAATAGCACAGCCAAGTATGACTTCGACGAATGGAAAAGTCAGTATGCAGGTAAGACGCAAGTAGAGCGGAAGTACGAGAAGATCGGTACCAATTATTATGTACCGGCTAAATTGTTGTTGCCAGGTGTGATGGATAAAGTAAATGCTTCTTTAGTAGGAGGTACTTACGATTTGTCCAAGATCAAATTTGCCAACGGCAAAGGCATGGTCTATGATCAAACCTTATCAGGCACAACGTTCACGATTAACTTAGCCGGTGGACCGGCTGCAGACGGGCAAAACATTTATGCTTGGTATGTAGATGGTACAACCAAAACAGCGATCGGTAAATTACTTGCACCAAGTTATGCTCCGATGCAAAAAAGTGTAGTCATTATACCAGTGGGCAAATCTGTTATCGATGCAGCTGTTTATCAAAAAGGATTGAACGATGCGTATGCAAAACTAGGAGTTACCTATACGGTAACAGTTGATAATACTTTTAGTAAGAATACAACCTGGGATAGCGATGGAGACGGCAAGGTACAAGCTTCAGGAAGTAAATTATTAAGCAACGATTACCAGGGTGAAGAAGCGGGCATGATACAGGCTTATGCCGATTCAAAAGGTGGAAGCGACAAGCTTGATGCGAATACCGCTTATTTCCTTGCGGTGTATGAAGCTTCTAAATTAGAAGATAACCTGTTGGGTAAAATGCCACCGGATGAGCAGTTCGGATTTATTTATGTAGGTGGCGCGGATGCGGTATCATTGGCGCGCACAGTTGCACACGAAGTGGGTCATGGTGCTTACCATCTTGAACATACCTTTCAGCCAGTTTATCTGGGTCCTGATTCTAAATCTACAACGAGCAACCTGATGGATTATGGCAATGGTACAGATCTATGGAAGTACCAATGGGATATCGTTTATGATCCAGGACATGTTTGGGGAATCTTGAAGAAGGATAAGGATGCGCAGGCCGCTATTGTTTCGAATGTTGAGGTATTATATAATAATTTCAAAAATGATGACGGCAGTTTAACTTTTTTGAGTGTTGCCGGAAAACCTCTTACCATAAAAGAAAAATTACTCAGTGTGTCTTTTGTTACATCGGAAGATATTTGGTCGAAAGACCGAGATTTCATGCCTATGGGAACGTTGGTGAGCTTTAAATTGGAAACGGGTGAAATATACAATGCTATAGGTACAGCTAAAGGATCAACTGCTTTTCAAGGATATGCTGATGCGAAGGATGTTTATTATAAAGATGCTATAAGTATACAGGGAAAATATAAAAATGTCATCGCAGGTATTTTGTGCATCAAACAGGGTAAAACGGCGTTCACTGTTTATCCTACCAATTACCTTGATAAAGTCCCCGGAAATAAAGTAGTGACAGCTACAAACCAGGGAGAGGGTACTGAAATTGGTGATTATGAAATCAGTGGTTACCTGCCTGATCCAAGCAAAGCGCAAGTAGTATATGCTAAACTTGAGCATGAGCTGACTATGCAGGAATTGTTTTTCCTTGATACTATTGTAACAACAGATGATTTATGTGGTCAGGATGCAGTATTAGCCTATAAAACGGCTTACTATGTAAGAGAAAATCCTAATCTCTTACGGTGTTTAGGAGATGCTGGTGCTTCATTGCAAAATTCTTTATCGTACCAGTTTTTTCAAGAACTTAAAAACTCTACTCCTCAGACGGGTACTGATCTGGCTGCAATGTATGACTTGGATAATCCAGATCTTCAGAAAGAGAGAAACTTTGATATAAAAGCTAAGGAAACAGCTTTCATCCAGACAAATTACTTTACAAAACTCCTTGGCATCTTCCAAAATTATTATGCGCTGACAGATGGCATAAATAGTCTGACGGTAACAGATGACGATATAAATTATATCATTGACTTCTTTGATGAAGAGTATTATGGCCGCTTGTGTATGCTCAGAAATATTCCGATAGATAAGAGAAAACTTATACTGGATAAGCATACATCGTGGACATTAACCAGTAGCAAGGAATCGCTCATGTGTGATTTGATTGAAACTACACCAGACGAAGATCTGGATGCATTGTTGACTTATTTTCAAGAGAATAAATACACCAAGCTTTGGGAATTGTATGAAGACTTAGGCGGTATAGAAAGGGATCGATACATTACTTTTATCAGCCAGCTGATAGATATAAAATACCAAAGTGCAATTCCTGAAACTGTTGCAAACTCTGTTTATGCTAGTTTTTTTAATCCTATAAATTACCAGCCAGAAGGGACATCTTATGTCCTGGTGTGTAAAGACAACCAATGTACCATGGAGAATATGTTTGTCTCATACAAGACAGGCTATTCTTACGATGAGGGTAGCGGTAATCTTAGTTTTGATTTTTCAGTTGGCTTGGTTGTACAAGGTTCGAAAAAATACACCTTTACTGATAATCCGTTTTCATTTGTCAAAGTTAAATTCTTAAGTGATTATCGCTTTGATCAGTTTAAAGGAGGAGAATCTATCAAGGCTGGCAGTGAAGCAATTGTGCCTGCTTTGTGGTTGTACTATATCTTAAATGAACAACAAAATATACAGAGTACACTTGTATTAAGAATACTTTTAGACGGTGTAGCATTGGCAGCATCCATAGCTACTTTAGAACCGGGACCATTATTATTTGCTGAAGTAGTAACAGCAAGTACAGACATTGCCTTTTCTCTGGCATCAGAACGAATTCATAGTTCTGGTGATAAAACCGCTGAAGCCATAAGTGATGCCTGGGATGTATTTTATGCAGCCTATGGTGTAGGGCTACTTATTAAGCCTGTTACGTCTGGAATTATTGGAGCTATCAAATATCCTTTTTATTCAGCTAACTGGACTGCGTATCTCAATGGATTAAAAAGGAGTCGTCAAGGTTTGCTGGATTTTGCAAGTGCATTGAAAACATTGATGACTAACATAAAAGCAGGTACTGCTTTTAAGACAAATAATATCATGTATGCGTACTTGTTTAGTTACTATATGGAAGCTAAAATTGCTACTTACTATACAGATATTGATAATACAGTTGCATGCATAATAAAAAATGGAGACGATGTAGTAATAAAAGCCGGAGCAACTGAAATGCAAATTGCAAATGTTGTAGAGCTTCCACAAGATGGATCTTTATTGTTTACGGACGTGGTATGGTATGAAGGTGAATATAAAAGTATTGTTGGCGAGTATACAAATATAAAGTTTAAGGATATAGACAATGCCAATACAATAGTTGGGGATGTGCAAGTAGTGCAAACAGCAAGCGGCCAGTTGTATATGGTGATCAAAGATTTTTATACAACCTTAAAGTATCGTGGATATAATGCTTTGGCCACTAAAGTAGATGCTTTAGGATCCTTGAAAAATACTTTTCTAACAGACTTTTATCTTGCGTCTAATACAACATTAAAGGCGTTGGATGCAAGTCCTTCTTTAGATAATCTCATTTCGCAATGGAAGACGTATCGTTCGCAGATTAAAGACGCTGCTTATATCGGACCGGATGATCAGGATATCCCCGCTCTTCTATCTACTCTTACAGACCAAGCACAAATAGATTTGGTGAAGAAAGTTGATGCAGTTCCTCTTAGTCAATATGAAGATGAAGCTGGAATAGCAAGTTATGTAGCTGCTGGTGCTATACATCCCGATTATCCTGATGTAAATATTGCGGTTCAATTCAACTTAGGTGGAGCAGAGAAAGGTATAGTGCCTCAACCTGTTTATACAGATTTAATAAAAAATATGGATCCTTATCTTACGGGTTATATAGATTACCTGAATTTGATCCGAGACGATTATATAAATGGCGGACAGTTATACCAACAATTGATGACTATACCTGCTGCGAAGTTAAGTAAACTTCGTAATGCTGGTAAAGCCGGATCACATGCAGAAGTTAGAGCGGTAAGTGAAATACTCAAAGCACTAAGAAAAGATAATGTAGCAATCACAGATGATGTAGTCAGTCAAGTTGTGATTTTTGTGAAAAATAATTCAGGAAAAAATATGTGTCGATGTCCCAATTGTTTTCATATATTGAATAAGATAAAGGTAATTGGAGAATGAGTTCGACACATCTGGAATTCAAAAGACAGATTTTTGATCAGGTACATTTAAATGGACCTTTTCCAAAACATTTCTATAAGGATAATCCTTTCTATGGAATAGAAGAAGATATATCCCAAGAACATATTTATAGAAGAACCTATGTTGATGGAATACGCCACGGGCAAAACTATATTATCGGCCTTGATAAGAAGCATATTGTAGCATCAGCTTTCTCTTCTGGATTCACTTATGGTTATAAGTTAATTGTTAAAAATAATAAAGTAGTTGAATTCGCTGTTTACGATTGTGGTGTTCAGATAGAATGGAATAGGGTCAATGAAAAAGAATTAGAGGTATTGGAATGTTTATCGAAAGGTGAATATGAAGATGATTTTAAAAAATGGATTAAAACATCAAATGTCGTTCAGAAAATTTTGGACACTATAGCCGAAGGGACAGATGAAAACGATTATGCAAGTATACATCTGTCATTAACGTTAGCTAGTCCTGATCCTGAAAAGCAAGATGAAATGGCCCGTGCAGAATGGGCATACTATAGACAAAAAAGAATGAAAGAAGGTTTTTATCATGATGATTTTCTTCCTTACTATTACCTTCAAAATGAAATGAGGGATATGGTAATTATGGAAGATGATTTACCGGATGAAATAAAATACATTGCTGGTGTTGATGTTGCATACAATGACATCGAACAGCGTATGGTAGGAGGCATTGTTGTATTGGATGCCCAAACGCTCGAAGTGATAGATCATGCTATTCATGAAATGGATGTTGTTTTTCCTTATGTTCCAGGGTTGTTCTCATTTCGTGAAGTGCCACCTGTAGTCGAAGCATTTAAAAAACTTAAAGTGAAGCCAGACCTTATTGTATGTGATGCTCAGGGTATCGCACATCCTAAAAATGTAGGGATGGCTACGCATTTGGGAATCGAATTAGATATTCCTACTATTGGATGTGCAAAAAGAAGATTGGTTGGTCATTATGAAAAAGAAGCGTTAGGAAATAAACGTGGAGATAGTCAGTCTTTAATTTGGGATAATAAGGAAGTAGGAAAGGCATTGCGTACGCAAGACAATACCAATCCAATGTTTGTATCGATTGGACACAGAATTAGTCTTGAAACGGCTTGTGAATGGGTACTTATGCTATCACCTGAATACCGTCTACCTGAAACTACCAGGCAAGCAGATCAGCTAGTAAATAAAATAATGAAAGACAGGACGGAGATTGATTTTTTGGGAGACGAACAAGAGTAACTTGATCTTAAGGTCTCATGAATAATGTCGATGATTATTTTCGATGGTCTAATATGCTTACTATCGATACTGAATTCAAAAATAATACGATTACGATGGGCATAGTAGTTATAGTAAAATTGTAGTAGTGAACTCCACCCAAGCCACTGATCTGTTGAAGGTATATCCAAATCCTTCTGCACATGCCTTTAACTTAGAATGGCTGGCGGAAGCCACGGCTACCTATCAAGTATATGATGTGCGTGGAACATTTATGGAAACTGGTGTCTTGGATGCTGGTAGTGGAGTGGAGACAATAGGTGAGACCTTTGCAACTGGTGTATACATTGTCAAAGTATCGACGGCTGATTAGGCATTTAATCTGAAATTGATCAAGCAATAATCGTCTTTAAATAAATAAAAGAGCGAAGAAGTAGTTATACTCTTCGCTCTTTTATTTTATGCTCTTTTTATTTTTTCAACGGCCTCAATAAATGCGTCAGCCCATTGATCTTGATTTCATAAATCGTGGCAAGCTGCATGCCTAGTTTGCCCGGTGGAAATCCTTTTTGCTGAAACCATTCCAGGTAGGAGACAGGCAGGTCGCAAAGCAGTACATTTTTGTATTTACCGAAAGGCATTTTTACATTGACGAGTTGGATCAAGATCGTAGGATCCATGTGGTTTTCATTCATTATCGAATCGGTAAATAGACAGAGAAGGTCGTGCCTTCATTGACTTTGCTCTTGACCTCAATGCGTCCACCTAATAAATCCACTTGTGTTTTGATCAGGTGAAGACCCAGTCCTTTGCCTTCTACATGCGTATGAAAGCGTTTGTAAAATCCAAAGAGTGATTCTTCGTGTTTTTCTAAATTGAAACCAATGCCGTTGTCTTCGAAATCAATACGCATCATGTTATGGGATAGTACATGGCTTTTGATAAAAATTTCAGCTGGTTGATTAGGCTTCTTGTATTTAAGAGAATTGGAGATGAGGTTCATGAAAATACTTTGCACATAACTCCTCACCGAATATAATGTAGAGCGTTCCTGAAAATCATAAACGATATGAGCCTGTGCAAATTCAATCTGACTCTTCAATAAATCTTTTACCATTTGAAGTTCAACTAATAAATCTACATTACCACGCATCGTTTCTCTGCCATCCGATTGAGACAAGATCATATTCAAATCAAGAATGATGTTGTCTAAGTGCAGGGTAGATTTTTTAATATGCTGTATGATTTCATTTTTAAATGCTTCATCGGTTGACTTTTGTTCAAAGAGATTGACCAGGCCTAACAAGGTAACGATAGGACCACGCAGGTTGTGTGAAATGACAAAGGAGTATTGATTGAGTTGTTGGTTGTGTTGAATTAATTCTTTGTTGATCTTTTCTAGTTTGGCCTCATTTGCTCTACGGTCCGTGATTTCTACACCAGCCAAAGAAATACCGATGAGATTTGTTTTTGCTTCGTCTTCATAAATGCATTGCAACATCATCTCCAGGTAAAAATGTTGGTTGTCTCCTATAACGTAATGTCTGGGAAATACAAACGTTTCTCCTGCTAGCGCTCGTGCAAAATAAACATCAAAACTTTCTTTATACTTGCCTGTGAGATAATCGAACATGTAGTTCCCAACAGTCAGCTCTTTATTGAAGAGCAATACGCCAGTCTCCGTTGCTTTTTGATTGAACCATAATAGCTTTTGATTCTTGTCCAACAAGATGTGTAGGTGTTGAGAGCTTCCAAACAAAGCCATCAGTTTCTTGTCGCTGTCACTTCTTGATTTTTCTGCCAGTTTTTGTTCTGTGATTTCACGGCTGATGAAATAAGCAGAATACGTTTTACCCTGTTCGTCTTTTAAGGGTTGCAGGAAGTTGAGGTAATGCCTGTGTTTGCCCAAGGCCTGAGCTTCCGTTTCATAAGAAGTGGTTTCTCCTTTGGTAAATACTTTTTCCAATGCCTTGTGCATTTTTTCATGCAATACTGCTGGTACAATACTGAATAGATCTACGCCTTGCAATTCGTCTAGGCGCTTGCGAGTATATTCGGGAATATGAATTACAATGATTTTATAAGAAGGATCAACCTGTATGATGATGTCTGGAGAGGCATGAAAGAGGGTCTCGTATATGTTCTCTTTCAATGCGTTTTTCAGACGCTGTATTTCTTCCAAAAGTTTTTTGTTCTCTTCTATCAGATCTTTATCACTATGCGGCATGAAGGAAAAATAAAATTAGTTGAAAAGCGGGTTTCTGTTTATTTTTCTTCAAACGATTTTGCGTGGGGAAAGTTGAGGAATTGGTTTTTTATTTAAGAGAATGTGGAAAGGTTTTATGTCGCCAGCAAATCATGGTATTTTATATGTAAATAGTTTGATGTTTATATGAACTATTGAATCCTGATCTAAATCATTTTGGTTTCAGTAATGATGCCCTTGGTACGGGCAAGATGGATGAGTTCGTAGCTGTTTTTTACATTGGCTTTGTCCATCATGTTTTTGCGGTGTGTACTTACCGTATGCTTACTGATGCAAAGTTCATCAGCAATTTCTTTACTTCTTTTTCCTTCCGACATGAGCGATAGAATTTCGATCTCACGTTCGGAAAAATGAAGGGTGTTATTTTTAGTTGGAAAGACTCTCGATAAAATAGTTTTGGTAATGGAATCCTCTTCTTTTACAGATACTGAAAAATCAATACCCTGATCTTTTTTCAATGCGGTGATGTCAGTGATATTAACTAATGTAAGTACTGGAAGTCCCCATTTGTTGACACGTATGCTGTTCATATAATGCAGTGCCCAAATGTATTCTCCATCGTTTCGTTTGATCCGAAAGGTGTAAGAGAATACTAAATCTTTCACTTTACCTTTGAAGGCATAGATCGAATAGTACTTAAACATCAGTGGCAATACGTGTCTATTGTATACTTTCACGTGATCCGGATGTACGAGTGACATAGAAAACTTCAATCCTCCATTTTGGAAATCACTGTTTTCATAGCCCATTACCTTTTTGATGTTGGGACTGAAATAATCGTAGGTAGTGGATTTGTGATTGTATATAAAAGCTACTGAAGGAGCATTGGCATAAAAATTATTGAGTTCGTTATGGTCAAAATCATGTACCTCTTTTTCATCTTTCTTGTCGTCCGACTTAAAAGGGAAAAAAAACTGGGTCAATGACTTGATCGTTTCAGGAATGGAAGACGACTCATCAAACTTATATCTGGCCATAAAAAAGATTAAAAATTAAAAGCGTAAGACCCTTATTCTGGTAAATTGGGTATAATGAAGATACTTAAAAATAATGATTACTTGTACTTCTTAAGGGTAAAAATAATGCTAGGTAATTGTCTTACAGTTTGGTGATTATGTTTTTGTGGATATATTTTAGGAAACGAATATAAGTAGCGGATACTTTTTTTGTATTATTTCTAGTCAACCCTGCACTAGCGCTGCTCTCTTTTTTTATAAATGTGGTATGCAGTGCGTATACTATTTCGATAATAAAGTATGCCCATACTAAAAATTAAGATCACTACAGCTCCTGTGCGTAGGGTGACATTCGTACCGGCATGTTCAGCGAGCCATCCTGCTCCCAGATTGCCTACAGGAGTAAGACCGATGAACATTAATATATAGATACTGATGACGCGACCTTTGAATTCGCTTGTCACCAGACTTTGAATAACTGTATTCATCATGGCAAATTGGGAGAGCAATCCAAGTCCCGAGAGAAAAAGTAAAATCATTCCAGTGAGTAAATGGTCTGTATAACTAAACAGAATTAAACTCATAGCAAACAAGATGCTTCCACCGATAATGAAAATTTCAGGTGAAATCTTTTTGGAGAAGGTTGCAATCAATAGGGTAGCAAGTAAAGATCCCAGACCTGTAGCGGCATACAGGTAGCCCAAACCGGCTGCTCCAAGGTGAAAGGTGTTTTGGGCAATCAAAGGCATGACAGTCGTGTAAGACCAGCCAAATACAGAAGATACGCCAGTGAAAATGATAAGTGTTCGAATAATGGGATGCGAAAAAGAATAATGCAATCCTTCTTTGATGGCTTGAATAGCGTGTAGCTTTTTTTGTTCCATCGGAAACTCTACTTTCATCCAAAGCAAAGCAAGAAGTACCGCCACATAGCTAAATCCATTCACAATAAATGCACCACCTGTTCCGATAAGCGCGATCAATACGCCTGCCACGCTGGGTCCAATGACCCGCGCTGCGTTGAAAATACCCGAGTTCAAAGCAATCGCAGAAGGCAATTGTTCTTTTGTTACAATTTCAGAAACAAAAACTTGTCTTGCCGGTGAATCAATGGCTGTGACGATGCCCAATAAAAAAGCCACTACACCTATCATCCATACGCTCACGAGACCTGTTAAAGTGAGTATCCCCAGTGTAAAAGCTAGTATCATCGATGCGCCTTGTGTGACAAGTAAGATTTTGCGTTTAGGAAATTGATCTACGATTACTCCACCGAAAAGTGTTAAAAACAAAGAAGGTAAAGTAGAGAGAGCTGCAATGATTCCTATTTGTAGAGCAGAGTTCGTCAGTTGTAGTACCAGCCAGCCTTGTGAAACAATTTGCAGCCAGGTGCCGATCAATGAAACCAATTGTCCGGAGAAATACGCTTTGTAGTTTTTGTTTTGTAAAGCGGGAAAGGCCAGAGCAAACTGTTTGATCCAACTGGTATTTTCTCCTACTGTAATTTCAGGACTTTCACTGACTATATATTCTTCTTCGGGAGAGCGCTTAGGATTGATCATGTTTATAATGGTCAATGGTCTTGATGCGAAGATAACATTTATTCCATCATAAATATGGGGCATCATGAGTATGATTTTCCTCAGGTGTTTTCTATCAACGTCAATTTCTTTCATGGTCATTCCAGCTATTTTTAGTTGTGATGTTAGCTGGCGCGCCTTCAGTCTTCTCATTTGCAAACGAATAGCTTTTAAAGAGTAGGTTAACGTAAAGCCATCCATCTATGGCACTATTTTGATACCATGATGTAATAGTCTATACCATACCAATACTATTATGAAAAACTCCTCTCTTGGCTCGATTGCATTTGTTCTATTCCTTGTTTTCTTCAGTACCGCAGTGGCTGCTATTGTGCAGAATGAAAAAATAGCTACGTTCAAAGTCTACGGCAATTGTCCGATGTGTGTGGAGCGTATTCAGAATGCTGCATTGGAGAATAAAAATGTAAAGGCAGCCAATTGGGATCTAGAAACTAAAATGTTAACGGTGGTTTATGACGAGGATAAAGTTTCACTACAGGAAATCAATCAGAACATTGCCAATGTTGGACACGATACAGAAACGGTAAGAGCTCCCGATAGAAAATACAAACGATTGCCTGACTGTTGCAAATACGACCGTCCTCCTGTGAAATCGTAACACAAGGCTTTGCCCTTTATTTTTAAAAACAAATTGAACAATGGTCGACGCGACGAACACACAAAAGGTAAAGTCCAAACAGCATTCGGCTGAAGCAATGACGCAGGAAGGTTTTTCACTTTTTCCTTTTTTTATTGAAATAGCGTCTTTGTTTTTATTCATCATCCATTTTTTTAAAGAAGCCCTTAGGCCACCTTATGAGTTCAATGAGTTTCTTCGTCAATGTTACCTGATCGGATACAAATCGTTTTCTTTAGTGGGTATTACAGGTTTCATTATGGGGCTGGTATTGACGATACAATCCAGGCCTACACTGGCTATATTTGGTGCTGAATCATGGTTGCCGGCTATGGTCGCTATATCTATTATCAGAGAAATCGGCCCTGTGATTACTGCTGTTATATGTGCAGGCAAAGTAGGTTCGAGCATAGGGGCTGAACTGGCTTCTATGAAAGTGACGGAACAAATCGATGCCATGGAAGTTTCCGGGATCAATCCATTCAACTACATCGTCGTGACGCGTGTATTGGCTTGTACATTCATGGTTCCTTTATTGACGGTGTTTGCAGATGCCATCGGATTGATGGGTGCTTTTGCAGGTGTGAATATAAAAGGAGACACCAGTTTCTCTTTGTTCTTTTTTCAAGTATTCAACGCTTTGAAATTTACAGACATATTTCCTGCCTTCATCAAATCGTTTTTCTTCGGACAAGCTGTAGGAATGATCGGATGTTATAAAGGATATAATTGCAATGAAGGTACGGAAGGTGTGGGCAAAGCGGCTAACTCTGCAGTCGTCATGGCTTCGCTGTCCATCTTTATCATTGACATGATTGCCGTGCAAATCACCAGTTTTTTCTTATAGGCCTATGGAAACGAAAACAACAGATACAGCCATAGATGCTACACCAACTCCTGCTACTGCATCCGCTAGCGATGAAGTGGTAGTAGCGATCAAACATTTGAAAAAAACATTCGGTAGTAAAGAAGTATTAAAAGACATCAGCTTTCAATTGAACAAAGGTGAGAACCTTGTCGTGCTTGGTAAGTCCGGTACAGGTAAGTCTGTACTCATCAAATGCATGATGCGCTTGATTCAACCTGATCAGGGAGAGATAGAAGTGTTGGGTAAAGATATTTTGAAGTTGAAAGAAAAAGAGCTGAACGACATGCGCAAGAAAATTGGGTTTCTTTTTCAAAGCGCAGCCTTGTACGATTCGATGACGGTAGGAGAAAATTTGGAATTCCCCTTACGCGAAGAACGAGGCATTCCGGCCGAAGAAATAAAGAAAAGAATTCAGGAAGCCTTACAAAATGTGGGTCTTGAAGATTCCCTTTATAAAATGCCTTCCGAACTTTCAGGAGGTATGCGCAAACGTGTCGGATTGGCCAGAACCATGATGCTCAAACCGGAAATCATTCTATACGATGAACCTACTACAGGATTGGATCCGGTTACGTCCAAAGAAATCAGTAAGTTGATTTTGGAAGTACAAAAGAAATACGACGCATCATCCATCATCATCACGCATGATATGGAATGCGCAAGGATTACGGCCAATAGAATCATGGTACTCAAAGACGGAGAAGTGGTGCAAGAAGGAACATACGAAGAATTAAAAAAATCAGATGATCCATGGATTCGTTCTTTCTTTGAATAAATAAAAATAAGGATGCAACTATGAAAAATGATACAGGCAATAAAATCAAGTTAGGTATATTCATTACAGCTGCTTCTCTGTTGTTTCTGCTGTCGATTTATTTTATAGGAACACGTCAACATTTATTTCACCGCACACTACTGGTGAGTGGTATTTTCAGGGATGCCAGCGGATTAATGGAAGGTAACAATGTGCGATTTCTTGGACTTAATGTGGGTGTGATTGAAAGTATTTCTATTCTTTCTGATTCTACTGTGAAAGTGGATATGCAACTCGATGAAGGTGTACAGAAATTTATCAAGAAAGATGCACAAGCCATTATTTCTTCGGAAGGTTTAATGGGTAATAAAACCATTCGACTGACTCCCGGAGATACTGGAACGGTCATTAAGGATGGAGATGTCATTGCTACTGTCAAACCTGCTGACATGGACATGATCATGTCGAAGCTGAATACTACAGCTACGAATGCTGCGGTTATCACGAACGATGTGGCTGCCATTACACACAACATCAGGGCAGGAAAGGGTAGTGTAGGTAAATTATTTTCCGATACTGTTTTTGCAGACAACCTGGATCAGACATTGGTGAACCTCAAGTATGGGATGAAAGGATTCAGTGATAACATGGAAGCTGCCAAACATTCTGTTTTATTGAAAGGCGCTTACAAGCGCATGAAGAAAGAACAACGGGTGGAAAAAAGAGAAGAACGCAAAGAAGTCAAAGAGGAAAAGAAAGAGGAGAAAAAAGAAGATAAGAAATAGATCCATTTAATTGGAGCATAAAAAAACAGAGTCATTCGATGACTCTGTTTTTTTATGGACTATAGATTTGTTTACTAATAACTAACCAATAGGATTAGTAAAGGCTTAAATCAATACGCCATAATTTCTACAAGATCTGATCAACACTTCCATGCGCTCAGCTGTACGATCGATGATGGCTGTAGGCAGGGTCTTGCCGTTATAGAAGTTGGTAAGATTAGGAAGACAGTGAACATTAGGGTTGGATTCGTATTTGGAATCGTAAATCAATTGTTCGTTGGCTAAGATAAGATCCGCTTCAGCGATCAAATGCGATTCTCGTTCTTGTAAATCAAACGATGGTGTGATTGATCTGTTGGACTCACTGACACAATCGTAGACAACTTTGTCAAACGTGAAGACATCCAGCAATGGACTGAAAACAGGAGCGTAAAATAAACCGATTGGCACCATCTCATTGGAAACATAATCAGGCAAGAGCTGCGCCAGATCATCGAGGTGTTCTATCTTTGGTCTTAGTACAGTGATTTGTTGATTGACTGCAATAAGATCGACGGTGTTTTTTTCTTCGGGGATAAAATCGATTGGCATTTCCACAAATAAAACATTGCGTTTTTTAGCCATGCGACTCACCATGTGTTGTGGTCTTTGATAAATGAAATTCCATCTCACCGGTGAAAAAACGATCATATCATAATAGGCAGCCTTTACTGTTTTGCGAGTAGACGAAGGCTTTGAGAGAATGGGAGGTTGATTGAAGTCCATAGGCTTAATTTTTTTGATCAGTAATAAGCTTATAAAAATGATGCCCTAAATCTACTGACCCGATGTAGGCATGCTTTCATTTCCTCATCTTGCCACAAGCCATTTACAAGAACTTGAAATAAAAAAAGATACGTTTCTTTTTTTTCAATGCTAGCATGATAACTGATTTGTTACGAGCAAATTGATTCTTATTTGCTGTTCAAATGCAGTATATTTATGAGGTGCAAATTCTACATTGTGTGGGTATTATTTCGCGTTTGAATAGGGCGTAGCTGTTGGACTTTCGTTGAAAAAGAATTAAATAGTAACATTATACCATCCGTTTGAGCAAGGTTCCGTTGATACGATTTGTTGTTTTTCTTGTTGTGATAGCCGTTCAGGCAACGAGGTTGATTGCTCAACCTTCCACAGAAATTAATTTGATTCGTAACGGAGATTTCGAAAGTACCAGGAAAAATACATTTTTTAGTGAGTACCGTGAGGATGAATCCTGTTCTCCTGGTTCTTATGTCGTCACCTCCAATATAGCGATGAATAATCCTGAAATGATCAATCCTGAGTATGGTGACCATACGGGTGGAGATGGTGCTTTCCTGGTATGCAATTCCGATGGATATAAAGGAAGAAAAATCTGGTGTAGCAATGCGAAGGTCGTTCCTAATGCACGCTATGAGTTTACCGCTTATTTTTGCAATGTCTATGCACTGCTTCCTCCTAAAACCAGTTTTTCTTTTGAAGAAGGAGATGCCAAAGGCAATGATCCGGAGCTCAAAGTGACTATTGGTACAGAAGTCATTGCCCTGGAAAAAGACATTTATCATTTGTTTCGCTGGATCAAAGTCACGGGTACCTGGTATTCCGGTAAGAACAGTACGTATGCGCAGATCTGTTTGGAGAATACCAATCTTTCTGTAAATGGAAATGACATGGCAATCGATGATATTTCATTTATGTATATCGAGACCATGCCTGAAGGCTATAAACCGCCTCATAGAACGCTTACGCTGGTTGACCGTTATTACGTGGCACCGCCGGATACGGTAAAGAAAAAAACACCACTGAGTGCGTATGGAGAATTTGAATATCCCGATACAGTAGTAGATGGTGTATACGTATTGCATCCTAAACCGTGGCATCCGATCATTGTAGATCCGGAACCGGTGAAAGTAGATTCGAATATATACGAGCGCATTGCATTGCATAGCCTGAGTTTTGATCAGACAAAAGCCGAACTGAAAGAATCAGCTAAAGCAGCACTAGATCTGGTCGCGCAATGGATGAAAAGAGATGAAGTGGTTCGTATCCGATTTATCGGTCACACCGATAACCAGGGAGATCCAGCGCGGAATGTAAAACTTTCAGAAGAGCGGGTATCGAACGTAAAAAAATATTTAGTAGATAAGGGCATCGCTGCCGATCGCATCGAGACGGTTGGTTATGGTGGTGCATTTCCTATCGCTGACAACAGCAGAGAAGATTCCAGAAAACTCAACCGAAGAGTGGAAATGGAAATTTTATCGAAGTAAAAGTGTACGAACGAAGACGACAACTCTTATTCCTTCGCCGTCGGCAAGGTAAACCTAAACGAAGAACCTTTATCGACTTCGCTTTCTACCCAAATCTCACCGCCTGTTTTTGAAAGAAATTCTTTACACAATAACAATCCGATTCCTGTACCCGCATTGTGATTGGTATCCGGTGAAGTGAAATGTGCATCGGTAAATAATAATTTTATTTTTTCAGATGGAATACCTATACCGGTGTCTTGTACTTCCACGCGCACCACACCGAAGGCATCGTTGGCACGGATATAAATTTGCCCATCATTCTTGGTAAACTTTAACGCATTTGCCAGTAAGTTTCTGATCACCATGCGTACCACATTTTTATCTCCCAGGATGAAGATGTCTTCGGATACTTCATCTATGATGCGGATCTTCTTTAAATCCGCCTGACTGCTGAAGAGGTGAATATTTTCTTTGACAATGTCTTTCAGGTTTAACTTCAGGATATCAAATTTCATCCCTTCCATTTGAGTACGCACCCAATTCAAAATGTTGTCCACCAAATTGATCATCAACCCCAGCTTATTGTTCAAGTGTGAGGTATACATGTTGATGTTCTCTTTGGTGAGTTCATCTTTGATCATCATGGATAATAGTGTTTGAAAGGAGTTCAACGGGCCTTTCAAATCGTGAGAAATAATAGAAAGCAATTTGTCTTTTACTTTGTTGGACTCCTCGAGTTCTACTTTTTGCTGATTTATTTTTTGTGTGCGGCGTTCTATTTTCTTTTCTAGTTCTTCGTTGGTTTCTTTTTGTATACGGATCAGTTCCGCTTGTGCTTCTTCTTTTTCTCTTTTCAATCGGCTGTACTTATCACTTAGGGCCAGAGAGAGTAAGGTCATTTCTATCGTGGTTCCTATTTCCATGCCGTGTGCTACGATGAAACTTCTATTCACAAATCCTGTAATGTTCAGGTTCAGTAAAACAATTCCCAAAAGATAAAGTGTAAAAGCAAAGGCGATGAATTTGGCAGACTTGTTTCCTTTGAACCAAATGCTATAACTGGAGAATAAGACCAACAAGGCCGAAAGACAAGCCAGTAGAGAGGCTGCTTTTAGCGCCACGGCATAACTGACAAAATAACAACCGCACAATTCCAGGATGTAAGCGGCAATGAAAGCGCAATAGACTTTATCTATCCAGTTAAAATATTTTTTAGTGTCCAGAAAAACCTTCGTAAAGACAATGGTGCTGATGCCTGTAAGCATGGCCGCCAACGGAATGATCTTCGCGTTCCATTCGTAATGGGTTCTCCAGATAAACTGAAATCCATATCCGGTATATCCCAGGTAGAAGAATAAAATGGACGCCGTAGTCAGTACATAGTAAATGTATACTTTGTCTCTTAAGGAGAAAAAAATAAATAAGTTGTAAAGCAACATGATGAGGATGGTACCAAAAAATATACCTCCATAGACCATGCTGATTTCTTCTTGTGCTTCGTGAAATGTTTTCGGACTTTCTATGTATAATGGAAATTGCCTGGAGCCTTCGCCGCCTATGTGAAAGTAGAATATTTTGGTAGTCGTGTCCGGAAGATAAACGGGAAATACAAAATGCTTATTGAAAACTTTGCGTGTAGCAAATGGTGTTTTA
This sequence comes from Chitinophagaceae bacterium, assembly GCA_028288365.1. Lineage (GTDB taxonomy): Bacteria > Bacteroidota > Bacteroidia > Cytophagales > Cytophagaceae > JACMQM01. Next base: position 11,863 of record JAQBNU010000066.1, on the reverse strand, counting down.
TCTCCAGTGAGTTCTTTTTTCCATTCTCCTTTTGTGTCCTGGTAATAAAATTCAAGGCTGTCAAAATGAGGATAGGCCATTTCAAAAAACCATTCTTTTTGTTTTTGGGGAATGGTGTTTTTTACTGCGATTCTAAACCATAGGTTGTCATCGCTGATGCCAAAGCTGATGGCACCTTTACCAGCATGTATAAAACCATTTTTAAGAGGAGAATAATGTACTTGTTCAAAAGTAAGGTTATTGCCTTTGTCCCATAAATAGAAAACTTGTTCACGCGGCTGATACATTTTACCGGCATCACTCAAAATAACCTTCACCTCTTGTGCATTGGATCTGTTCTCCAAAATAAAAAAACAAAGCAAAGCAATGACGATCTTAAAAAGCTTACTGTATGAAGAGTTTCTCAAATTCATTTTAAAAATATAAACTGCATGAGTCAATTGAGTAGGTTTACGCAGTGGTATATGAATAGTTGCATTAACCAGCTCTTTCTATACTCTATCTACAGTTTAAACGAGCCGACATTACGAATGAGCAAAGGTTTAATTATTGGTAAATTTTTTATTGGAATCGTGTATCTACGCATTATTGGGAATATACAATGTGGCAAATTATAAATGATCTTCGGTAATAGAAAGCATAACTCTACCCATGCTATTTGTTGGGATATTTTAGCCCTGCATTTTTTTCTCATGGAATTATTTTTCCCAATCATAATTATAATATATATAAATTATAATTAAACCTTTTTTGACAATCACTGATGACTTATGATATGAGAAGGGTGAAGTGAACAGTTTTTAAACTAGATGTTGAGGCATTGGTATTTTGTTTTTTTATTACCAATTTGATTATTCAACAACATCATCAACCAAAACCGTATTCTATGAAAAAGACATTTACTTTATTTTCTATTCTTTATGTATTGGTTCTGATCAATCAGGTGCAAGCAACGACGTTTGTGGTGCAGAACCTGAATGATTCAGGTACGAACTCTTTGCGTGCAGCTATTACCAGTGCCAATGCAGATGCGACAGCGACCAGTAGTTCTCCGCATATCATCAGTTTTGATATTTTGGGTGGAGGCACCATTTCTTTACTTTCGGCATTGCCTGATTTGAACAATTTCATTGTCATTAACGGCCAGGCAGAACGCATTACCGTTTCAGGAGGTACAGGTATCCGCGGATTCAGTGTTGCCAATGGAAGTGAAATTACCATTAACAACCTTGACATTCGAAATGGAAAATTGAGCAGTGATGTTGGAGCAGGCGTTTTAAATGATGGAACGCTGACGATTGACAATTGCACCATTGCAGGAAACAATGTCAGCGGAACCGGTCAGGGTGCAGGTATTTACAATTCATCGCTTGGTACATTGACGGTGACAAACAGCACGATCAGCGGAAATACATCTGGTAATTACGGAGGTGGGATTTGTAGTTATGCAGATTTAGAAGTAGTAAACTGCACCATTGCAGATAACAATGCAGGTGGCGGTGCTGGTATTGCTTCGTATGGAGGTATGATCGCAATCAATGTTACAGTTGTCAATAACAGCGGAGGCGGTATCTATTATGGAGGAGCTGCAGACCAAGGAGCCTTCGAGAATGTTCTTGCGGTTGGTAGTGTAACAGGAGACGATTTGTATTCAACGTCTTCTGTGGATGTAATTGGTAACCACAATATATTTGGTACCGTCACTTTAATTACGTTTACTGGCGTTAGCAATACGACAGGTGCTACAAAGGCTGCTGTATTCGGAACAAATATATTGGGTGACAATGGAGGCACTACACAAACCGTAGCATTGATCTCTGGAAGTCCTGCCATAGATGCCGGTACATCCGGAGGTTCTACCGGTGCACCGACTCTTGATCAGATCGGTCAAAGCAGAAGCGGTGCTACAGATATTGGTGCGTTTGAATTTCAACCTGTTCCTACATCTACCATTTCTCGTTTGTCGGAAGATCTGGTAAAAGTATATTCAAATCCTGGAAATGGTTTCTTTGAAGTAGAAATAGGAGAGGGCATACAAGGAACATACGATCTGAAAGTATTGGACAACAAAGGAAGACAAGTATTGGGCAGTGCTACGTATAACAAAGGAAACGATGCACAGCTACAGTCTGTGAATCTCACCAATCAGGCGCAAGGCACGTATTTACTCCTCATCACAACAGAAAAAGGAATCATCAATAAATCGTTGATCAAGTTTTAGTCGATCCATATTTTTTCTAGAAAGTCCTTGTCTGATTCAGGCAGGGACTTTTTTATTTAACAGTGTTGCCATTTGTGCTGTATTGATTCTTCGCATTAGAAAAAAAAATATTGATGAAGAAATCATTTGGATTTTGTTTTGGGTATCGCGATCTTAAACAAGATTGGAGCGTTTTTTTGTCCATCTATTTTAGTCTTTTAGTTTTTTACAGCGGTGAATTAATAAAGAATAAGAATGAAGGTAGTGCATCTTGTAAGAGTGGTTTGGGTAACGATACTTTTATCGCCCCTTTTTGTGCGTGCTGCAGACACGATTGTGATTAATGATCAAACGGCATTCTTTGAAATTGCACCGCGGTACATCAGCAAATTTAAAGATCCTAGCAATTCATTAACCATTCAGGACATTTTGAAAAAGCCAGCGTCGTCTTTTGTAGAAGATGACAAACTGTATACGGAAAATCCCGATGCTTCCTACTGGATAAAGTTTGTCGTTGACCCTGAATTTGAAAATCGAAAAAAATGGATCCTGGAAATTCTCGATTCCAGGCATTATGATGTAGAGCTTTATGCACCGGGCAATGACGGCCAATACCATCCCATTTCTACTGGATTGAAACATCCTTTCGGATCCAGAAATTACCTGCATAAAAACCTGGTGATGGACCTGGATTTAAAGGCTCACGTGAAGACGACTTATTATTTGAAATTTTATTCCAAAGTGGTTGGGAGCATCTTATTTAAGATCCGTTCAAACGATGAATTTTCTTCTTATGCGTTTAATGAATATTATCTATTGGGTATCTATTATGGTATCATTCTTATTATTTGTTTATTGAATTTCATTCTTTACTTTTCACTGCAAGAAAAGATTTATCTTTTTTATTCTGTGTATGTGCTTTCATGGGGATTAAATTCTATGTTGGATGATGGCATCGGCTATCAGTACCTTTGGTCGTCTCATGCCATGATTTCTCAGATTGGATTTATAGTGGCCAATCCTTTATTGTTGATACTTTTTACTTTCTATTCCAGATTATTTTTGGATAGTAAAGTCCTGACACCGGTATATGACAAATGGATTGTCTATTCCATGTTTTTTTACCTGATCAATTATACCATAGATCGTTTCATCGCTTATCCAGATGGCGTAATTTATTTTCTTTTTCTGGTTCATTTTGCATTGGTATACCTGGTTTCCATTCGCTTGTATAATAAGGGATTCAAACCTTCCCGTTTTTTTATTATGGGTAATACCTTTATTCTTCTGGGTTTTATATTTCGTTTTATAAAAGATTTGAATATTGTAGACATAGCTGGCAATGTCTCTATTTTTGCTATATACAGCCGGGATGGTGCTATTATTTTAGAGATTTGTATTTTGTTCATTGCGTTGGGAGATCGGTTTAGATTTTTGAAAACTCAAAAAGAAGAGGCGCAAGAAAAAGTGATCATGCAATTGGAGGAGAATAAATCCCTGACGCAAAAGATCAACTGCGAACTGGAAGAAAAGGTGACAGAACGTACAAGAGAGCTGTCAGAAAAATCACAAGAATTAGAATACCTCAATGTAAAACTGGAACAACAAGCGATTGAAATCAATAAATGGAACCAAACACTTGATCTCGATAACCATAAATTGAAACAGAAGATCAAAGAAGTAAACGAAGCCCGTATCAAATCTGACGATGTGAGTTACGAAGAATTCCTACAAATTTTTCCGGATGATTTAGCATGCCAGCGTTACATCGAAGAGATCAAGTGGACCGAAGGATTTCAATGTAAAAAATGTAGCAATAAAAAATATTTTACAGGTGCTAGAATTTTTTCAAGGCGTTGCACACGCTGTGGATACAGTGAGTCCGTGACGGCATTTACCTTTTTACATAAGTGCAAGTTTTCTTTGGTGAAAGCTTTTTACATCATGATGAAGGTGAATAAATACGCAGACGAAATCAATTGTGCGGAGTTGTCAAGGGAACTGGAAATGAGAAAAAGTACCGTTTGGGAATTCAAAAATAAAGTGCTGGAATGCAAGGAGGGAAAGAAGATGGACCTGGATTATCTGTTATTGCAAAACCTCAAATGAGAAGTGAGGGACGAGAAATCAGGCACGAAAGGGAAAGGCTTAAGTGTTTAAATATCATATACTAACAGATTTATTACTCATTCCAGCTCTCTCGTCCCCTGTTTTTATTTAGCTAATTTATTTAGCTTTATTGGTAAATATGCTACATTTACTAATAAAATTAGCTTGTCATGTACGCCATTGTCGATATAGAAACCACGGGAGGTTATGCTTCCGGAAACAATATCACGGAGATCGCCATCTTCCGTTTTGATGGAAAAAAAGTCGTGGATTGTTACCATACACTGATCAATCCCGAGCAGCGCATTCCTGTTTTCATTACTTCTTTGACCGGCATTACAACGGAGATGGTAGAAGCTGCTCCAACCTTTGCAGAAGTGGCGCAGGATATACTGGACTTTACGGAAGGTTGTATTTTTGTGGCGCACAATGTCAATTTTGATTTTACTTTTTTAAAACAATCGTTCAAATCTTTAGACATGTCTTTCGAACGCAAAAAACTGTGTACCGTAAGGCTGAGCCGTAAGATTTTTCCTCAACTGCCTTCTTATAGCCTCGGTAATTTATGCGGCTCACTGAATATTGAAATCACCGACAGGCACCGTGCCAAGGGAGATGCAGGTGCCACGGTGAAGTTGCTTCAATTGTTGCTGGAACATGACAAAGAACAATTCATAGAAAAATCACTGCATAAAAATTCCAGGGAAACTTTATTGCCTGCACATCTCCCACGCGAGCAATTTGATGCTTTGCCAGAAGAACCCGGTGTCTATTACTTTCACGATCACAAGAGCAAAGTGATTTATGTGGGCAAAGCGATCAACATCAAGAAGAGAGTGGTCAGTCATTTCTCTGGTAAACAAAACAGCAAACAAAGTCAGCGTTTCATGAATGAAATTTACAGCATCAGTTTCGAGCGCTGTGGCAGTGAGTTGGTGGCTTTGTTATTGGAGTCACATGAAATTAAAAAGTACTGGCCGGCTTATAACCGATCGCAAAAACGTGTGACAAAAAATTATTGCATTTACCAATATACCGATCAGCAGGGATATGCGCGGTTGTCGGTTGGATTGATTCAGAAATTTCAGCAGAGTTTGTTGTCTTTTCGTACGGCCCTTGAAGCACGTGACTTCCTGCTCGCATCGGTCCATGAACATCAGCTGTGTGGGAGATTGTGTGGCTTGCATAAAACGTCTGTATCTTGTAGCGATGCCTTGATTGTAGACCGTTGCAAAGTATGTGCACAAGGAGAAGATGCTGCGCGGTACAATAAAAAAGTGGCGCGTGCAGTGCATGCTTTTTCAGAGCAACAAGTGACACTGGCTATTAAAGAGAAGGGTAGATCCAACGAGGAATACAGCATTGTGCTCATGGAATCTGGCAAATACCTGGGTTATGGTTTTGTTCCGCAAGAGATACAATCCACTACGTTTGATGAATTGAAAACATACATTCATCCTTACCAGGACAATCAGGATGTACGCAGAATCATTGAAAGCTTTACGTATACAGCAGACGATTCGTCTGTCATTTATTTTTAATGTTTCATGACCAATAGAAGAGAACGTTGTACGAGAACGTTTGATCATTTCATCCTTTGTTACGAGACACCATGATTACCCAGAAAGATTTTTTTCACAAGTACAATATTTCAGAATTGGAATTCAGGTCCACCGGTTTGAAATGGAAGGACCTGGAAAAAATACACACCGATTTTGAAGACCGCAGAAAACAATATGAACCAACGGCTAAAGACATCGCAGAACGTTTGTTGCAGGCGAAGAAAGTGCATTCTGTTCGTTACCGTGTGAAAGAGAGTGAACACGTGGTAGAGAAGATCATTCGCAAGAAAATTGAAGATCCTGATAAGTCGTATACTCTACAAAATTATTTTTCTAAACTCACTGACATCATTGGTGTAAGGGCGTTACATTTATTTAAAGACGATTGGGAGATCATCGACGAATACATTGTGAAAACATGGGAGACCAAAGAAATTCCCATTGCTAATATACGCAAAGGAGATCCCGAAGAGTTAACCCGACGTTTCGAAGAAAAAGGATACGAGATAAAAGAACACAAGTACGGTTATCGTTCTGTGCATTATATCATAGAGACGAGTCCCACGAAGCAATCTTTTACAGCGGAGTTGCAGGTAAGAACTATCTTTGAAGAAGGCTGGAGTGAAATCGATCACAACGTACGCTATCCGTATGATTTGGAAAATCCACTATTGAAACAATACCTGATCATGTTCAATCGTCTGGCCGGTAATGCAGATGAGATGGGGACCTATTTAAAATACTTACAACATGAATTGACGAAGAAAGACGTTACACATCATAACGCTATCATTGAACGCGAGAAGATGATTGACGATTTAAAACAAAAAATAGATACATTAAAAATAGACAAGGCAACCAAACTGGAGATAGGAAGTAGCCTGGATCATTTGTTTACACGTTCTAAAGAAAGTGTAAATGGATCTCCAAGATTTTTATCAGAACCCTCGTCTCTTTTTCAATCCTGGCATTCGTGCGAGCGCTGTGGTGAGGTATTTAATCAGGAAGATACCATCTCTAACTCCAGGTCTTGTGAAGCCTGCAGAGGAGCAAGTGGGTACTGATTATAATGTGGTATTAAATAATACCATATGCCAATGCTTTTTTTAGCATGTCAACTGTTGACTTGGCATCAAACTTTCTCAATAGGTTTCGACGATGCGTGTTCACCGTATGACTGCTGATAAAAAGTTGGTCACCAATCTCAAGGCTGGATTTTCCTTCATCCAATAAAAGCAAAACTTCTTTTTCTCTTTCTGAAACAGTATAGCTATTGTTCTCTTGAGAAAAACTTTGAGAGAATATGTTTTTAAAAATACCGTTGTGATCTTTTTTTGCGATTTTCATCGTGATGATATCGTCTTTTTTAAAATCATTGATGTCGGTGATTACTTTTAATCCTAAAATAGGTTTATTCTGGTCGTCTGTATACAATACTTTTATTTGGTGCAGGTACCAACCTTCCGTACCATCGCCACGAATGACTTTGGTAGGATAGGATACACGAAGATCACAGGCTTCTCCCGTCAAAGCGTGCTTATTGAAGTAGTCAAACATCAACGGGAATATTTTATGGATGATGATTTCATTTTGATACAAAGGAAAGATGGACATTGTTTTTTGTAATCCATAATTGTAAAAATCTTCTCTTGAATGTCCCCAGATTTCACGGATGTTGTCACTGATGTAAAAATATCCCTGCGTTTGAAAATCAAGAATAATACTGATGGCGACATTGGCGTCAAGGAAAGCAAGGAAATCGGGATTGTGAATGAGTTCAAGGGATTTAACCTGTGTAAGATCTTTAGGAGTGTAAGCACTCATGATGGATGTGATCTCATCAAACAAACGGTAAAAAGATTTATCCCGTACTTCGTTTGGGAAGGACTTCTCTATTTTCAACATGATACCTTTATATGATTGTTATATAATATAAAAAAAAGAAAGCTAAACTGCAATTTCTCCGTTTAGCTTTCTTTTTTTGTGTAGGTAATGATTTAAGCGACAGTAATTTTGGGATCAAGGTAAACATCCTGTATCGTATTTAAAATCTGTACACCTTCAGCAAAAGGACGTTGGAAAGCTTTTCTTCCTGAGATGAGTCCCATGCCTCCTGCACGCTTATTAATGAGTGCTGTTTTGGCAGCGTCTTTAAAGTCATCCGCACCCGCAGAAGCTCCTCCTGAATTAATCAATCCGATGTTGCCCATGTAACAATTGGCTACCTGATAGCGACATAAATCAATTGGATGATCTGTTGTGAGTTCCGTGTAAATGCGCTCGTCCAGTTTACCGTAAGAAGAGCCGCCTGTATTCAGTGCTTTGTAACCACCATTGTTTTCAGGTAGTTTTTGTTTGATGATATCTGCTTTAATGGTAACGCCAATGTGATTGGCTTGTCCGGTAAGATCCGCAGACAAATGATAATCTTTATCTTTTTTGAAAGCGTCGTTGCGAAGGTAGCACCACAGAATAGTGAACATACCCAGGTTGTGTGCTTCTTCAAATGCTTCAGAAATTTCTACGATTTGTCTTCTGGATTGTTCTGATCCAAAATAAATAGTAGCACCTACTGCTGCTGCACCCATGTTCCATGCGTTACGCACAGAGCCAAACAATGTTTGATCACTGGTGTTGGGATAACTTAACAATTCATTGTGATTGATTTTTACAATGAATGGAATCTGGTGTGCGTATTTTCTGGAATGTATCGCTAAACCACCAAACGTAGAAGCTACTGCGTTACATCCGCCTTCAATCGCTAGTTTGATGATGTTTTCGGGATTGAAGTACATCGGATTTTTAGCAAAGGATGCACCTGCACTGTGTTCAATTCCTTGATCGACAGGAAGGATAGAAACATAACCAGTATTGGCCAGTCGTCCTTTGTGAAACAGCTGTCCAAGGCTACGCAGTGTTTGAGGATTGCGGTCAGAGTTGCCAAACATACCCGCCACGCTATTGGGATTTGGAAGGTATAGATTTTCTTTAGGAATGGTTTTGCAAACATGCGAGACCAGGTTATCATAATCTTTACCCAGGAGAGAAGAAATGTTTTGTGTCATAAGAAGAATGGAATAAATAGCTGTTGGTTTTTCTAATGGCTGTAATATAACCTTACTAAGCTAAAAAGTAAATAGAAAGGTTAAGAACAGAAGAAGCGACCTCTTGTCGCTTCTTCTGTTTCATAAAGTGTGGTTACTTACTATCCAGCATGACTGGCACGCTGCCGTTAGTAATGATGACCTTGGCATTGGGCGAAGTGGTCAAGCCTTTCATCATGTCGATGTACTTGTATTTAAGAGCGGTCTCTGTCATGGCTTCGTTGATAATCATTTGCGCCTTTCTGATACCTTCTGCTTCTACTACAATTCGTTCTGCTTCTTTTTGTTGTTTGAGGATCACATACTCCATTTGTAACGCTTCTTGTTGCGCCTGCACTTTATTTTGAATAGACTTGGCTACCTGCTCAGGCAACACGATGTCTTTTAATAATACGGCATCTATTATAAAACCATATTTTTCTACTGCAGTAATCATTTGTTGTTTGATGGCTTGCTCAATTTTTTCACGTTCAGTAGAATAAAGTTCAGTAGCATAGTACTTCGCTGTAATCTCTCTTGTTGTCGCTCTGAAGTTGGTCATGATCGCAACTTCCTGATAATTCTGCCCAAACATCACGTATACTTTTTTGATGCTGTCTGCATTGACATGGTAGAGCAAACTAAGTTCTGCATTGATGCTAAGACCTTCTCTAGTTGGTACAATCAATTGGCTATAAACTTCCGTTACACGAATCGGTATTTTAATAATTTTATCAGTGAAAATATTAAACCCTTTTGCACCGCTAAGAATAGGTTTAGGCTTGATGACACCGATACGTTGTATCATGCCTACTTCTCCCGGACGCACGATGGTGCAGCTTATCAAGGCCATGCCGACGAGAAAAATGAAGAGATGGAACGTTTTCATAAGATATAAGGTTTAGTGGAGATATAATTTAAACGATTAATTAATATGTGTAAACCTAATTAGTTAATCTGTGTCAATTCTGTAGATTGAAAAACGTGCGTTTTTATTAACTTAGCAATGAATCTCGTATTAAAAGAAAGTATGACAACCGAATCCACTTACCAGGCTGCAAAGACTGTTGCTCATAGGGTAGAAAATATTTTTCAAAAACATCTTGCCAAAGCACGTGATCATGGCAAGCAAGATCTTGCTGAAGTGCCCAGTGTATCGATGATTCAATCGATCATTGAAGCAGCATTCTGGATTAGCCTTCGTAGAGAAGAAGGTCATTCACCACGCATTTCGTTGGCGTTTCTTTCTCCGAAAGAAGCTGGTCAACCTATTGTATTTGAACAACGTATTCCGTTGAATCCAGGTACGCTGACAAAGATTGCTCCTGGCTTTGAACGTGCTGGAGTACATCTTGGCGTATGGTATGAAAACGACGAAATCTATGTATGGGGTGCGACATTTCAAATTCCTAATTTGTGTTTTGTCATTGATGTATCAGAACCAGGGTTGGTGGTCATCAAGCATCGCCGCTCGGATGCATTTGGTAAGTTTTCTAATGTGGCTGTTCTTACCGGTGATGAAGTAAAAATTGTAGACGATTATAATGCAGGATTGCCAGACTGTCCGTCTTTGTTGAAGTCACTACTTGACCTTGGTGCTTCTGCAGGAAATAATGATAGCTTAAACGTATTGTTACAACTTTCCGTATCCATGCGTGCACATAAAAGAGGAGGAACGTTGTTGTTTGTTCCGGCGGATTCTTCGGCATGGAAAGAATCGGTGCGTCACCCGTTGCACCATTCTATTGAGCCTGTCTTTTCAGGATTATCAGATCGCATGCGTGAAAATGTAAGTGAAACAAATTTTACCTTATGGCGCAATGCCATTAGCAAAGAAGTAGAAATCATAGCAGGACTTACGGCTATTGATGGAGCAATTGTGATGAACGATCGTTATGAGTTGTTGGCGTTTGGTGAAAAAATAAGAAGAAGAGAAGGCGGAGCTCCGATCGAACAAGTGGTGATGACAGAACCTGTATTGAGTGGAAATGCACAGGTCGTTGATCCCGCGCAAAATGGCGGTACACGACATTTGTCTGCTGCACAGTTTGTATTTGATCAACGCGACACGATGGCTCTCGTTGCTTCGCAGGATGGAAAGTTTACTGTATTTACCTGGTCAGAATGTGAAGGCATGGTACAGGCTCATCGGATCGATGCGTTGTTGTTATAGCATAGAAAGGACGATCTCCTAAATATAAAATGCCCTGTGAAAATCTGATTCATAGGGCATTTTATATTTTCATTTTTACTTTCTTAAAATAATTTCATCATTTAGTTCGCAAAAATATTTTTAATAAGAATTAATGCATAACCAATTGTGCACCATTCACGGCATCTGCATGATTGCTACCCGCCTGATCTTTGATGTCGTTGATTCCTGCATTCCCTATTCCTAAATCTTCAAATTTATCGAAGGTATAGTCGACGACCAATCCCGAAGATGGTCTGGTGGAAGGATCTGTTGTTATGTTTTGAATCTCTGTAATGGAAAGTGCACGATTCCAGATACAGAAATCATCCATTGTAAATTGGCTGTAATCTAAAAAAGCGTCTCTTAGTATCACTCCGATTTTTGCATTGTCTACATTTGCGGCATCGTTAAAAAAGAAATCGTGCGTGTTACCACCGCAACAAGTACCTATTGTCATCGTCTTCAAACTGCCGTCGATGTAAATCTCCACATCATTCCCACTGTTGTCAGATACTATTATAACATTGTGCCAGTTGTTGTCTGCAATGGAATTGGCAGGTGTAAAAGCATCTAATGTAGGATGGCCCGTTGCATTTTTCACTCCCACCACCTGAAGCTGTTTTTGATTGGGTGCATCTCCTCTAAAACCAGCGTACCATTGGTCAGCACTAAAGTTAGTGGCTCCTGTTTGTGCAAGAGAAAAAAATACAAGAGA
>JAQBNU010000170.1 GCA_028288365.1 Chitinophagaceae bacterium | reverse complement strand
ATTATAACTAAATAAACAACCTATGGAAGCAAATAATAAAAGCGGAAACGGATTTAAGAGTAATTCCGACCCAAACGAAATTCCCGGACAAAAGCATTCAGAAAACGAAATGCCTGAACGCGAACAGGCTGATAAAGAAAGCCAGGGCTATTCCAATCAACAGGAAGTGCAGCAACATAATGATGGCAACGATGCATCGTTTAGCGAGCAAACCGATGTTACGCCGCCAAAGGAACATGAGTTTCCATCAGAAGGGCGCGCCACTACCGACTTTACGCCAGGCAACCATGGCCGCACAACCGGCCGTATGGTAGGGCATGAGCCGGGGACGGAAGGGATATAAAAACCTCACCCCAACCCCTCTCCAAAGGAGAGGGGCTTTGAGAATCTAATCATTAAAAGTAAAGTCCTCTCCTTTGGAGAGGATTTAGGAGAGGTGAATTATGAATACCGAATATAATAACCCGGGCAATGCCGGGGATAATAGTCAATGGAAAAAAGAACAGGAAATGGGTAGTACACCGGGATCCGATACCGCTAACAAAGGTCTTGAAAGTCGTGGTCCCAATAAAAGTAAACCATTTCGTGTCTTAAACCCGGACGGTAGCCTTGCCGATCTTCCGGATGAAAACGTGCCCGGCAAGGGCGCACTGGATGGAACAGTGGGATTAGGAACATAGATTCCATACATAACGAATAAATGTAGAGGCTGCCTAAAAGGCAGCCTTTTTAAGTTTAGCCTTGCCGTGATATTTAACGATTGGTAATTTTTTTTATATTTGGTTATATAAAAAATAAAATATGAAACCTGTTTTACTATTCCTGTCACTCGCGTTTGCCGGCAGCGTGTTGGCACAAGCCCCAAAGTTTACGGTTATAAAAAGCAATGCGGCCACCCCGGTTAAAAACCAGGGCATGTCTGGCACTTGCTGGTGTTTTTCAAGCACGGCCTTGGTAGAGAGCGAACTGTTGTTTAAAAAACAACCCGAAAGCGATCTGTCCGAAGTGTTTACTGTTTATAGCTTATACATTGATAAGGCCGAAAAGTATATCCGCCGCCGTGGTAATACCCGCTTTACCGAGGGTGGCATCCAGCAGGATATGATTTATTGCACCAACACTTATGGTGCTGTTCCGCAGGATATTTACCCGGGTGTAGGTAAGGATAATGTGATGAACAAGGATGGAGAAATGGAAGGCAAGTTGAAAGGTTACCTGGATGACCTGTTGAAGAAATATAAAGACACCATCCCAACAAACTGGGAAGTGGCTTATAAGGATATTTTAGGCAGCTACCTTGGCACACCTCCCGAAAAGTTTAGCTATAATGGTAAGGAATACACCCCTAAAACCTACGCTGCCGAAAATGTATCGGTAAAACTGTCTGATTATATCGGCATCACTTCGTTTACGCATCATCCTTATTATACCACTTTCGCTATGGAAGTGCCTGATAATTATAACAGCAATATGTTTTACAATGTGCCGCTTGATGAAATGATTAGCAGCGTTAAACAGGCTATTATGAAAGGTTATACCATTGCCTGGGATGCCGACGTAAGCAATAGCGGCTTTCAGCAAACCAAAGGATACGCCAAGTGGACAGGTAGCCCTGCTGATGCTAAGGCTTTTGATACCTTTACCGAACAAACACCAACCGCCGAAATTCGTCAGCAATTGTTTGACAGGCAGGTTACTCAGGACGATCACCTGATGCAGATCACCGGTTTGGCAAAGGACGAAAAGGGTAACGAGTACTTTATCGTAAAAAACTCGTGGGGTAAAGTTGGGCCAAATGCCGGCTATATTTATGTAAGTATGTCTTATTTTAGCATTAACACGATATCTGTTTTAGTCAACAAAAAAGCGATAGCCCCGGCATTAATGTCAAAATCGGCTGAGTAGTTTTTGAGGTTAAGTAATGGAAATGCTTTTAAATTTGCCTTTTATTGCATTTGTGGGGTTGATATGTTTTCCAATACTTGATTATTTTTTTCCATCAATAAGAAAACGCTCGGCTTGGATGTTTTACTTTATCCTAATTTTAACAAGTACTGTATTATATGTAGCGGGGATTGTTGCATTTGTGATAATAGCAGAGTATAGAAGCCCATTTTAATCAAAGAAAAAGAGGCCCGAATTTCGGGCCTCTTCTGTTATATATTATCTTTCGGACTTTCGGTCTTCCCGACTTTCGGACTAATTACTCATCATCTTTAAAAACGATGCCAGCTTGTCTTTCATCTCACGTCGATCGACAATAAAGTCAAGGAAACCATGTTCCTGCACAAATTCGGCAGTTTGGAAACCTTTTGGCAGGTCTTTTTTAATTGTTTCCTTAATTACACGCGGACCGGCAAAGCCAATCAGCGAACCAGGCTCGGCAATGTTAATATCACCCAGCATAGCGTACGATGCGGTTACACCACCTGTAGTAGGGTCGGTAAGTAACGATATATACGGAACCTTAGCTTGTGCCAGTAAAGCCAGCTTGGCCGATGTTTTAGCCATTTGCATTAGCGAAAAGGCCGCTTCCATCATACGGGCACCGCCCGATTTGGATATCATCAGGAATGGTGTTTTGGTAGCGATGCTATGATCAATAGACCGGGCTATCTTTTCGCCCACTACCGATCCCATCGATCCGCCTATGAAATTAAAATCCATACAGGCTATTACAATATCCTGGCCATCAATTTTACCATACGCCGCGCGGATAGCATCGTTCAGCCCGGTTTTTTTGATGGTATCTTTCAGCCTGTCGCTGTATTTTTTTGTATCAGTAAAGTTTAACGGGTCGCCCGATGTTAGGTTGGGCGCCAGTTCGGTAAACTCGTTATTGTCAAATAAAATAGAAAAGTAT
>JAQBNU010000035.1 GCA_028288365.1 Chitinophagaceae bacterium | reverse complement strand
TTTGATTTAGCCAGTGAAAACCGTCCACACATAACAGGATTGGGAGAGGATGATGAAAATTACCGATCGAAGTTAGTCATTTGCCGAAAGAAATCCAATGCCATTTCGGCCATAGATTCTTTTCCATGTCCAAAACCGCAATGCCCGCCACGGTTGGGATAATAGAAATGAAATTCGGGTAAAGAAGCCGGATCAGGAAAACACGAAGGGGTAAGAAAAGGATCGTTGGAGGCACTGATGATTTTAACCGGTGTATGAATCGATGATAAAAAATGGATGGAAGATGAACGCTCATAGTAGTCTTGGGCAGATTGGAAGCCATGCATAGGAGCAGTGAACGCATCGTCGAAGGAATAGAAATCTTTGCAGGCCGGTAACTTCTCCAATGCACACGAACCAGGATATTGCGCTTCTTTTTTTTGAACTTTATCTTTCAGACTCGTCAGAAAACGTTTCATGTAGAATCCTCCGAAGCTTTTGCTCAGGTGAGCAGATACATCGGCAAGTACCAGCGGAACGGAATAGCAGACCGCAGCTGTAATGTTATTCAATCCTTCTCCCAATGCTTTGAGGGTGACGTTTCCTCCAACGCTGAAGCCGATCAGGAAGATGTTTTGATAACCTTGTTTCGTAGCGTGTTCACACAATGCTTTTAAGTCTAGTGTAAAGCCACTGTTGTATAACAAATGTCCCGGATTCATGATCGGCGCGCAGCCTCGCATGTACCAGCCCCAGACATCAAAACCCTGACGATGCAGTGTAGCTGCGGCTTCCAGGTTATAGTCAGACGTGGCCGCGCCTTCTAATCCATGCGAAAGAATGACCAGTTTCTTTTGACCGGGCTTTCGCGTTGAGTCGGTCCAGTGTAAAAAAGGAATCTGGTCTTTATCAAAACTTTCCAAATGACTAAAGACCCCATGAGACGGTCTATACAGCGATCGGAAGCTGCGTTGCAGGTGTGGGAATATGGTTTGCCAATGCGCGTCGAATCCGTGAGAAAAGGAACGAGGTTTCTGGGTAGAAGAGTGAGAATTGGACATGGTAAGTAAAATTACGTTTATTTCGGAATTTAAGAGAGGAGATGGGTTTAGATTATTAAGTGATGAGTTAAGTCGTTGAAGGTGGAGAAGTTGTTTTAATGGTTAAGGATAGTTTGAGCGTGTCCTGCCAAGGGAGCGAGCATAACAAGAACGTCTAATTGGCGGGGACATGCCCTAATCCTTCACTTCTCAACACCTTGTGAAAACTAAATCACTCAACAAATCTTGAATTCCAAAAACATTCCCAAAAAGCTTCTAAATCTTATTCCTCAACCCACATTTACCCCACATTTACTTTCTAAACCCACAGTTTTGTCGGATATTTGTGCTTTAACTTATCAATAGAATGGAAGTATTACGAATTGCTATACAAAAATCGGGTCGCTTGAGTGAAGACTCGTTGAAGTTGATCAAAGAATGTGGCATCGATGTGAGCAGTGTTGGTGCACAACTCAAAGCAACAGCCAGCAATTTTCCGGTAGAGATTTTATTTTTGCGTGACGATGATATTCCGGGTTATGTATCGGATGGTGTATCAGATTTGGGTATCGTAGGAGAAAACGTTTCCGTAGAGAAAAATAAAAAAGTAGAAGAAATCAAGAAGTTGGGTTTCTCCAAATGCCGTTTGTCCATTGGTGTTCCCAAGGCATTCGACTATAAAAGCATCAACAGTTTAAACGGATTGAGCATTGCGACTTCTTATCCGAATATACTTTCTGCTTATTTGGAAAAACAAAATGTAAAAGCTGATATACATGAAATCAGTGGTTCAGTAGAAATCGCGCCAGGCATAGGATTGGCAGATGCAATCTGTGACATTGTGAGTTCGGGAAGCACGTTGATCAGTAACGGCCTGAAAGAAGTAGAAACAGTATTCAAATCTGAAGCGGTGATGATCGGTTATCCGGGATTATCAGCGAGTAAAAAATTGATCCTCGCGGAATTATTATTCCGCATCGAGTCTGTCAACAATGCCAAGAATACCAAATACATTTTGCTAAATGCTCCCAATCATTCTATCGATACGATCATCTCGTTGTTGCCAGGTGTAAAGAGTCCTTCGGTAATGCCATTGGTAGAGCCAGGATGGAGTTCACTGCATTCTGTAGTGAAAGAAAATGAATTCTGGGAAATCATCGGCAAGTTGCGCGAAGCAGGAGCGGAGGGCATATTGGTATTGCCGATTGAGAAAATTATTAAATAGAGAAATCAGAGATCTGAAATCAGAGATCTGAAATCAGAGATGAAAAAGATTTCTGATTTCTGATTTCTTAAATTAAAGTTGCCATGAACATTCTTCGTTTACCCGCACAAAAAGATTGGAACAACATCTTGAAGCGTCCAACCTTCGATGCCCAGGAATTGTACGGTAAAGTCCACGCGATCATCACTTCAGTAAAAGACAAGAAAGATCAGGCATTGCTGCAATATGCGGCAGAGTTTGACGGTGTACAGTTGAAATCATTGGTGGTGAGTGAAGAAGAATTTCAAACGGCTGTTGCTGCTGTTTCGAATGAATTGAAACAGGCCATTGTTCAGGCCAAACAAAATATAGAATTGTTTCACTCGAAACAAAAAGAACAAATCACGAAAGTGGAAACCATGCCTGGCGTTACCTGCTGGAGAAAAAGCGTGGCCATTGATAAGGTAGGCTTGTACATACCCGGAGGTTCTGCTCCTTTATTCTCAACGATTTTGATGCTAGGCATTCCTGCAGCCATCGCTGGTTGTAGAGAAGTGGTGTTGTGTACACCTCCTGATAAATCGGGCAACATCCATCCGGCCATTTTATACACAGCGTCTCTTCTCGGTATAAAGAAAGTCATCAAAGCAGGCGGAGCACAAGCCATTGCTGCGATGACTTTCGGTACGGAAAGTGTACCTGCTGTATACAAAATATTCGGACCGGGTAATCAATACGTGACCGCTGCTAAACAACTGGTGATTCAATATGGTGTAGCCATAGACATGCCCGCCGGACCTTCTGAAGTGGCTGTAATAGGCGATGCGGATGCCGATGCGGAATTGATCGCAGCAGATCTTTTGTCGCAGGCAGAACACGGGAGTGACAGTCAGGTGATTTTTATTACACCCGTGGAAGCCTTGCTGTCGAAAGTAGAACAAGCCATCGAACAACAACTGAGAGCATTGCCGCGCGCAGCCATCGCTACGAAAGCCATTGAAAATAGTAAACTGATTTTGGTGAATAACATGGACGAAGCATTTGCCATGAGCAATGCTTATGCTCCGGAACATTTGATTTTACACATCAACGAAGCAGAAAGCTGGGGAGATAAAGTCGTCAACGCGGGATCTGTATTTTTAGGAGCCTGGACACCGGAATCAGCCGGCGATTATGCTTCCGGTACCAATCATACCTTGCCTACTAACGGCTATGCACGGGCTTACTCAGGTGTGTCGCTGGATTCGTTCATCAAAAAGATTACCTTCCAGCATATCTCTAAAGAAGGATTACAAAACGTAGGTCCTATAGTTGAGATCATGGCAGAAAACGAACAGCTGCATGCGCATAAGAATGCTGTGACGTTGAGGTTGAAGAAAATTAGAGGTTAGTCTTACCCTGTTGTTGGCGTCTCGCCAACAACAGGGGCGATTTTTTTCGCACTCTTTCTGTTTATGCTCTCTTTATTTTTTTCTCGCAATTAATTAACATACGATCTCTCTTTTTCATCGTATCATAACATCTTCATAACCCTCGCTTTACTTTAATAGAGTAGTTTAGTTAACGAAAGGTTAAACAACTAGCTCTATGTCCATCCTGTTCGAATCCTCCCTTATGAAAGCAGAAGAATTGATTCTTCGCTTCTTCATTTTGCGCTCTTACTGCCGCAATCACAATTTTTCATTGCGTCATACCATCAGTGCTTGCTTCTATAATTTATTTCAATGAAAAAACGACCGGTAGAATTAGTCGTGATATCGGATGTTCATTTGGGAACATACGGTTGTCATGCGACAGAATTATTGAAATATTTAAAAAGCATCAAACCTCAAACGATTGTCCTGAACGGCGACATCATTGATGCCTGGCAATTCAGCAAACGATACTGGCCGAAGTCGCACATGCAAGTGGTGAAACACATCACGGGCTTGATCGGCAAAGGCGTGAAGGTATATTATGTACCGGGCAATCATGACGAAGTACTGCGCAAGTTTGTCGGTTTCAAGATCGGTACCTTTAGCATTGTCAATAAAATTATTTTACCATTAAGCGGAGGCAAAGCCTGGTTTTTTCACGGGGATGTATTTGATGTCACCATGCGCTACTCCAAATGGCTCGCCAAGCTTGGTGCAGTGGGATACGATGCGTTAATCTTGATCAATTCATTCGTCAATTTTTTCTCTGTGAAATTGGGCAAAGGAAAAATATCTCTCTCTAAAAGAGTCAAAGACAAAGTAAAATCGGCGGTGAAGTTCATCAATGATTTTGAAAAAGTAGCATCCGATATCGCCATTGAAAAAGGATATAAATATGTCGTCTGCGGACACATTCACCAACCGGCCATGCGCACGATTGCCAACGACCATGGAGAAACGATTTACCTCAATTCCGGCGACTGGATAGAAAATCTTACGGCGTTGGAATACCACAATAAAAAATGGAGGATTTACAGTTACCACGAAGATAAGATCGCTGCCAAAACAAAAATTGAAGATGATGCTTCGACGTCTAACTATAAAGAATTGTTCGAATCGTTGTTGGTAGAATTCAACATGGTACAGCAAGTGGCTTCTTCTTATTCCAAACCCTTAGCTAAACGCGCATGAAAATACTATATGCCATACAGGGCACTGGTAACGGGCACTTGAGCCGTGCGAGAGATATTGTTCCTTTGTTGAAGCAGAAAGCAGATGTGGATGTGCTAATCAGTGGAATACAAGTGGATGTGAATGCACCGTTTGAGATCGATTATAAATTGCGCGGACTGAGTTTTATTTTTGGAAAACAAGGTGGTGTAGATTTATTCAATACGTATAGAAAGGCCAGATCACTTCAGCTGATCAGAGAAATAAAATCGTTGCCAGTTGAACAATACGATTTGGTATTGAATGATTTTGAACCGGTAAGTGCATGGGCCGCGAAGTTTAAAAAAATACCTTGCATCAGTTTAAGTCATCAAAGTGCCGTGATGTCGGAAGACTCTCCAAAGCCGGATGAAAGAGATTTGCTTGGAGAGACGATTTTGCGCAACTACGCACCAACACAGAGTTATTGCGGTTTTCATTTTGAAAACTATAATGAAAAAATTTATACACCTGTCATTCGTCAACAGGTAAGAGAAATAGTACCAACCAATCATGACCACATCACGGTATATTTACCGTCTTATGAGAATGAAAAGTTTTATAAAGTATTAGGAGAGATCAAAGGCATACAATGGAATGTGTTTTCTAAACATTGCAAGAAACCGGAACGCAAAGGTAACGTATACATTTACCCGGTAAACAATGAACAGTTTCTGGCGAGTATGACTACAGGCATAGGTGTCTTGTGTGGCGCTGGATTTGAGACACCTGCCGAAGCGTTGTTTCTGAAAAAGAAATTGATGGTGATTCCAATGAAAGGGCAATACGAACAACAGTGCAATGCTGCTGCGTTGGAAATCATGGGTGTGCCGGTGATTAAGAAAATGAAAAAGAAACAGATTCCTAAAATCAGCGACTGGCTGTTGAACGGAACCATACCAGAAGTCAACTATCCGGATATTACCGGAGATATTTTAGATAATCTATTGGGCAAGCACAAACAATTATTGGCATCGTAAAGCAGAAGGAGAGTAGTTCAGGCGTGATCAGTAGAAGTGATTTTGGTTCGGAGTTTAAATGGGGAGTATCAACCGCTGCATTTCAAATAGAAGGAGCACATGCATTGGATGACAAAATTCCTTCCATATGGGATGTCTTCACGCATAAGAAGGGAAAAATTCATAAGGGTCATCATGCGCGTGAAGCCTGTAATTTTTATAACCTGTATCCTCAGGATCTGGATACCGTAAAGTCTTTGTCGATTCCTAATTTTCGTTTTTCTTTATCCTGGACAAGGATCATCAACGAAGACCATTCTGTCAACTTAAAAGGAATTGCATTTTATAATCGTATCATTGATCACTGCATCGACCGTGGTATAGAGCCTTGGGTAACGATCTACCATTGGGACATTCCTCATTTTTTGGAAGAGAAAGGCGGATGGACAAACAGAGACATTGTGTATTGGTTCAACGACTATGTAGAAGTATGTGCCAAATACTTTGGTGATCGCGTGAAGCATTGGATGGTGATGAACGAACCGATGGTCTTTACCGGTGCCGGTTATTACCTAGGCATTCATGCACCAGGTAGAAAAGGATTGAATAGTTTTATACCTGCCATGCATCACGCGACCTTGTGTCAGGCAGAAGGTGGCAGACGATTGAAATCATTATTGCCAACGGCTGAAGTAGGCACGACATTTTCCTGTTCCTATGTAGAACCCATCAACAATAGTCCCGCCCACCAACGTGCTGCTGTAAAAATAGATGCCTTGCTGAATCGTTTGTACATAGAGCCTTCTCTGGGTATGGGGTATCCTGTAAAAGACATCAGTTTATTGTCGAGGGTGGAGAAATACATGCAGGCAGGAGACGAAGAGAAGATGGCGTTTGATTTTGATTTCATTGGGGTACAAAATTACACCAGAGAGATTGCCAAACGTTCGTGGATTATACCTATTCTGTTTGCCACGTTGGTAGGGGCACACAAGCGCAACGTAGAAACTACATTGATGAATTGGGAAGTTTATCCTGCTTCTATTTACCACATGTTGAAAAAATATGCGGCTTATCCGAAGGTGAAAAAAATATATGTGACGGAAAACGGAGCCGCCTTCGAAGATGTGTATGCCAATGGAAGAGTGGAGGATAAAAGACGTTTACAATACCTGAACGATTACATTGCTCAAGTCTATAAAGCGAAGACAGAAGGTGTACCAGTAGAAGGTTATTTCGTGTGGACACTGCAGGATAATTTTGAATGGGCAGAAGGCTACCGTCCACGGTTTGGACTCATCTACACCGATTTTGAAACGCAGGAGCGAGTGATTAAAGATTCGGGGTATTGGTACAAAGGATTCTTAGATAATGAAATACTCTTGAAATAGTGATCAGATAAAAAAAGGAAAACAAATTATTGTTTTCCTTTTTTTATCTGATCACTGACAACTGTCCACTGATCACTATACCTATTAAATTAATTACCTCAGTAAAGTAACTCTAATCGTCGTATCCTTATTCACAACAATCACATACAAACCGCTTGGAGCTTGCTCTCCTTTTTTTGTTGTACCATCCCAGTTGGCAGGAACGACTAATTCTTTTACCAATTCTCCTGCTCTGTTGTAGATCTGTGCCTGGCCTGAGTTTTCAATGTAATACGTATCTGCGATGCCATCTCCGTTAGGATAAAATACTGGATCGCATTGTTCGTTTCTTGCAATGACTAATCTCGATTGGAATGTAGCTTCACAACCACTTGCATCACTTACAATCAGGTCATATGTACCTTCTTTTGATAATGTTAATGTAGCGGTATTGAATTGTAAGGTATCTTTCTTATCGGCTACTTTATAGGTATAAGGAGCAGTGCCTGAGGTGAAAGACGTTTCATCTATAGCAACGACAATAGGATAAGTACAGGCTGCGTTTTCAATGGTATAGTTCAGGTTGTTTGATAAAATGCAGGGCGTGACTTTCAGTGTAATGGCTTTTGCATGAAGTGTGATGGAAGCCAGAGCTGGCGCAGTATTGGTG
Organism: Chitinophagaceae bacterium; assembly: GCA_028288365.1. Classification (GTDB taxonomy): domain Bacteria; phylum Bacteroidota; class Bacteroidia; order Cytophagales; family Cytophagaceae; genus JACMQM01. The sequence continues at coordinate 6,971 of JAQBNU010000035.1, read as the reverse complement.
ATTACGCAGGTATATACTCCTTCGTTTGATTCGTTTACAGAAGCAAATGTCAGGTTGTTGACTGTCGTTGTAGTCAGAAACACTCCGTCTTTGTACCAGTTATAAATGTTTGTGGTAAGTGCATTGTCAAAGCCAAGGTTTATCGCTGCAGCTGTATTCATTACAGCAGAGACGGTATTAACAGTACCAGGTTGCTGACCGGTAAAATCAAAATCGGTCAGGTTAAAACCTGGATTGCCTGTAGAAGGAATCAGGTCTTCGAAGGAAAGCTGACTATTGCTTACATTGACTGTATTCAACAAGGTATAACTGCTAAGGTCAGGAAGAGTAGTAAGTTGACAATCGGGCATCCATAGTTCCTGCAACTGTGTACAATTAGTGATATCTGGCACGGTTGTGATCTGATTATCCGTGCATACCAGATGCTGTAGCAATACACAATTATTAAAACTAGGTAAAGAGGTCAAAGGAAGTCGGTGTGCAGAGAAATAGGTGAGTTTGACAAGGCTGGATAAGCTTGGCAGCACCGTGATGGGATTGTCTGAAATGAATAGTTTATCCAAATTTACTAACGCAGACAAACTTGGTAAGCTGGTCAGTTTATTACTGTAAGCAAATAAAATCCTCAGTTGAGTGAGATTAGAAACACTCGGTAATACGGTAACATTGTTATGATGAAAAGATAGTACTTGTAAACTGGTCAGCGTAGATAGATTGGGTAGAGCAGTCAATCCGTTAGAATCCAATCCTAAGGTTGTAATCTGCGTAAGCCCGCTGATGTCAGGCAACGTTTGTAAATTAGGATTGTATTTTACTTCCAGTGTAGTGATGTTGGTGAAATACTCGATACCACTTAGATCGACAATGTTTTGAGAGTAACATTTGAAAGGAATATTCAACGCAGCTGCAGCTGTGGTGTTAAGCGACATGTCAGCGTATAATACAGTAGGGTGTGAGGTAAAGAGGAAGTTTCTGAAGTTGGCATCAGGAAGATATACACCAGTATACGCCATAGAAAACTTGCTGCCTAATAGAAGCAGCAGTGTAGTGGCGATATGGAGAAAGTTGCTTTTCATGTTATCTTACAATACTAATGTGCCCTTTCACCACGTCTTGTGGTGAATATTGAATCACAAAATAATAATTACCAGATTCTAATTCAACTCCAGAATTGCTAGTGCCATTCCATTCCGAAGGATAACCTCCTGAAATATGAGCAGAGTAGACGGTACCTCCTGATTTGTTAAAGATGGTCAACGTAGCATCTGTATTTTCTTTCACCGGGAACTTCCAACGTTCACCATGAGAAGGAGTAAAGGCTTCGTCTATTTCTTTTGCCGGATTTTTAACGACAATTTCTTTTTTTACTTCGGACACACAATTGTTGTGGTCCTTGATGCGCACATGGTAGATCCCGTCTTTCATTCCGGTGAAGCGATTGGCTGCATCGAAGGCCGAATGATCCAGTGCATATTGGTAAGGAGCTGTGCCTCCTTTTATCGAAGACGGATTGATGATGATGGTGGCTTCACCATCGCTGTTGAATCCATAATCCACTTTAATATTCGCTGTGATGGCTACTGTTGCACAGTTGACTGTAGCGATGTGTTCAACAGGAACAATGGTTTTGGTTTCCTGTACTTTGTTCTCCTGAACAACAGCAGTAGGAATTGTTTCTTTGTTAAGGATTACTTGTTCGTTACTAGGAGTAGTTTCAACGATTTTTTGTTGAGCAATAGGAGTGCCGTCAGCACTGGTATTGACAGGTTTTTCAGAGGAAGCCTTTGTCACTGGTTGTTCAGTAGATGAAGTTGTTGCGTCTTTTTGGGAGCGATCACCTTCTGTGATGGTTTGAGCAGACGAAACTGGACTTACATTTTCTTTTGTATCCGATGAGTCAGACTTATTATAATTGAGGTAAGTATAAAGCGTAGCAGAAGTAACGACAGCAGAGAATAGAATGATTTTACCCCAATGAGAAGAACCGTTGTTGTCCTGGTTCATGTCTCTGTTCATGCGCTCTTTCAACTTGATCATCTCCTGATCGATGATGACTTCATTGGCTATTTTTTGCGCATCTACGATAGATTTAAACTCGGCATCGCTGGATAGTTTTTGATTAAACTGCACCAGTTCTGCTTCGCTCAACTCTTCGTTGAGGTAACGGTCTATTTCTTCATATATGTCGTATTTAGGATTCATTACTTTCTTAATAAATTTTCAATGGCTTTGTTTTTCATTACCAATTGTATCAATTTTTGCTTGCATCTGTAATTGTAGGTTTTCGCTACATTTTCACTGGAGTAACCCATTAGCTTGCAAATTTCTTTCATGCTCAAACTATCGTAGACAGAGTATTTCAAGAGTGTCTGACATTCCTGACCAATCTCGGAGAGCAGTGTAGTGATGGCTACTTTCTTTTCTTCTGTGATCAGGTTGCCAAGGAAATCACCTTCCGTTTGAAGGAAATCATCGTCTGGTATTTCTGTTGATTTATTCATTCGTTTGGCGCGATTGATCCAAAGATTTTTCGCTACTCTGCAAATGTAAGCGGTGATGTTTACATCTTCTGGAATCTGATCGGCTTTTACTTTTTTATAAAAAATGATGACGGCATCTTGAAAGATATCTTTCGCTTCGTCTTCATTTCCTTTATTGCCTTTAATGTAATGCCTGACTTTTGGCAACACGCTTTTGTATAAAAAAGACAAGACCGCATCGTCGTTGCCTTTTTTTAAAGCAGATATCACCTCCTTGTCGGTATATTGCATTGACCAGATTTCCTCCCTTTGAATGAATGACAAACACGTAATAAAAAAGTAAACAGCTGGGGGCAATTTATTTTTAAATTCATGCTAATACTTAGAAATATAGTATTTTTTGTATTAAAATTACTAAATTATAGTTAGTAATTTCTGTAGATGAGAATCTATATATTGGTTTGTTTTGTCTTACTTTTAAACCGTATACCCAGTTGTATTGCACAACCTGGAGCAGGCTTCCCAGTGCAGTTTATACAGTTTTTTAAAACGTATAACCTCATCAATCCGGCAAGTATTGGAAAAGATGCACCTTTGTCTTTTAGCACTGGAAATAAATCCTTGACAGGTGCTTTTAACGGCGTACGTACTTTTTATTTTAATGCCAATGTACAATTGAATCCTTCTGAGAAAAGAAGTCCAAGACATGTGCTTGGTCTTTCCTTTGCCAATGACAAAGAAGGAACTTTCATCAATAGAAACAGAGCATCTTTGCTGTATGCGTTTCATCTGCCCATTAGTAAACGATTAACTTTGAGTGCCGGTGCGGACATCGGTTTTTTAAACTTTGCTTATAAAGCCTCCAACATCAGTGCAGGTGGTTCTGCATTTGCACCCAATGCAGATGTGGGATTATGGTTGAGCCGTTCAGATTTTAACATCGGTGTTTCTTCCAATCAGATCATTGCCTCCAGATTGACACCCATAGATGCTACCTATACTATAGAGAGACATTATAACCTGATTGCTGAAAAAACATTTGAGGTCAGTCCTTATATTTCTCTTACTCCTGCTTTTGTCTTTAGATGGTTTGATCAGAATTATTATAATGCTGATTTTGCGCTGATCATGTTAATTCAGGAAAATGTTTCTGTGGCTGTCGGTTATAAGTATCAAAGTGGAGCTTCTATGTCGGGCGGACTGGAAAAAATAAAACTAGGCAGACATGCCTTGAAGATGATGTTCTCTTATTACACACCTATATCCGGTATCACTTCTTATAATGCACAATCTTATGAACTCTCTTTCCAATTTGTTCCAGGTAAAAAGAAAAAAGGAGAGGTTCAACCTGAAGAGGATGAAGAAGAAGAATAGGGACGAGCGAACAGGAAGGAGGGACGAAAGATCATACCGTCCCTCGTTTTATTAATATTTTTTATTCTTTTGTTTACTTTTTTATTTCCTGTTTGTCTTCCTTTTAAATCCTCCAACTGATTCACAAACTGAAACTTGTGTTCATTGCAAAAATGGATTTTCATTTATTTAAAAGCTAGACCAATGAAGCAGGCTGTTTTATTTCTCCGCTCTCCATTTCGTTTTTGGTTTATGAAACAATCAAACGAAACATTGATCATCGGCACATTGTTGCTGATTTATTTATTGTACAATTCCATCGTCTTGTTTCACATGTTATTGGAACTCTTCTAAGATTCTTCTTTTCGATTTTACATACACATTTTTTCATCTGCTGGTTATAGCAAAGGGCAGGATATTCTTTCTGCCCTTCATTTAATAGAGTATTTGAGTTTTCATTTCATGACTCATTTAAGCAATTGAAATAAATGTGTATGGAAATTGTCTAACCCGCAAAAGTTCACTTGAAGCTGGATTAAAACGATTTTGAAGGCTTGTCTAACTTATGTCCAACTCTAATAAAGCACAATGTCCTTGTATTGTCCGTCCTGTAAATGATCATATAAAATATAGAATTAATAATATTACTCCACCATGTTAAACAATCCGCTCACCTAAAATTTCAACCTTTTATGACGCAGTTAAACATTATGAATCAAACAATTACCTCTAGAACCCAGGATGAAGTGGGAGATAAGAGAGGTAAAAAGCTTTTCTATAAGCTTAGTCTCTTATTCCTATGCCTTGTTTTGGGACAAAATGCCTTTTCTCAAGCACGTGTGGTAGGATATATTCCAACCTGGACAAATTTTCCTGGTATTGTGAATACTGTCAATCTTGCTCAGGTTACTCACTTGAACATTGCCTTTTCCAATCCCAATAGTTCGGGAACATTATCAGGCGTAAGCACTGCAGACATTCAAACAGTAGTGAACACTGCACATGCTAAAAATGTAAAAGTGTTGATGTCTATAGGTGGAGCAGGTGCTCCCGCCGGCACTTACAAAACGTTGTTGGCGAGTTCTTCTTCCAGCAGTAGTTTTGCAACAAAGCTTGTTCAATACGCGGTAACGAATAACCTGGATGGTATTGATATCGATATAGAAGGAGATGTATTGGACGGCAGCAATGTAACAGCGAGTCAATACCAAACGTTTGTTACGGCACTCGCTAGTGGTCTTCACACACAAGGTAAAATCATGACAGCAGCTATGGCTACATGGTTTGGGGACTATGTAACGAATACAGCCGCTGCTCAATTCGATTTCATCAACATCATGTCTTACGATGCAGCGATACCAGGCACTGGTGACGCGGCAGGTCAGCATTCTTCTTATCAATTTGCAGTGAATGATTTTAACTACTGGCACGGTACGAAAGCTGTTCCTGGGTCTAAGTTAACCGTCGGACTTCCTTTCTACGGTTATGGCTGGGGATCTTACGCGGTATCTGGTAACGATGAAATTTCGTACTCTTCTATCGTAGCTAAATATTCAGGAGCAGAAAATAACGATCAGGTAGGTTCTGGTTCAAATGCCATTTACTACAATGGTATTCCAACCATCAAGAAAAAAACAACTTATGCTTTGGCCAACGCCAGTGGTGTGATGATCTGGGAACTGACAGAAGACGCTACAGGTGCGAAGTCTTTGTTGAATGCTATCAACGATGTTGTGAAAGGAACAACGCCTGTCAACCAGGCTCCGACGGTTAGTATTTCTTCTCCTGCCAACAACGCCTCTTTCAATGCACCTGCCAACATCACCATCAACGCTACAGCAGCAGATGCAGACGGTACAGTGAGTAAAGTAGATTTCTACAATGGTACAACGTTGTTGGGCTCTGATGCTACATCACCTTATTCTTATAGCTGGACAAATGTTGCAGCGGGTTCTTATACCATCACAGCGAAAGCAACAGATAATGCAAGCGCTGTTACTACTTCGTCCGCTGTTGCTGTAACTGTTGTAGCACAGACTTTCCCAATTAAAGCGTATACGGCTAACAAAACATCGAATGCCATTACAGTAGATGGGGTGTTAAATGAAGCAGACTGGGTGAGTGCTCCTATCACAGATAATTTATTGAACATGGATGGTTCTGTTGCAGCACAGGCGGCTAACGCTAAAATGCTATGGAGCGATGATTATTTATATTTTGCTTTCACGATTAATGACAACAGCATTTGGTCTACTCTTACTGCAAGAGATGCCGAATTGTGGACACAAGATGTATTGGAAGTGTTGATTGATAAAGATGGTGACGGTTTGAATTATGCAGAACTTGGTTTTTCTGCCAATGGAGATTTGTATGATTTCTTGTTAGACAAACCATACTCTGCCGGTGGTACAGCAAACACAGCCTGGAACATCACGGGACTTAATGTGAAAACCAAAGTGACAGGTTCGATCAACAGCGCTACTGGCGGTACGCAATGGATCGTAGAAGTAGCTTTGCCTTTCGCTGGAGTACCGGCTACTCCAGTAAGTATTACAAAACCTAACGCTGGCGATGTATGGAGAATGAATTTTGCAAGAGCTGATTTCAATTACAACGATGCGAACAGTCAAAAGTTATATACCTGGACTTATACAGATGGTGTGACGAATCACCTTCCTTCGAGATTTGGTAAAGTAACGTTCGGAAATGCAGTAGGTAATCAGGCTCCAACCATTAGTTTGACTTCTCCTGCTAACAACGCCTCCTTTAACGCACCCGCAAGCATCACGATCAACGCGACAGCAGCAGATGCAGACGGTACAGTAAGTAAAGTAGACTTCTACAACGGCACTTCTTTATTAGGTACTTCTACTGCTTCTCCTTATTCATTTGTATGGAGCAATGTAGCAGCAGGTTCTTACAGCATTAAGGCCATTGCAACAGATAACAGCGGAGCGGCAACAACTTCTTCTTCCGTTGCGGTTACTGTTTCTACTCCGGTTGTAGAAGCACCATACGGTGGTACACCTTGGGCTATTCCAGGAAAGATCGAAGCAGAAAACTATGACTTAGGTGGACAAGGTCTGGCTTATAACGAAACCACCACAGCCAATCAGGGTGGTGCTTACAGAACCACTG
>JAQBNU010000021.1 GCA_028288365.1 Chitinophagaceae bacterium | reverse complement strand
CGATCATTTCTCCTTTTTTGTATTCGCCTAATATTTTTAAATCTGTTACAATAGAATTAATTCCAATGCTTCTTTTAAAATCTTCTTAATTGCTCCACTCACAATCTACGTAAAATGTATACTCATTGGGTTTGCCAATGATGGGTAATGATTGAATTTTAGTCAGGTTAATTTTATTGTCAACGATAATTCTCAACACTTCTGCCAAAGCTCCTACCTTATTCGGTAATTGAAAACTCAGGGTTGCTTTGCTTGCTCCTTCTGACTTGCTTTTTTTATCTCTTGAAAGTACAAAAAAACGCGTGAAGTTTTGTGGCACAGTCTCTATGCCTTCTGCGAGTAATTGCATTCCATAATAATTGGCGGCGTAGCGACTTGCTATGGCTGACCAGTCGCGATGACCGCTTTCTTTTACAAACTTCACGGCATCTGCTGTATCGTAATATTCTTCCTTTTCGATGACAGGATGATTGTATAAAAAATCTTCACATTGTAACAAAGCCATGTAGTGAGACATGACCTTCGTCAAGTCAGTAAGCTTCGCCCCCTGATGTCCTATTAGATTCATTTTGATACGCAGCTGCACCTCTCCTATGATGCTAAAATCGTATTCCTTTAAAAGGCTATAATTAGGTAATATGCTTCCGGCGATAGAATTTTCAATTGCCATTAAAGCAAAGTCAACCGACTTGTCATTTTTAAGGGTTTCACACAATTTTCTGAATGTATCACACTCAACTGTGGTAATCTCTTCACCAAAATATATTCTGGAGGCAATATCGTGAAAGGAGGCTCTTCCCCCCTGAATGGCAACTTTCATGGAAATCCTATAATGTCAGTTGCAAAAATAAAGCTTATTAATCAATTGTTCATAACGCCCGCTGTCCTGTTAGTACAAAAAGGCAAAAAATATAGGTCAAAAATACTATTTATTAGTAAAACGTGAGATCAGATAATCGATCGTGAAAAATATGGCGCTCATTCCACCTATAAAAACTGCCATGAAGATAAACAGACTCACATAGGATTCTGATGGCACGTTGTTGACGATATCTCTCAGTAAGTTTAATAACATAGCTTTGAAAAGTTTTAACCGTTATTTGAAAGTTTATACTATTCCCCGGCCAAAAGTAATCACTAAATGGAAAAAAACAAAAACTTACTGGAAATGTTATAGTTATATTAAAATACCTTCCTGATCTCGTCTTTCAGGTATTTTAAGGCAGGGGCGGTGGGATCTTCGTTGCGATCTGCCTGTATTTCAAAGACTTTCCTTGCTAATTCTATGCCTCTGGCATCCGGAGGCAGGACACTACCGGCCATATTTACGGTAGAAACAATGTCTTCCATGGCTTTTTTGATCAAAACCCATGTTTGATCACTCATATAAACCTGCTGAGAAAGGTTGTGCTGGAATTCATTTCTAATTTCAGCCAGTAAGATCTGTTGAAACTGATTGACGTTATATGAAGGATCATTGACACGCACAATAAGATGAGACAATGAAATACGTTCCAGAAACAAACTCATGCGTTCATAAGCTTGCAATCTGATAGGAAGTATGATTTCTGTGTTCTTCACCTTGAGATCGATCAAACGACGTTCGAAGTCTTTTGTCAGAAAAGATTTTACTACCAGATACATAGCATATAAAATCATTCCGGCTGGAAGTACTATTTTCAACAGGTCACCAAGAAGTTGTTCCATAAATCTCTTTTCTACAAATTTATAACTTTATACAACAAATAAACAAAACATTGAGCGAACTCCCATTTCTCTTAACTGCTTCAGCCATGAGCGAACTGGAATCTATCCTGCTAGCCAAGAAGATTCCGGAAGGCTACGGTGTGCGAATTGGCATTAAAGGCAGTGGCTGCGCGGGTGTGAGCTATATGATCGGATTCGATACTCCATCAGAAGCAGATAAAATGTACCAAAATGGAACGCTTCTATTTTTTATAGCGAAGAAACATCTTTTATACATCAGTGGATTGACCGTTGATTTTATAGATAACAGTGAAGAAAGAGGATTTGTATTTGAGCATGCAGCATTCTAATGCTGTATAAAATCAAAACGGAGATTCTGACTCCAACACGACTACCGAAGCTTCGCAAATTGCTCCAATCGGAGGATTCATTTTTTTGATGCACACTCTTATGTGTGAGGCATCAGAAAAAGTACTCCATAATTTCTTACTGATTGAGGCTGCAACTGTTTCCAATAATTGTTTGGGCACTTTCATTTCTTCCGATGCCACGCGATGCAACAGTTGATAATCGGGAGCTTCCTGTATATTATCATGAAGTGGGATACGGGAAAGCGGAAAGCGTACGCACAGATCTAACACAAATGTATTTCCTGTTTTTTTTTCGTAATCGTACACGCCATGGTGTGCCTGAAACTGCAAGCCTTCCAGCTTTATTTCATAGGTCATATGTTATCAAAAAAAGAAGATCCTTCGGTATTGCGTGTTGCTGAAGGAGACGACTTCACTTCTGTGGTAGTGGTTGTATTTTGGTCTTCTTCTTTTTTCACTTGTACGGGTTCTTCTATGCTTTGGGGAGCATCCGGTTTTTTACCCTGATCAGATAGACTTTTAATTTGCTTCACTTTCTTTTCAACAGAACTTGAAACAGACTTGTCTGAGTAACGTTGTGCCTTTTGAGTAAAGTCGCTGGCTATGGATTGTATATCGTGTAAAAAGTTGTCTCTCAAATTTTGTATTTCCTGAAATTCTCTTTGAAGTTTTTGTACATCATCCTGCAACTCGGAGAAATATCGTTTTGACTGCATCTCTGCTTCCTCCACAATGGCGCGGGCTTTAGACCTTGACTCATTCAATATGGCTTCCGAATTCATTTGCGCCTCGCGCACGTGCAACTCAGCCGACTTATTCGCTTGCTCCACCAAACTCGCACCTGTATCTTCAGCCGTCTTTAATGTCTTAAACAAAGAATGCTCTACTTCACGCAAGCGAGAAGCTTCCTGTTCAGAATGTTCTAGGCGTTTGCGCAAGTCTTTTATTTCGTCATTCGCACTTTCCCATTCCTGAGAAAGTGCTTGCAAAAAAGCATCCACTTCTTCTTTGTCGTAACCACGAAATGTTTTCTCAAAATCTTTTTGTCTGATTTCCAGTGGTGTGATTTTCATGTCTATTTATTTTAATATTGACATCTAACAAAAACTATTCGTCGGATATTTCAGTCGCTATGAAATTCAAATTCCAAATGGAGACTTTTCTATCGTCGCTTCCTGATACAATATACCCATTATATTTTGTCCATAAAACCTTATTGACTGAAGTTCCGTGACCAGCGTGTCTGGCTTTGTCTATGACTTTCAGTAAACGGAATACTTTCGCATCCCATATTTTTATGGATTTATCCATGCTACAAGTTACAAAATATCTCCCATCGGGACTGTACGCGATATCATTTATTGCATACATGTGAGCAACTATCGATTGTTGTAAAGCATAGCCTGCATTTACATTCCAAACTTTCAATCTTGCATCGCGGCTTCCGCTTAATAAATACCTTCCATCGGGTGAGTAAGCCAAAGTAAAAACAGAGTTTTCATGTGCCTGAATTTCTGTCGTCAATGTGCCGTCAGACAACGAAATAATACGGATGGTATGATCGCTATATCCTATTGCCAAATGATTGCCATCGGGACTAAAAGCCAACGCACGTGCACTACTTTCACTATACTTCCATCGCACAATAACGGTCAGCTGGGTGGCATCCAGAATAACCAACGCTCCATCACCACAGGCGCAATACAATAAACCGTCGCGAAAAAGTATGCTGAAGATATAAGACGTGGTGATAGCCGCTGACTTGATTTCTTTACGTGTCACCGTATCTATCAAGTGAACGCCCTGAAAATTTTGCCCGATCCATAGTCGCTTAGTTGACGCATCAAGCGCCAGCGCATAGACTGAATTGGTCAACTTCGCTATCAATTCTCCCTGGTCCGGATGTTTCATATCCCAGGCGACCACCAGGCCATCTGCACCTGAACTAAAAAACTGTTGCGGGGCAATGCCTTCCAGGAGTCCATAGATGCAATCTCTATGTCCCGAATACATTCCTATTTTTTCAACCTCTATCGATTGCATAACCCCAATTTTTCTTAAATTTAATAACAGATTCTTAAAGCTAACACCTTAATCGCTTTTTAATGCCTTTATATAAACTAGAGAAACTATCTTCTGATCGGGTAACGGCGATTTGGCTCATTTCTGAATCATTGGACGAATTACTCAACATTGCTTCTGTTTACATCAAGGGCATTAATATCCCGGAATACATTAACCATCCTGCCAAGCAGGTAGAATGGCTGGCTTCGCGTCTGGCATTGAAATTTTGCTGTGATCTCATGCACATCCCTTACCAGGGTACATACAGGACCGATACTGGCCAACCCTTGCTGATTGGCAACAAGGCTCATATTTCGATTTCGCATTCGGCAGACTTTGCCGCAATCCTTTTAGATGTTAAACAAAAAGTTGGAATCGATATTGAAAAGGTCAGTGCCAAGGTGGAAAAAGTGGCGACAAAATACTTACAGGATCAGGAAAAAGAAAGCACTCATGAACGGCTGACACTGAAATGGTGCATCAAAGAAGCCGTCTATAAAGTTTCTGACCATGAAAACCTGAGTTTAAAAGACGATATACACATTTTAACGATAAGTGACGAAGACACCGGAAAGGCTGAAGTAGAGGTCAGAAGCCATGATCGTGTGGACACCTTTTTTTTTAAATTGGAAGATTATTATGTAGCTTACACTATATGAGATTGATAAAGTTTGTTTTCTGCTTAAGCTTATCTTTTTCTTCGCTGGTCTGTTCCGCACAATTGCAGCACGGTGAAGTATTGGAAAACTTTCGCCTGATCAACTCTGTGGATGGCTCTACCTTTAACCTGGAACAGGAATACGATCACAACTTGCTGGTACTTGTCTTTTTTGCACACGATTGTCCTTACAGTAAGATTTATACAGAACGCATCATTAAGCTGGCGAAGAATTATGATACAAAAGATGTATTTGTAGTCGCTATCAATCCGAACTCTCCTTCACTCGATATAGATGCTTCTCCTGAAAGGATGAAAAAATATGCCGTGGGTTTTCCATTGCCTTTCCCCTATTTATCCGATCCTCAAAAAACAGTTTCTTCTAAATTGCATATTACCAAAACACCATCGGTGTATGTCTTTAAAAATATTTCCAATAAGTATGTGATGCAGTACCGCGCAGCGATCGATGATGCGCCGGAAAAAGAACAAGCGGTTGTAGAGTCTTATTTAGCAAAGGCCATTGACGCGTTGTTGGCTAATAAATCTTTTAAGTACAGGTATACTGAAGAGGTTGGATGCCAAATAAAATAGAGTGGAGAAAGAGAAATAGAGCGAATACTCTTTCTCCACTCTGTTTCTCTTTCTGTTTTTCAAACCACTACCTCCAACAATTGATTGACTTCTTCTACTCTGTCTGTATCTCCTAATTTTTCAAATGACACGATGAGGTTACGCAGTACTCTTGTTACAATGTCCCGATTGGAACAAGGTTCATAAAAAATATCGTTCTTAGCGATGTTCAATTGTAGAATATAATTGTCAATGTCTTCTCTTGTAAACACCAGCCCTTTGTTAAAGGCATTGATATAAAATTGAACCTCCTCTGTTTTATAAGTAAGAATAAATAAGTTGGGCAAGTTTACTCCGTATACCGGAAGTTTCAAGCGTTGAGCAATGTGCATGTAAATTACACAGAGTGATATAGGATTGCCTCGCTTAGATTGCATCACCGCATTGATCATAGAATTGGATGGTGAGTGAAAGTTTTTTGTATTCGCTCCAAATTTTAATTTTCCAAAAATAGCGTCGTTCAATGACTTGACCTGTTCAGTCGGAGACAACCCTTCTTTCATATCGGGCCATACTTCAAAGTACAATTGATCCAATGCTTCTTTGACTTTCTGTAATTCCAGGTCAGGATATTGATAAGAGGCCACAAGCCACATGCCTTCTATGAGATCAGAGGCTCCTGATTTTCTCCATCTCTCCAGCTTATCCTTTAATGTGATGAAATGAAATTGATGAATGATATCTTCGATGCGTTTTTGCACCAATGGATTAAAATTCTTTTCCCATTCATCCTCCAAAAAAGGGATAATGGCTTCTCCAATGGACATGATTTCATTCTTCACCTGCACCGTTACTTCGGCATCTTCATCGTCCAGTAAAGAGATCAATGCTTTTATTTTGCTTTCTTCATTCAACATAGCACTATGTCTGTATTACACCTACATTGAACCGTTCTTCGATTGGTTTGTTGTTGGCAATTTCTATTCCGATTGATATTAATTTTCTTGTCTCCAATGGATCTATGATCGCGTCGATCCACAATTGAGAAGCTGAATAATAAGGAGAAAGTTCCTGGTCGTATTTCGTTTGAATTTCTGCTAGTAAATTCTTTTCGTCTTCCGGAGATAATGTTTTACCAGCTGACTTCAATGATGCTACTTTTATTTGCAACAATGTTTTGGATGCAGAAGCACCACTCATTACTGCCATCTGTGCCGTGGGCCAGGACACGATAAGGCGTGGATCAAAGGCTTTACCACACATGGCATAGTTGCCCGCACCAAAAGAATTTCCAATGAGTATCGTAAATTTAGGCACCACACTATTGGCCATCGCATTGACCATTTTGGCTCCGTCTTTTATAATGCCTCCTTGTTCAGAACGACTTCCTACCATGAAACCCGTTACATCTTGTAAGAACACGAGCGGTATTTTTTTCTGATTGCAGTTCATGATAAAGCGTGCTGCTTTATCTGCCGAATCAGAATAAATCACACCACCCATTTGTACTTCATTCTTTTTGGTCTTCACCATTTTTCTTTGGTTAGCCACGATGCCTACTGCCCAACCGTCGATGCGCGCATAACCGCAAAGAATACTCTGTCCGTAAAGTTCTTTGTATTGTTCAAATTCCGAATGATCAACCAATCTGCGTATGATCTCCAACATATCGTATGGCTTTGTTCTGTCGATGGGAAGAATGCCATAAATGTCTTGTGGATTTTGTGTGGGTTGAGCTGCTATCACCCGGTTGTAGCCAGCTTTCGGACTGTCGCCGATTTTAGCCACTAGTTTACGAATCTGACTGATGCATTCCTGATCGTTTGCACATTTATAATCCGTCACGCCAGAGATCTCGCTGTGTGTTGTTGCACCTCCTAACGATTCGTTGTCGATGTCTTCGCCAATAGCTGCTTTTACTAAATAAGAACCTGCTAAGAATATACTTCCTGTTTTATCTACAATCAATGCATCGTCTGACATGATAGGCAAATAGGCTCCTCCAGCGACACAGCTTCCCATGATGGCAGCGATCTGAGGAATGCCTGCAGCCGACATCTTTGCGTTGTTTCTAAAAATGCGACCGAAATGTTCTTTGTCAGGAAACACTTCGTTTTGTAAAGGCAAAAATACGCCTGCGCTGTCTACCAGATAAATGATGGGAATATTATTTTCCATGGCAATCTCTTGAGCACGCAAATTCTTTTTTGCCGTCATCGGAAACCATGCTCCAGCTTTGACTGTGGCGTCATTAGCTACAACAATGCATTTCTTTTTTTCAATGTTACCAATCACCACGACAACACCTGCTGAAGGACAACCTCCATATTCTTTATACATATTATCCGCAGCAAAGGCCGCGATCTCTTGTCTTTCAGCATCTGCATCCAGCAATAGGTTGATGCGTTCACGGGCCGTGAGCTTGCCCTTCTCGTGTTCCGATTGTATTTTTTTTTCACCTCCGCCGAGCGCTACCTGCTTCAGGCGTTCCTTCAATTGAAAACATAAGGACTTGAAAGAATCTTCGTTCTTATTAAATTCTATATCCATAAACAAAAACTTACCCGTAAGGAACGAAACATCAATACTGCATCGTATTGAGAGAAACAGGGAAAGCCATTATTTTTTCTTCTTTGGTTTTTTTCCCAATGGAGCAAAATAATGGTGGGGATTGTATTTAAGATCTACGGCTAAACTATCGAAGCTCGCCAGGGTCTTATTTAAATTGGTGTACATGCTTTTGTCTGTGATCAAAGCGCCCAGTGTTCCTTCACCTGCATTGATCTTGCGAGTGATGTCGTTGAGATTACCCATTGCCTGATTGGCTTTTGCCACGGTCGCTTTCAGCTCCAGGTGGTTCAATGAATCGGCAAATCTTGAAAACTGTTTGATCATTGGTTTTAATTCTGCTTCCGTCTGAACCAATGATGCTGATAGCTGAGCGAGGTTGCCGGTAAAGGCTTCCAGGTTCTCGCCATTTTTTGCCATAATGGTTTTCAAATCGCCAGAAGCAGATTCCAAATTGATGATGATGGTTTTCAATTTATCATTGGGCACCGCGCCTAACAAAGCATTGACTTTAACAATGGCAGAATCTAAATGCTCCACAACAGGTGTTGCTTTTGCAGCTACCATATCCGCCAATCCCATTTCTTTTTCACCGCGCAGCGTTGCTCCATCTTCATAGAGCACAGAGTTTGGACCGATGTGTAACTTGATGGCTTTTGTACCCAACAACCCGTTGTTGCTCAACAAGGCTACAGTAGAGTCTCCCAGCTTGATGGCTTTATCAATTTCGAGACGAACCAATAAACGGTTGCCATGGTCCTGGTCAAGCTGAATCGTACTTACTCTTCCTACGTTCAAGCCATTGATCATAACAGGATTTGAAACCGTCAATCCATCGATGCTTGGATAGGTCACCTCGTAAGTGTTGGTAGAAGATAAGATGTCCGTACCTTTCAGGAAATTAAATCCCAAATACAAAATGGTACCAGAGACAATCGCTAATGCAGCGACTTTAGTTTCTTTTGTAAATTTCACGCTGGTGTAGTTAATGAGTTTCTATTTCCGCTTTATAATCTTTCAAAGCCCGGTATATTCCTGATGCAATATACACTTGATTCGTTTTATTATTTAAATATTTTTCTTCTTTAGCATTGGTTAAAAATCCAATTTCCACCAACACGCTTGGCATAGAAGTCTTCCACAAGACCAGTAGACCCGCCTGTTTGACTCCCCTACTGGGTCTGCCCAATCTGGCCTCGAATTGATTTTCTATTTTAGCGGCAAAAGCCAGGCTGTTTTCTATATAGGCATTTTGGTACAAGGAGAATAAAATATGGCCTTGTGGAGAATTGGGATCAAAGCCATCGTATTTATTTTTGTAATTGTCCTCTTTCAAGATCACTGCGTTCTCACGTTTCGCAACTTCTAAATTGCCTTCCGCCGTGTGTAAACCCATGGTATATGTTTCTGTACCGGAGATCGTGGCGGGACCAGAATTGCAATGCAGTGAAATGAAAAGATCGGCCTTGTTCTTATTGGCAATGGCTGCCCTGTCGTGCAATTCTATGAATTCATCCTTTTTACGGGTATAAACGACTTTTACGCCAGGCATATTTTCTGTGATCACTCTGCCCAGTTCCAATGCCACAGCCAAAGCGACTTCTGCTTCTTCCGCACTTTTTCCATGACATCCGGGATCCTTACCCCCATGTCCCGCGTCAATCACAATCGTACGCACGGTGTATTTGCTGATTTCTAGCGGAGTATAAGAACTTAACAGAAAAAATGTAACCAGTAAGAGAGGCACAACTAAATTTCTCACTACGTAATGGGTTTTAATGAGTTAAATCCAATAACTTTGACACTAATTTCGGTTTTTTTTGTCACAAACTGAAAAAAATACAATATAAAACAACGTTGAAGCAGTTATTGTCTTTTGTATTCCTGTTGCTTGCAAATTTTTCATTTGCACAAACTGACTCCACCAGTCAGGTGGATGCGGCAACCGTACCGAAAGACAGCGCTGCTGTGATTTCCGATACCCTTGTTATTCCTGCCCGCCAGGGACAGATCAGCACCACGATTGTTTATTCCTGCAACGATTCCATTGCCATGGACATCATCCATAAAAAAGTATTTCTCTATGGCCAGGCAAAAGTTTCTTACGAAGATCTCGTATTGGAAGCCGGGAAAATAGAAATTGATTATGCTAAAAACACCGTGAAAGCAAGCCCTTCCGGCGATACCACGGTACGCGATTATCCTACTTTCAAGCAAGGTTCCGATCAATACGAAGCCAAGTACATCGAATACAACATACAAAGTAAAAAAGGATTGGTGCGTGACATTGTAACGCAGCAGGGAGAAGGATATATAAAAGGTGATCCCGTAAAACGCACGGAGCAAGCGGTGTACGTGAAGACTGCACGTTATACCACCTGTAACCTGGAACATCCGCATTATTACATCAGTGCGCGCAAACTAAAAGTGATGCCGGAAGACAAAGTCGTTACCGGACCATTTAATATTGTCGTCAGTGATATTCCTACACCACTTGGTTTACCTTTTGGATTTTTTCCGATCACTACACGATCGAAATCCGGAATTATTTTTCCAACAATTGGTAACCAACAATCCAGAGGATTTTTCCTGAGTCAGGGTGGTGCGTACTGGGCAGTCAGCGATCGCTCTAGTTTACAGTTAATGGGAGATTACTACACCAACAAAAGTTTTCGTGCTACATTGACATCGACCTATAGAAAGCGTTATACCTATGATGGCAATGCGGTGCTGAACTATAGTAGAGTAAAAGATGGATTCGACGATGGACCTTTTCCCACAGATTTTAGTTTGCGTTGGACACATGCCACATTAAAAAAGACGAGCGGAAAATTATCTGCGAATGTGAACATCACGTCTAATAATTACAATCGATTGAATAGTTACAATCCTACCAGCTATCAGAGTAGTGTATTCAACTCTACCGTGACGTATACTAAAAGTTTTAAACGTAGTCCGTTTAATGTCAACGTCGCGGCACGTCAGGATCAAAACGTGGCAACGAAAGAAATGAATTTGACATTGCCTGAACTTTCCTTTACCATGAATAGAATTTATCCGCTGAAGAGTAAAAAAAGTCGCGGAGATAAATGGTACGACAAAATAAACCTGGCGTACACCATGAACACTAAATACTCCATCACCAATAAATTTCAGAAACCAGGTGGCGTAGTGACAGGAGACACGATCTATGCGGTGCGTGACAACACGCTGGGTTATATTTTATCTAAAGGGAAAACAGGGATGTCTCATACCATTCCGATTGGTACAACATTAAAAGTAATGAAGTACTTCAACTTAAACCCTACATTAACACTGCAGGAGTATTGGTATTTGGAAAAATCAAATTACAAATACAATGCAGTCACTCATACGGTATATGCGGATACCACTACCATCAAAGGATTTACGCGTGCTGGTCAATACAATTTCAAAGTAGATTTGACAACGAGAATATACGGTACCTATCGATTGAATAATCCGGTGGTGAAAGGTATACGACATACGATCAATCCAACCGTGACCTATACTTATAAACCCGATTTTTCAAAGCCTACTGCCTATAGTAATGTATACCAGCAATCTTCTCAAGTGCTGGATGCACAAGGTAATCCTACCGTCTATTCACGTTATGCTACCTCCGTATATGGAGGACCTTCGAGTGGTGTGGTGAACAGTATTGGATTTTCATTGATCAATAACCTAGAAGCCAAAGTACGCAACCGCAAAGACACGACAGGAGATGCACCAACGAAGAAAGTGAACCTATTAGAAAGTGTAGCCATTGCGGGATCATACAACTTCGCAGCAAAAGCCTTTAACTTATCCAACATTACGCTTTCTGCACGCACACGCTTGTTCAATATGTTTGACGTCAGTTTCAACAGTAGCTTTGATCCTTATGAATACAGACTGGATAGTATTGGTTATACCACCGGTTCTATATACCAAACCAGAATCAATACCATCAAACCAAAACTCAGTCAGTATTCATTATCCATAGGAGGAAACTTTAATCCAAAAGCAAAAAACAATCCACCAAAGATTGTACCCAACGCGCAAAATGAAGCGGAGCTTAACATGATCAATCGCTTTCCTGAACGCTACATCGATTTTAAAATACCTTGGAGTCTGTCGATGAACTACAGCATCAATTATTCTAAAGTAGGTTACAATCCACAAAGCTTTACGCAATCCTTGTCGGCAAACGGCAACATCAGCCTAACCGAAAAATGGAAACTGACCATCACATCCGGTTATGATTTTGTGGCGCAGGGATTGACATACACTACCATAGGCATCACACGTGACTTACACTGCTGGCAGATGGCCATGACAATTGTCCCTTTTGGTGCAAGACAATCATACTTCTTTACCATCAGTGCGAAGTCATCCATCTTGCAAGATTTAAAATTGACGAAAAGAAGTCCTACTTATTTTTCTCAATAGTCACTTACCTTTTTTCGTTCCATCGTATACAGGTGATTTTATTTTGTTCATTCGAAATCCTTCTTTGAATATTTTTTTTATTCATTCTTTTTAAACCTTCAGTTACTATTTGAAACACGACAGTATATAACTGCATCAATACATTTTTAATTTTAATTGATCGGCTATGAAATTTTTTATTTGCACCTTCTTTTTGTGTTGCTTGTTTTCTTTACAAGTGCTGGCAGCCGGAGAAAATTGTTCTTCTCCTATCGCTGTAACGGCGGGCTGTCCAGCTGTAAAGATGACCAACCAGTCGAGTGCTGGTATGGGAAACGACATCAACAGTTGGAAATACAATGCGTATTA
>JAQBNU010000009.1 GCA_028288365.1 Chitinophagaceae bacterium | reverse complement strand
CTTTTCCTTACTATATGAGCTTCCATGCTTAATGTACAGTTTGGCACTATTTTTTAACTATTCAGTCAAAAAGATAGGTTATGAGAGCACTCTGGACAGGAGCTATAGGATTTGGGTTGGTCAACATTCCCATCAAATTATATAGCGCTACACAAGACAGCAGTTTAGATCTTGACATGTTAGACAAGAAAGATCATTCACACATTCATTTCAAACGTGTGAATGAACATACAGGCAAAGAAGTGGCTTGGGAAAACATCATCAAAGGATTTGAGTATGAAGGTAAAATGGTAGTGTTAGAAGAAAAAGATTTCAAACAAGCCAGTGCGGAAAAAACGGACATGATCGAAATACAGGAATTCATAAAAGAAGAAGAGATCGATAGCATGTATTATGAAGTGCCCTATTATGTAGAGCCTCAGAAAGCCGGATATAAAGCTTATGCCTTGTTAAGAGCGGCATTGGAGAAATCAAATATGGTCGGTTTGTGTTCTTTTGTGTTACGTACCAAAGAACATCTTGCCATCATCAAAGCAACAGACGGAGCGATCGTATTGAATAAAATACGATACAAGGAAGAACTCAGAGATTCTGCAGACCTCAAGTTACCTGCTAAAAGTGAAGTGAAAGCCAATGAATTGAAAATGGCCATGGCACTCATTCATCAACTGCAAACGAAATTTGATATCAGTAAATACAAAGACCAATATTCCGCTTCGCTCATGAAAGTGATCAAAGCAAAAGCCAAGGGACAAAAAATCACTGCACCAAAATTGAAAGTAACACACAATGCAAAAAAAGATCTTATGGATCAACTGAGAGAAAGTTTGAACCCTAAATTAAAAAGAGCCTAATGAGTTTAGTCAGTTATAAAACGAAAAGAAATTTCAGTGAGACACCAGAACCTGTTGATCACCCGAAAAAGGCTGTTGTAAAAAAGACATTAATGTTCGTGATACAGCGTCATCAGGCTTCTCACTTGCATTATGATTTTCGATTAGAGATGGAAGGTGTGTTGAAAAGTTGGGCCGTACCTAAAGGTCCCTCTCTTAATCCGAAAGATAAACGGCTAGCCATGATGGTGGAAGATCATCCTTACGATTATGGAAGTTTCGCCGGAGAAATTCCCAAAGGCAATTACGGGGCGGGCATAGTGGAGATCTGGGATAAAGGAACGTATGAACACATGGACATCAAAGATCCCGAAAAAGCAAACAAGCAATTGTTGAAAGACTTGAAAAATGGTTCATTAAAAATTGTATTGAAAGGGGAAAAGTTAAAAGGGGAATTTGCCTTGGTAAAAATGAAAGGGGACAAACCCACTAACTCCTGGTTACTCATCAAACATCAGGATGAATATGCCACCAACGAATCTTACAATAGTGAAGATTATACTCCTGCTGATTCTACTATTGTAAAAAAAGGTAAAAAAAAAGTCTGATCCGAAATGTTGAAGAAGAAAAACCTAAGCGTAGTTTACAATCTATTCTATCCGATCTTGGGAAAGAAAAAAAATACACCGACTTTATACATCCTATGTTAGCCAAGACTGGAGATAAACCTTTTTCGGATCTGCAATGGTTGTTTGAAGTCAAGTGGGATGGCTACAGAGCTGTAGCAGAAATACAAAAGCAACACATTAAATTGTATTCACGTAACGGCCTTTCTTTCGAAAATAAATATCACGATGTAGTAACCGCACTACAAGAAATCAAACACAACATGGTATTGGATGGAGAGATTGTTGTGCTGGATGAAGAAGCCAAACCCAACTTTCAATTGCTACAGCACTACCCGGATGTACCAGAAGGTTGCAACTTGGTTTATTATGTTTTTGATTTGTTACAATTGGAAGGAAAAAAACTTTACGATGTACCGCTGACTGAACGTAAAAAGAAATTGGAAAAAATTATTCCTTCCACATCCATCATTCGCTATTGCGAACATGTGACAGGAGAAGGGGAAACTTTTTTCAAATGGGTATTGAAACATAACCTGGAAGGTATGATGGCTAAAAAATCAGACAGTCTATACTTGGTCAATAAAAGAAGCAGCGAGTGGTTGAAAATCCGTAACCATAACATCACTGAAGCAATCATCTGTGGATTTACAGCACCCAATGGAGAACGCGCTCACTTCGGTTCGCTTATACTTGGTATATACGATGCAAAACATGAACTACATTATGCAGGACATGTGGGTACTGGTTTCACGGATCAGAGCCTCAAGGAGCTTTTTGTTCAAATGAACAAACTCAAAGTCGAAACATCTCCCTTTCCTCAACCTATAAAAGTAAATGCAGCTGTAACCTGGATCAAGCCGGCGTTGGTTTGCAATATCAAATACACAGAATGGACAAGCAACAAGCAGCTCAGGCATCCTGTATTCATGGGCTTAAGAGTCGATAAGATATCAAACGAAGTCATTGAGACATCATCTGCTATGGAAACAAAATCAAATAAGAGTAAGACAGAACGTTTAGCTTCCGCCAAGAGTACCATAACGAAAGTAGGTACACAACAAGTAAAGCTCAGCAATCAGGATAAGATCTATTTCCCGGAAGATCATTTAACGAAAGGTGACGTCATTGCTTATTACCAATCGGTATACGATTACATCATTCCTTACCTTAAAAACAGACCCGAGTCATTGAAACGAAATCCCAATGGTATTGACGACAAAGGATTCTTCCACAAAGATGCTGGCGAAGGTGCCCCAAAGTGGGTGAAGTCTATTGCACTACATTCAGAATCGGCAAATAAAGACATCGATTATATTTTGTGCAATGACCGCGCGACTCTGATGTACCTGAATAACCTGGGATGCATCGAAATCAATCCCTGGAATTCACGCATCGCCAAACTTGATCATCCCGACTACATGGTCATCGACATTGATCCTTCAGATAAGAATACATTTGAGCAAGTGATACAAACAGCACTTGTTGTGAAAAAAGTATTGGATAAAGCAGGAGCCGTTTCTTTTTGTAAAACATCGGGAGCCACAGGTCTACATGTATATGTACCCATGGGTGCAAGATACACATACGAACAGGTAAAAGATTTTGCAAAGTTAATCGCTATGTTGGTACAAGAACAATTGCCGGAATTTACCACATTAGAACGTCCTTTAAACAAACGCAAAAATCGCATTTACATTGACTTCCTTCAGAACAGACAAGGGCAGACTCTTGCATGCGCCTATAGTCTTAGGCCCAGAGCGGGTGCCACAGTCTCTGCACCGTTAGACTGGAAGGAAGTAAAGAAAGGATTAAGTCCTTCCAGATTTACAATACATACCATACAAAAACGTTTGGCAGCAAAAGGTGATTTGTTTGCCGGAGTATTAGGCAAAGGCATTAACCTGGAAAACTGTCTTAAAAAATTAATGCATGAATAGTAAGTTATTTTTCTGGAAAAGAAAGAGAGCCTTTTCCCAATTGTTAAAAGAAACATTTAACAATTGGAAGGAAAGAGAGCCTTTCAATAACAGCAACATCATTGCTTATTATACCATATTTTCTTTACCTGGATTATTGGTTATCGTTGTCAATTTATCAGGATACTTTTTCGGGAGAGATGCGGTCACACATCGAATCACACATCAGATAAGCGGTATAGTAGGGCGTGAAGGAGCGTCAGATATAGAAGCCATCATCGCAAGTACGAGCCATCATAATGGGATCACAATTTCTTCTATGATCGGAGTCTTCATTTTATTATTTGGAGCTACTGGTGTATTTTATCAAATGCAACAGATCTTAAACAAGATTTGGGAAGTAGAACCTACACCCAAACAAAAAATATGGAACGTCATAAAGGATCGTATTTTTTCTTTTGGTCTTGTTGTGGTGATCGCATTTCTATTGTTAGTCTCTCTCGTTTTGTCAGCAGCATTAAGTGTATTGAGTGACTGGGTTGCGATTCATATTTCAGAATACCTTATGATCGCTTTTCGAATCCTTGACATTGTTGTATCCATCGCGGTCATTACCATTTTATTCGCCTCCATTTATAAATTCTTACCTGACGTACACATACGTTGGAAAGACGTGTGGAGCGGAGCTTTCTTCACTTCTGTTTTATTTGTCATCGCAAAGTTTGCTTTGGGTTTGTATTTTGGCAACAGCAATCCTGCCTCAGCTTACGGCGCTGCAGGTTCTGTGATCCTGATCATGCTATGGGTTTCTTATGCCGGTCTGATACTATTGTTTGGCGCAGAGTTTACAAAAGTATATGCAACAAGAAATGGCAAAAAAATGGCACCTGTAGAAGGTGCCACACTGATAGGAAAGGGATAATAAGCTGCCTGAATAACAGCGATTGCATTGTCTCGTATTTTTTGTATTTTTTTTCTTCCTCATGAATAAAAAGAACAAACGCCAGAGGGAGGCGTTTGTTCTGAAGTCAAGATAAGATCATCGGTTGTTGGTTTAACAATGGTATCTTTCCTTCATCTATATAGACCTGTTTTTTTTTAAGAAAAACAGAAAACAGATTCAAGTAAACATCTTTTCCTATTCCTGTTAGCATTACCTGTTCAGGTCAATGGGTATTTCTCAGCCTTCTAGGAAAGCACCCCAAAGGAAAAGATGTTATCCAACATGGCATAAATTATATGCCAAATCAAAACCTACTTATTATCAATATTTTACAAATACCACTTTTATTATAGTGTAGAAAAAATGGTGCAACAAATTCCACAATTTGACCATTTATTCCCTCTCACTTGTCAGCTATAAAATACTATTCAACTGCTCTTTCATTGACTAGTAATATTTGACTAGTAAAATACTTCAGAACCTGGTATTCCATTTGACTTATACTTCATTACCATTCCATCAACTGTTGAATAAAACGATCATTATGTTTCCTTCCTTCCTGAAAATACTGTTTGTTTTCTGCGTGTTAGCTACAACAACTCTTCTGTCAGGATGTTCTTCTTTTTTCAATCCTGAAAAACAATACGCTTCGGTCGTAAAGGATGCCCCGTTTGATGTTATCATTGTCCCTGGCTTTCCTCATGAAAAAAACAACTGGAGCATTGTTGTCAAAAGCAGAGTCTATTGGGCCGTATATCTTTATCAAAAAGGCATTACTAAAAATATTATTTTCTCAGGTGCTGCAGTCTATACGCCTTATGTAGAAGGTGAAGTAATGGCATTGTATGCGAAACAATTGGGAGTGCCTTCCAATCATATTTTCATAGAAACAAAAGCTGAACACAGTTGCGAAAACCTATTTTATTCTTACCAACTTGCTAAACAAAAAAGATTTCACTCCATTGCAGTGGCGACCGATGCCGTACAGTGCAACTTGCTAAAAAAATTCAGAAGAAAATTTCATTTGTACGATATCAAGTTTATTCCTATTATATACGATGATATAAAAATCAATGAAAAACCAAATCCCTCTCTTAATGTTGATACTGCGTGTGTACGTGATTTCATATCTATCAGAAAGCGGGAGAATTTTTTAAAACGTTACAGGGGAACTCAAGGATTAAAGGTAAAGCAATTGATGAGAAAGAATAGGCAACAATGTTTTCAAGAAGGTAATGTATCGGTTAAGCAAAGTAAACTGGAATTGTCACATAATTGTAATCCAATGATTTCATTTTTACGTATCTACTAAATGACGATTAGGCAAACTTTATTTATCTTAAACTGTTAAGCTTTATCATAACACAGTATTATTCAATTATTTTACCAAATGAAAAGAACTATTAAGATATTCTTTCACTTTTTTATACTCATAGCTGTTACTCTTTTTACAAGTGGTTGTTTCATCATCCGCAATAACTTTTACACTGATCCGGAAAAATGCTATAACGAGGCCTTACTAGAAAAACCTTTTGATGCCATTATCATTCCAGGTTTTCCTCATGACAGTGTGAAGGGTTGGGATCGTATCGTGAAGGGAAGAATCTATTGGGCTTTATTTCTCTATCAAAAAGGAATGACAAAGAACATTATTTTTTCAGGTGCTGCCGTCTATACTCCATTTGTGGAAAGCAAAGTGATGGCCCTGTATGCCGAGCAATTGGGTATTCCTAAAGAACATATCTTTGTAGAAACGCAAGCGGAACACAGCACTGAAAATTTATATTACTCTTATACTCTGGCTAAACAACAAGGCTTTAAGACCATCGCACTCGCTACTGATCCCGTGCAGTCTAGCTTCCTGGTAAGTTATAAAAGAAAATTCAGGCTAACCGGTTTGAAATTCATACCCATTATTTATGACACGCTGAAAGTCATGAATAAAGCAGATCCTATGATCGATGATCACTCCGCGTATGTAGTTAATTTTGTTCCTTTGATAGAAAGAGAAAGTTTGTACAAGCGTGTAAGAGGCACAGGTGGAGCGAAAATTAGAAAGATATTAAAGTTACAGAGAACAGAAGCGAGAAGGAAAAGACGTCGATTGAAGAAAGAAAAATAAAACCAAGCATGATAAACATTTTACGAATGAGCCGTTAACAAAAAAAATTTCCGTCGCCACTCGGAAAGTTTTTTTATTTCATTCAACTAATATTTCAAAATCTGTCGATGTATACTTTGATCATTTAGCGCAATGTGCAAATGGTATACGCCTTTAGCATAAGCAGAAATATCCAATGCTTCGTTTGTAGTGATGATCACAGGCGTGTCGACCTGATTTCCCAAAGCATCGTAAGCTGTAACCGTAGCTGTGCTGTAGCCAGATGTTCCAAAGTCAAACCGTACAGATTCAGAAGCAGGATTAGGATAGACGGTAATCTTTTCTAACATACTGTTATCACCATCCGATTGACGATTGGCATTACCTGTACAAGATCCTTTGTCTGTCCATGCATCCTGCCACACTGTCCCTATACCAGGTCCATAAGCGACAGCAGCGCTGTTACACCAGCCAGAGTATGGCCATGCTTTGCATTCGTAAATTCTACCATTGCTTTGTACCGTGCTGCCTGGAGCATAACCATTATTTTCTTTGTAACTATTGAGGTTGTTACAAAGGTTTATTTGTCCATCGTGTACAACATGAATAGCAGTATTAATTATTTCCGTTCCGCCATTCGCATAAGTTACTTTTGCGAAGACAGGCAGTACATCTTCCTGGGTACCATTAGTTGCTGGCACTAGGCCATTAGCTTGATAAGGTGAAGTAAAAGATTCACCTACTTTGTTATTGATGTCAGTTAAAAAGTATTCTACTTTCGCAATGCGCGATTCTGCTTTGTGCACATTAAGCTGAAACATTATATTACTTCCCGACACATAGGTATCATTCACGATTGGAGACACGAAAGTGGGTAATGTATCAGCATATAGAATGAGGTAGGCAGGATCACTCGTTGCACCTAGGTTATCTGTGGCGATGGCCTTGAACGCTGAACCGCCCGCTTCCAATCCATTTTTGGTATAGGTATAGGGAACCGTTGTTGAGGAGAAAACGAGTTGTTCATTTTCATAGAAATCTACTTTTTGGATACTGCCATCGGCATCTGACGCAGCAGCGATGAATACCACAGTATTACCTTCCTGGTCAAACGTATTGATGGGAGCAGTGAAAGACACGACTGGATTGACATTGCCATTGTTACAAGGTCCAATGTATTTCCATACGCCCCAGATATTCGTTTTGTCTGGTTGTTCATTTTGTGTCCACCATTTGTTTTCATAGATTCCACCGAGGTACGATACATGCTGGCCTGGTACACTATAAACTGTTACGCCATTCCACAGCGCCGTGTTTCCACAATTGTCGGTGATAATTGTGTTCACCAATACAGATACTACTGTTGAAATCGTATAGGCTCCGAGATTATCCGTTGCCTTTGCTGTCAAGGTATAAGACCCTGCTGCAACATTGTTCCAATTCAATGCATAGGGTGAAGAAAATGCTTCCCCCAATTTATTGTTTCCTTCGAAAAATTCTACATTGACAATATTTCCATCGCTATCAGAAGCAGAAGCGGTAAGTATGACGTTCGCTGGTGCTGTGAACTCTGCATTGTTAGATGGAGCAGTGAGGAATACAATGGGTGCAACATTAGGTCCATTTACTTGCGGAATAGAACCTGAAATAGAAAACGAACCGATTGACGAGTAGTCGGTATAACCATCTACGAGTGGATCACCATGACCTGTTCCATCTATGTATACATAATATTTCCCTGCTGAAACTGTATTGGTCAATGAAGCACTTAATCCATCAGGATCCGATACTTGTATGAGCTCATTGTTTTGATTGTACAACTTTACAATGATGTCAAGATCTGCATGTCGCGGTGCCGTATTAAAATTCAGGTTCAATGCTCCACCGGTTGTAGTGAAAGAAAAGACATCAACATCTCTTCGCTGTGAAATGACTCCATGATTTTGATCAGACAATACTTGTTCATTAGACAATACTAAAGACGTAGCGTGTGCATAATCGTCTCCATGATCATCGGTGCGGTATGTAAATCCATTTTGTGTAGCGATAATGTTGATGTCATCTTCCTGGTTATTGGCATTCAGGTATTCTCCCTGACTCCATTGAACAATGCTTTTATAATAACCCACACCCATGATAGGAGCCCAGTCGCCTGCGCCTGCATAATAAACTTCTGAAGGTTGAGTTCTTCCATCGTGTTGCAGAAAAACAGTATGTCCAATTTCATGAGAACATACTTCACCTACATTTTTACCTCCAGTACCAACGCCTGAAGTAAAGGCCCAGCAAGGTTCTTCAAAGCCTGTCCAATTGAACGAACCAATGTAGGCGATACCTCCATAACCAGGACCTGCAGTGTTAGTAGGAGAGATCAGGCATCTGATTCTTTTCCCAGCAGGTGTATTATTGAATACATTGACATCTGTTGTGATATTGATGTCAAAAAGACTATAGTCTTCACTGGTGATTTCCCATGCTTCATGTATGTCGTCATCTGACATGCCGGAAGGTGCTGCGTCAATTGGATTTCCACCGTTCCAAGCTGTGCTTGGCAAATATTCTCCATCAAAATCCAGGTAAGCCGTATAAGCAGATCCTGGTAAGCTTTGTAATGCGTAGACATCACTAGTTACATCAGCGCTGAGGCGTTGAGATGTTTTGGAAGCAGATCTTAAGCTAGAAGGTAATTCATTAAAATCGATACACATCACCTTGTTGATGTCCACAGGTTGCACATATACATTTCCTTTAGCATCGCTTGAAAACTCATACGCTTGTTTCTGATCTTTAAGAATAATTTTTCCATTTACTTCATTTCCTTTTATGTTCAAAAAGAAAGAAGAACTTTCCTTTTGTGCTACATGTCCTACAAAACTGTGCGTGTTATTATTTTGCTTGGTAGCATGTGGAGTAATAGTCAATGTCGTTTTGGTATCGACTGTCACATCGAATCCTGAAATAATACGCGCACCTGTATCATTTTTTTTGCTGGATAGTTGTTGAATTAATTGTTCAGTAGAGCCTACAAACTGTTTGCGTTGTTGAGCATAAGAGGCCTTGAACGTACCGATCAATAAGACACTGCTCGTGATCAGTGTCAGTAAAATTGTTTTCATACGTGTTATTATTTTTGCTGGTTATAAAAATATTCTAAAAATACGGTTCACAAACATAAGCCAACATTCAAACGAATGACAAAAAAGTAATGGCTATTTTTTTATATTTATCGAATAGTTCAATTCATTATGCATAAAATTCTATACCATACTATTCATTGTATATTAAATGTTTACACCATGTATTTGCAAAGCTTGCATAAAAAAATCCGATGTTGAACAATACCAACATCGGATTTCAATTAACAATGAATATTCAATTATTTTTTCTTCTTTGCTTCTGTATAGCGCTTGCTAACTTCGTCCCAGTTGATCACATTCCAAAAAGCAGCGATGTAATCTGGTCTTTTATTTTGATACTTCAAGTAGTATGCATGTTCCCATACATCCAACGCCAATACTGGCGTTCCTTTTTCTTTTACAACATCCATCAAAGGATTATCCTGATTAGGTGTAGTCGTTATTTTTAATTTACCTGTTGTATGTTCCACAATTAACCAAGCCCAACCTGATCCGAATCTTGTTTTTGCAGAATCCGAAAATGCTGTTTGAAATTTTTCAAATGAACCAAATGTAGCATTGATGTCTTCCAACAAAGGACCGCTCAGTGTATGACCATCAGGTCCAATCACTGTCCAGAACAAGGAGTGGTTGTAATGTCCACCTGCATTATCTCTTACCGTCTTATTGTATTTGCTTACATGCTTTACAATTTCTTCAATGCTTTTATCTTTCAATGCAGGATTAGCAGTTACTTCATCGTTTAATTTTTTCACATACGCAGCATGGTGTTTGTCGTGGTGAATTTCCATCGTTTGTTTATCGATGTGAGGTTCCAATGCATCATAAGAATAGGAGAGCGCCGGTACAGTGAATTGGGCCATGGCATTTGCACCTAGAAAAACCAGGCTGAATAGAATAATAATTTTTTTCATGTGAGAAGGGTTTATTAGGATTAAATTCTTTTACACTATAAAACATCTTTTTCTCTTACTTGGTATACAAGCGCCATGAAAAGCGTGGTTATTTTATTCGCCCAACCATACACCGCTACAGAGAAAAAGATGTTACTCTGGTACTAACAATTTTGTGCCAGTATACAATAGCAATACAAGCAAGCAATTAAGATCAGAGAATGAAAAGCTTTGTGTAAAAATATTCCCGAAACGTGGTGGATAAAATTGCTTCGTTTAAACATTAAAATCTAAGTGTAAACTCTTTTTAAAAATACGAGTACAGGAAGAAAAAAAGCAATTTGGGTTGTTTTTTAAGTGCAAAAAGTGTCGCATTTTGTATAATTATTCTATGTAAAAATTATATTTTTCTGATATAAAATATTGTTTTCTATCTGATTTTGACGAAATTAGCTTAACGATTCAGAAGAGCCACTCCGCTCCTGAATTTTAAGATAAAAATAAACCGCTATCAGTTATGAGGAATAAGCTTATCAGCCTGTTTTTCACATTTTTACTTCACATGCCCTTGTTGCATGCCCAGCAAGTATTTCCAGGAGGCGGCAGCGGTAGCTATAGACTAGATTATCCATCAACGGGTCCTTCCTATCCTCAAGACATATATGCTCCTATAGGACATAATGCAACTGGAAATACGAGAAAAGGACCTGGATATACTGGACCTTTTCAAACCCATCAATGGTGGAATACCGCTTTATGGACAAGTGACAACGTACGTCATTCCAATCCGATGTATCCTTATCCTATGTTTATGCAAACCGCAGCGGAAGGCTATATACTGCGTTATGGGACAGAAGACATCAATGGTCTATCCACTGAAATCGAATGTCACTCTGCTGTCATCGATGCGCGTGTAAGCCTCTATAATCAAACAGCGACAGAAACAGACGTAGATAGCTATGGAGACTGGCACGCAGTATTGTATCAAAATTACGGATCAGGAAATGCGCTCCGCATGACAGGAGCCAAAGGTTCTCCTTATGCTTTCTTCCAACGCACGGGTACCGTTAATCCTGCCATTTACGGATTGAATAAAGAAATAGTAACTAAATCTTCTTCTGGAAACTCCTTTATATTCAGAGTCGCACCCGAAGGGAGAAATGTTTACTTCGCTGTTTTTTTTCCAGCAGGAACACTGATCGGGAGCAACACAACGACACCTTCAACGACTATTCCGTCACTCCCACTGGGCGGTTATGGTTCCGGTTGGGACAACATGGTCTTTGCTATGCCAGGCGGTAACAACTATTTCAGTGTAGCTGTCATGAGTGATATCTCACAGGCTGCATTGAATTTTTATGAAGCAAGAGCGTTCAATGTGATTACTGCTACGACACACACTTACAATTTTAACGAAACAACGAGTAAACTCACGACTACCTTCCAGGTAGCAACCACACCTGTATACGGTGGTGGCAATGGAGGTTTGGGAACACTGCAGGCCTTGATGAAGCATCAGTATGTTCATTCTCCTGAAGCCACAGGAGCAGCAGCTACAAGCTACACTTATCTATGTCCGAGAGGAACTATGAAAGTATTAGCAACCAATACATTTACTACTGTGATGACCCATCAGGGTATTTTGCCCAACCTGGCTTGGGCCAATGATTACACTAAAACTCAGATGAAAGCTTATATCGACAATTATCTTCCAACCGTTGTCAATCCTCAGAGTCCGGCGGATGGGTACAACAAGGATGGTTTTGTTGACCTGGCCAACATCGCACAGATCGCCAGTCAGATCGGCTACATTACAGGCAGAGACAAATGCCTGGATGCGATGCAACAACGATTGACAAATTGGTTTACTTCACCTACCACAGAAGATTGGGCCATTTTTCAATACAGTAATTCTTTCAACTGGCTGGCACATTATCCAAATGGATTTACGTCTTCCGGAGAATTCATTGATATGCATTTTCACATGGCTTATCTGATCTATGGCGCTGCGATTCTTGCACGCTATCGTCCTACCTGGGCTACACAATATGGTGCCATGGTAGAAACCATGATTCGTCAATGCAACGATTATAGAAAAGATGCGACATCGCCTGGCACCATCGGTTGGTTTCCTTACCTGCGTTTCTTTGATCCTTACGAAGGTCACTCCTGGGCCGATCCGGGAGCTACCAATCAGGAATCTGTTTCTGAAGCACTCACGTTTGCTTCCGGTACATTTCTTTGGGGAGAAACGGTTGGTAATAATAACTTGCGTGACCTCGGTGCTTTGCTTTATGTAACAGAAACAGAAACAGCAAAACTGTATTGGTTTGATGTCGATCAAAACATCAACAAAAACTGGGGCACTGCTAATCCAACGTATCCTCAAGATCACATCACCATTCTGAGAGCAGCAGGGGGGAGTTATGCTACATTTTTCAGTGGAGACGAACGTTGGAGATACTCCATTGACTTACTTCCACAAACTGCCGGATCCCTTTGGCAGATCTGGGATGTAGCGGATGCACAAACAATCTATAATGATTTTCCGGCAGGTGGTTATGGTGCATGGGCCGATCATGGATATAACTATAATTTTGTACAAGCTGGTTTTAACGCAAGTGCCGCTGTCAGTGCATTCAATGCCAATGCTGTCTCGCAGCAATGGATCAATCCTACAGCACCCAATGCGAACGGTAGAATTCCCATTCTTTATCAATGGGATCATACGCTGAATGTGGTTGGTACTTATGACAACACCGTGCAGGCAGACATTACGGGGTTTTCTGTTTTCGATAAAGGAACGTGTAAATATTATATGGTCTATATGCCTCCTGGCAAGGGTCCGAAATTGGTACACTTCAACGATGGCAATTCATTCAACGTACCTGACGATACGGTGATTGTTTATGAAATATGTCCGCTGCCTGTGACGTGGCTTAGTTTTACCGGTGAGAAAACAGCGAAGGAACAAGTGAAATTAAACTGGTCAACGGCTATTGAAACCAACAATGCTTTTTTCCATGTGCAGAAAAGTCTGGATGGGACAGAATGGCAAACCATTGGTACCGTCAATGGCAATGGCACCAGCAACAGTGTGCATGATTATACCTTCACGGATGATATACCTCAACAGGGTGTCAACTATTATCGATTACAGCAAGTAGATACAGATGGCAACGAGGCTTACAGCAAAATCATTTCTGTATTTTTTAATGCGATCACTGTTGAGAACTTTAATGTATATCCTAATCCAACAACAGGAGTCTTTACCGTTACCAATTATTCCGGCGACTTACCTCATTGTGTTTTTACATTGAAAGATCTCTTTGGAAGAACCATCACATTGAACACGGTTCCCGGGGATAATCCTTCGTCTATCGTGTTCGACATCAGTAGTCTCAGTCATGCTATTTACTTTCTGGAAATTACAGATCACACTACTGGATTGACGACTGCAGTAAAATTGGTCAAAGATTAATAAATCATTTCCTCTATTTTTTGCTCCTCGTTTGACGCAAAGTATGTCCAAACGTATATCATCATAGTGTTAAAGTTTACATTTTCACTTGTACAAATGTTCAGAAAATACTAGTTTACAAGTATACGAGCATAATAAAACGAGTTGAACCTATGAAGAAGTCACTGATTGTTGTTGTATTGATGCTTGCAGTAAACACCGCTTTTTCGCAAAACAACGGTCCCAGCCTTGAACAAAAATGGAGCAGAATGCTGGAAAAAGCGGAGAACTATGAGCCTTATAAAGTCATCAAAAAAACAGAACTGGCAGATTTTTTTAAGTCAGTGCAAGACTCCTTACAACGTTACAAAAAAGAATTGAAAGCAGAACGACAAACGGTCAGCACTCAAAAAGGAGAGATCACACAATTAAAAAGTCAAACGACAGAACTCAATACAGCCTTGTCTCAAACGCAAACCGATAAAAACAGCGTTTCTTTTTTAGGAATTAGAGCCAATAAATTTGTTTACCTCTCTACCTTGTGCTTTTTACTTTTAGGAGCGTTAACAGTCATAGGTATTTTATATTACATGTATACAAACAGCAACAGTGTCACTTCACAAAAAGTTAATGCGTATGCTTTACTTTCCAAAGAGTTTGACGAATACAAACTCAGTAAGATTGAAATGGAAAGAAAACTGAGAAGAGAATTGCAAACACAAGTCAATAAACTGGAAGAATTAAAAAAAGGAAATGGGTAATCACCACCATCATCCTCATGGACATCACGATCATACGCATGACGGACATCAGCACCACACAGGTAATATAACCGTTGCCTTCTGGCTAAATTTTATTTTTTGTCTGATTGAATTTGCAGGAGGTTTCTTCACCAACAGTACAGCCATTCTATCCAATGCTCTGCATGATCTTGGCGACTCCTTTTCGCTTGGACTGGCCTGGTATTTTCAAAAAATATCTTTACGCAAAAGGGACAAAACATTTTCATACGGATACAAACGCTTTTCTTTATTGGGCGCATTGATCAACTCCATGATCTTGTTAGTCGGTTCTGTATTCATCATACGTGAAGCCATACTTCGTCTTTTGCATCCCGAAGCGTCGAACGCAAAAGGCATGGTGCTATTTGCTCTTCTTGGTATTGCTATCAATGTTGTAGCCGTATGGCGTTTGCGAAAAGGTTCATCCATCAATGAACGTGTCATCTCTCTCCACTTCATTGAAGATGTTTTAGGATGGGTAGCAGTGCTGATGGCGGCAGTAGTGTTGCTATTTGTAGACGTTCCAATACTTGACCCTATTTTGTCTGCAGCCATTACCTTCTACATCCTTTACAATGTGTTCAGAAATTTGAAACAGAGTCTCACGATCTTATTGCAAGCAGTTCCTTTTGACATCAACGAAGAAGAACTAAAAAAACAATTGCTGAACATTCCTTCTATTGTGGATGTACATGATGTACATCTTTGGACAATGGATGGAGAATACAACATACTGAGCATACATTTGGTATTGGGAAATAATGTAAGTCTTGAAGAGACCGAAGATGTGAAAGTAAAAGCCAGAGCTTTACTTCATAAACTAAATGTGCACCACATTACAATAGAAACGGAATCGGTTGCACAGAGCTGTGCATTGAAGCATTGTTAAGATTATAATTTCCAGGAAGCAATCAATTCTGCCACTTCATTTTTATAGGAGATAAATTCTGACTGTGTTTGTTTAATGAAACTGTTATCTGACAATTTACCTACCACAGCATCCATCTCTGCTTCGTTTTCATACGTCATTTTTCTATAAGGATTATTGTAATCTTTTTCTCTGGATTGGTAGATACTGGTTGTGAGCCATTCCATGGTCAATACAGACTGTTCCAACAATCGTTTGAGAAGTGAAGCTGTAACATCTTTTGCAGTCAATCCTTCTACCCATAACATACTTGCCAAGGCGTGTTGCAGTTTATCATAGGCATAATGCTTACCTAATTCTCTGTATTGATCATGCAATTGATCCCAGCTGTCGATGTGACCTGCCTTAATGTTTGCCTTGATGACATTCAGGACATCTTCTTTAATGAGCTGTCCTCCTACATTTATCCATGGACCTCGCTGAGCGGTGTTAATCACCGTGTCTAGTGATTGAAAAGTAGCTTGCTCTGTTTGGATGTACCACAATAGATTTTTAATGCCGTAATAGACAATCATCTCCTTGAACAAGCGATAGGATTTATGCACCTTCAACAGTTTCACTCGGCGTTTGCTATTTTCTATTTTTTCTGCGTAGACATTCAACAATGCTACTTCATCAGGATTTGTAGTCAGCAATTCTTTTCCTTTCTTCTGAAAGTATTCATCGGTTTGCTTTTCTTTATGGTACCAGGCTTTGCCCACGGCTATTTCCATAAGACGTAAGGAAGCAATCATTTCTTCTACTGAATCCGGAGCGAGGTAATCGTATTCGATGTGTTGTACTTTATCTGTACGCTTATCTCTGTCTATGTATTTCCAGGAGTTGCGAGCAAGTGCATACATGTTATGCATGAACCAGTAACCCGGCATGATGTTAAGTTGGTTCTCGTGTTCATCCGTTACAACCAAGCTGAAAGGAAAGGGGACATGTAATTCTGACATGTAGTTTCCTTTAGAGATGATATTGAAAGATGCAAACTTTGAATTGTGTTTCAACGTCACGGAAAGTCCAGGCCAGAAACCTCTGCCTGTAATGATCTCTCCATCTGCTCCTCTTGAATTATGGTTAGAACCAATGGTAGCACCGGCAGCCATGTTACTTTGACCCATGATGAGTGCCGCAATGAGAAAAGAGTTGTTATGATGTTGTTCGTGCGAAGGAAAAATCAAAGAGTTCAATACTTCACAACAAGAAATCGTAGCATTGCTCCCCAAATAAGAGTTGATCAGTCGCGCGCCGTATTTTAATTGGGAATGAGAAGCCATGACAAAACGCACCGCTTTTACACCGTAAAATATCTTGCATCCGTAACCTACGATGCCATTGACCAGTTCACAACCTTCACCAATTTGAGAAGCGGCTTCTGCACTGCTATTGATGGTCAGGTTTTTTAATTTATTAGCACCTTTCAAATAAGCGTCAGTACCGATGGTTACATCCTTTATGATCTTACAATTTTTAACCACACAACGATCACCCACCATACCGTAGTAACCGCGTTTGGCATCAAACTTTTTTTCTGTAAACGCTTTAAACTTATTCATCAGCGCTTGATCTTCTCTGGTACGTGTCCACAGATAAGCATCGCCTGGCAACATGCCATCAAAAGGCAATACACCACGACCACCGTTTTCATTGCACAGCTCCAACCAGATGCGTACTTGTTCTGATTCGCCTTCCTTTACTATACCATTACCAAACTTAGCATAATCAGTAGTTGCCATTTCGTTTACATTAAACAAAATGACTTCGTTGCCTATGATATAATGAGAAAGAAAATTGACATTGTGCACGACTACGTTATCACCGAAATCGCAAGAACAAATCGTACTATTGTACAAACCCACCGGCAGACGCAGGTTATGAAACTCCAGGTAATAAGGTTCCAGCTTGCCGATACGTATCATTCCAAAAAAATGGCAGTGCTTGACCAGCTGTGGATCAAACTGATCCGCCACAAAAATATTGTTCCAATCATCAGAGGTATTGTCGTTGCGCACAAGCGCTTCGATTTCATACGCCGTCAGCTTGCGATGGACAACATTCTTACCCAGCTGCTGATTGCGAAGATAGTATTCATCTTTTCCTTTTTGCAATAAGGCAGCGTCTGTAAAATTATATCCTAATTCCGCAAGCGGTTTCTTTTGAATGTTATTCATCTTTCAAGTTCTAAATAAAAAAAAGTCTTACGCACAAAAAGAGCATGAAGTAATCCATGTGACTAATGCTTCATACTCTTAATGGACAGAATATTATTCTACCGTAACGGATTTCGCTAAGTTTCTTGGTTTGTCTACATCACACCCTTTAAGTACACCGATGTGATAAGACAACAATTGCAAAGGAATGACCGCAAGGATAGGAGCAACCAGTTCGTCTGCTTCAGGAATGACGATGACATCATTGGCCATGCCAGGTATGATTTGATCACCCTCTGTAATGACTGCAATAATTTTACCCTTCCGCGCTTT
>JAQBNU010000006.1 GCA_028288365.1 Chitinophagaceae bacterium | reverse complement strand
ACAACAATTATACTGCATTCGGCGCGGGACTTCACCCAGGATGAGCTTCTTCAACTAAAACGCCTCAATCATAAAATTATCACCAAGGCACCTTCGTCCCATATTCACCTGCTGGATGAAATAATGGTATTGCTGCATGTTGATAAAAAGTTCATAGGCGAAAGCAAATTGAAAATGATTGACAGCATTGGGGTTAAAAGAGATGTGCTGGAATCGAAAAAAGTATTAGTTGTAGATGATGATGTTCGTAACCTGTTTGCCCTGACAGCAGTTTTTGAACGATCTAATATTAATGTTATCACTGCCGAAAGCGGTAGGGAGGCGTTAGAAATATTGAACAAGGATAAAGGTATTGATATTGTTTTAATGGATATCATGATGCCTGAAATGGACGGTTACGAAACGACACAGAAGATCAGACGTGAACATAAAAATAATTTACTTCCTATCATTGCAGTAACAGCGAAAGCAATGAAAGGTGACCGTCAGAAATGTATCGAAGCAGGAGCGTCTGATTACATTACCAAACCACTAAAAATTGACCAGCTGCTTTCTTTGATGAGAATGTGGTTCTATAAATAAAAGCTATGGCAAAAATATTAATAGTGGATGACCGCGAAGACAACTTGATGTCCATATCGTCACTCCTCGAGCCGGCGGGATATCAATTGGTCAAAGCAAATTCAGGAAGGGAAGCGTTAAAGATTTTATTGATAGAATACGACTTCGCGTTGATCCTGATGGATGTGCAGATGCCTAATCTCAGTGGTTTCGAAACGGCTTCACTCATTTATGAGCGTGAAAAACTGCGTCACATTCCTATCATCTTTATCACGGCACATAGTCAGGATGAGGAAAATATTTTCAAAGGTTATCGCACAGGAGCTGTAGATTATATTTACAAACCCATCAATCCGGATTTGCTTCGTGCCAAAGTATCTGTGTTCGTTGAACTTTACAGAAAGAATCATCAATTGATTGCACAGGAACAAAAACTGATTGCGATCAATAAGAACCTGGAAAATGAAATCAACGAACGCAAAAATTCTGAAGAAAAAATCAAACTCCTCAATCTTCAGTTGCTACAGAACATTGACAAACTGGAAGCGGCAAATAAAGACCTGGATCGTTTTGCCTTCATGGCTTCACATGACCTGCAGGAACCCTTAAGAAAAATCCATGTATTCAGCGAACGTTTGTATTCTGAGTATGGAAACAAACTGGATGAAGGTGGAAAAAAATACATCAGCCGTATTCAAAATGCCACAACTCGTTTGCAGGCATTGATCAAAGACATTCTTACTTTTTCCAAAATATCTATCGATAAAACATCATTTGTTAACAGCAGTTTAACTCCTATTGTACAAGATGTATTGGCAGAGTTGGAAAGTGTAATCGAAGAAAAACATGCACAGGTTACCGTAGAGTCTTTACCCACTTTACCGATCAACCCTAATCTTATACGTCCACTCTTTTATAATTTAATTCACAACAGTTTAAAGTATAGTAAAAAAGATGTGCCTCCTGTCATTCGTATTTATTCGGAAGCAGGTACAAGTAAGGCCGATAAGAAAAATAAATACTACCGCATATTCATCACCGACAACGGGATTGGTTTTGAACAGGTATTTTCTGAACAAATTTTTGACATGTTTAAAAGACTTCACAACCATAATGAATACGAAGGCACAGGCATTGGGCTTGCCTTGTGCAAAAAAATTGTAGAGGAACACAATGGCTTCATCTCAGCCAGAAGTGCCGTAGGAGAAGGTTCAACCTTTGTCATCTCGTTGCCCGTTCCCGAATTTGAAAAATCAACAGAAATAGCTATCACCAATTAAACCTACAACCAACTATTTTGTATAGTACCTATCTCACTAAACTACCAATCAATCTTTTTTAGATGACCACGACTCCCAAACAATTCTTATCCGTACTTTTAGCAGATGACGATATGGATGACCGGATGCTTTTTGCCGATGCCATCTCCGATCTCAAACTCGATATCGATTTACAAATGGTGAATGATGGCGCTGAACTGATGAACTATTTATTGACATCGGCCATGATCATTCCAGAAATCCTCTTTTTGGATTTGAACATGCCACGTAAAAATGGATTTGAATGCCTGGATGAAATAAAAAAAAGTCCTTCCTTGAAGGATATTTTTATCATCATTTATTCTACCACTGAAAGTCAAAAAGAAATAGACGATGTCTTTAACCAAAAGGCAAATCTTTTCATCAAGAAACCCAATTCATTTACCGAATTAAAAAATATACTATTACAAGTCTTTACTACCAATCTAAAAACCAAATATTCAACTGGAGATAAAGAACAATTTATATTTCAGGCAACACCTAGTTCTAAAGGTTGAACAAAAGATCTTTTTAGCGCATGAATGTATCCCCCAATAATTAGAAAAACGGCACACTATCATCTATTTAAAAAGTAAATAATCCCATTTTACTCCCGTTACTACTACAAAATCAGTGGTTTAAACTTTCAAAAGTTTACATTTTAAAAAAAAGGATAAATGGTGGTTACTTTTCCCTTTTGAAAACGATAAATCTACAACAAAGCAATACTACCTATTCATAACCTTCAAGAGTGCGATATGACGTGTCGCGCTCTTGTTTTTTTTGCCCCTAAATCCCCTGAAGGGGACTTACTGTGAATATAACTATTACTAAAATAAAAAGACCTTTGCACAGTATATGCAAAGGTCTTTTTATTTTAGTACCCCTTTAGGCGATTTAGGGGCAAGACAGCTTCACTCTCGAATGTGCTATTCATTAAGAAGCAAAAAAAACTCCAGGCATTGCACCCGGAGCTTTTCATTTTCACATTCAACCCTTTTCTTTAAATTTTCCCTAATTCTTGATCAGCATTTGCGTGGTGATCGTAGAACCTGTATCTATTTTTACTAGGTACATACCGGATGATAAACCATTCAGGTATACTTCTCCATGGGCACTGACTTTTATATTGCTCATCACTTCTCTTCCCTGACTATTGTATACACTGATGGAAGAAGCTTCATTCAAATTGATCGTAATCATATCCGTAGTAGGATTCGGAATAATCAATATGATTTCATCTGTTGCGGCGTCTTGTTGCGCCTCTGTTCTTGCAGTACAACTTCCTCTGTCGTACCAGGCATCTGTCCAATACGAACCTGTTCCCGGTGCATAGGCCCAAGCAGCACCGTTACACCAACCTGAATACGGATACTCTTTACACTCGTATTGTTTGCCAGCATTGGTGACTTTGCTTCCTGCTACATAACCGTTGTTTTCTTTGTACGCTGCAATGCCAGAACATTTATTCGTTGCTACTGCAACAACTGTTATTATTACACTGCCTGAAGCCGCCACTGCTCCTGAATTGTCTGTTGCTTTTGCTGATAAAGTATATGTACCCGCTCCTACACTTGTCCAGGTATAACCATAAGGTGATGTAGCATCTGAATACAACAACGTTGTGCCATTGTAGAAATCTACTTTACTCACCGTGCCATCTGCATCTGATGCATTCACTGATACCGTAATACTCGCCGGTGCATTGGATGATGATCCATTGGCAGGAGAAGTTAAACTTACCGTCGGTGCCTGATTCACTACTACCACTGCTTTCACTGTGAGGCTAACGGCAGATGAAACAGTAATGCCTCCCTGATTGTCAGTCGCTCTTGCCGTTAAGCTGTAAGTACCTGCTGCTACTCCTGTCCAGCTATAGCTGTATGGATTGCTTGTACTTGTACCCAGTAATGTTGCTCCGTTATAGAACTCTACTTTCACTATACTACCATTGTCGCTGGCATTGGCCGTGATGGCGATGGTGCCTGCATTTACAGAAGCATTGTTAGTTGGTGAACTGATGCTAACTGTTGGCAAAGCATTCGAATACAATTGACTGGTAGGTACGATCTCTTTGGCTTGTGAAGCACTTGACCATTGTAACTTCGCATTCGCTCCTCCATTATTTTCGAAGTACTCGACTTTAATGTCATACTTTTGACCCGCTACTAAAGTGATCGTACCGGTATAATCAATGCCCCAATCGTCAATCCATTTATCAATCACCAACTGACCGTTGATCCAAAGCCTTCTCCCGTTATCTGTGTTCATGGTGAAAGTATATACTTCTGAATACTTCGGTTGAATCTGTCCTGACCAACGAACAGAAAACTGATCTGCATGTACTGATGCATCCGGTGAACCATTGCCCCAATCAAAATTGATGGTGGCATCTTTTCTGGTATATACCGGTGTTTCGAAATTCATTCCGTTGAAATAGTTAGCGGTCAATCCGTCTCCTGTGCCTATGATCGATACAGGAATAACTTTCAAAGAGGTGATCTTATCATTCCAGTCGGCCAACCATGAGATGTCCGTGCTGAAATCTGCAGAAGCTCCTGTAAAGTTATCACCGTCATAAGCAGTTACTTTATATCCTGGTGCAATTTTAAAAGAGGTAATGTCATTGTCTAAAATCCCCGCAGCTTGCAATTCAATGAGCGTATAATTACCTACATCAAGCCCCCCTGAGTAGCCTCCATAATTTACATCTTGAAAAGCCGTCACTACATGCGGTCTGATGTCGATGATTTTCAGAGAAGTAATTTTGTCGTTCCAATCTGCCAACCAAGTTACATCTGCTGTATAATCTGCGGATGTTCCTGTAAAGTTGTCGCCATCGTATACCGTTATTTTATAGCCAGAGGAAATTTTAAATGAAGTAATGTCGTTATCTAGTATACCTCTCGCCTGAAGTTGAGCCAAGGTGTAGTTTCCTACATCTAATCCCCCTGAATAACCACCAAAATTAATATCCTGATAAGCCGTCACTACATGTGTATTGGCATCTGCAATTTTCATAGAAGTAATCCTATCGTTCCAATCGGCAAGCCAAGCGGTGTTTGCTGTATACGTTGCAGAAGCACCTGTAAAATTATCATTCTCATATACCGTAACCGTATAACCAATCGGAATTGTAAAAGAAGTAATGTCGTTATCGACAACGCCTCTTGCCTGAAGCTGTGCTAATGTGTAGTTACCTAGTGGAAGCTGAGAATAAAATCCAGAGTAATTAATATTCTGATAAACGTGTACTTTGTTTAGACTAGCAACAGACTCAAACAAATGCACACCACTTACCTGAGTAGACAAGTCAATCGTTCCACTTGGTAGCGCGCCCCAATCAGGACCAATTAAAAAATTAGATTTATTGACACCGTTGGCCCAGGCATAATCTCCGGTGTAATTGATCACTTTCAAATAACGTTGCTTTTGTTCTGTCGTTAAATTTCCTACACGAACAAACTCTGTGAAATATTTTCCAAAAATGCCTTTGAATAAACCACCATCGCCTTGACCTTTTTCATTTAAGAAAAATACTCCGCCATTGTAATTTCTATAATTCATCATAAACTCCGATGCCTTGATCCCATCGTCAATATAAGACTGCGCGCCTGTCACAATACTGAGTTCTAAACAAGCACCGATGAACATACCAGAGTTATAAGAGAATTGCCAATCAGGATTTGTATTGCCTGGTGAATCCCAAATACCGCCTTGTGCATTGAATACATTCGCCTTCATCCAGGTATGAATATCTTTTGCCATTTGCAGGTTCGCGTTGTCTCCTTCTAATTGATACAGTTTAACAGCGATAATAATAGCCGGACCATTCGCAATGGAATTATTACATGGAGTTGTACAACCCTTTCTCCAGGACATGGCTCCATTTGCATATCCCGTTTTAATTTCAGTCCATATCTGATGTACGGCATCGAGAAACTCTGGATCTTTCGTTGCATTGTAGCAATTGAAGGTGGCCAGGCACAACCATTCCAAGTCATCGTAGTAATCGTTGTGATATGTTCCTGCACCATACGAATTGTATTTTCGGACGCCAGCGATAATGCTCTTCATCCTGTCTCTATAAACAGAGTTACGAGTTCTTTGATACGCATCTGCCAGTGTCTCGAGCGCATGTGCTGTTACCCAATAACCATAGCCATAAGGACTACTTGTATTGTTAGGATCATTGTTACCCTTATAATAACTTTGATCTGCTGACATGAATAGATTAAACGTTCCATTCTGAATATCTTCTGCACGTTGATCTATCGTTTGTGCAAAGAGATTACTGTTTAACAGCAACAACAATAGTACGGTGAAAACCTTCGCTGATCGGTACACTCTTTCTGTTCGCAAGTATGCGTTGTGCTTCTCAAGAATATTAACAACATTCATAGCTTTCATATTTTTAAATTAATTTTTATAAACGTAGTGCTGAATCAAACCTTCCAGAATGATATCTATTGTCTTTTCAATATACTTTGTGTGATCAAGTCAAAGCCGCTATCAATTTTTACTAAATAGATTCCGTCAGGAAGATTACTTAAGTCTAATGTACCATTCGCTTCTATTGCTGTAGAAGATATAACCTCAGTACCTAATGTATTATAAACAGCAATCGTTGATGGTTTTTTCAATTGAATAGTCAGTACTCCTGCCGTAGGATTCGGAACAATCAATGGCAGTTCTTCCGAATTATTATCTTCGTCGGCTTGACCTGTTCTTGCGGTACAACTTCCTCTGTCGTACCAGGCATCTGTCCAGTAAGAACCAGTACCCGGCGCATAGGCCCAGGCAGCGCCGTTGCACCAACCTGAATAAGGATATTCTTTGCACTCGTATTGCTCGCCCACATTCGTAACTTTACTT
The DNA here is from genome assembly GCA_028288365.1 of Chitinophagaceae bacterium. GTDB lineage: Bacteria > Bacteroidota > Bacteroidia > Cytophagales > Cytophagaceae > JACMQM01. Next base: position 22,344 of record JAQBNU010000006.1, on the reverse strand, counting down.
CCTGCGACATAACCGTTGTTCTCTTTGTAGGCCGCAATGCCCGTACATTTATTCGTCACCACTGTAACAACTGTTATCGTTACACTTCCAGATGTTGTTGTCGCTCCTGAATTATCTGTTGCTTTTGCACTGATGATGTAAGTACCCGCTCCTACACTTGTCCAGGTATAACTATAAGGCGATGTAGCATCTGAATACAACAACGTACTCCCGTTGTAGAAATCTACTTTACTCACCGTTCCATCGGCATCTGATGCATTCGCTGCAATCGTGATACTTGACGGTGCATTAGAACTAGATCCATTGGAAGGTGACGTCAAACTTACTGTCGGCGCCTGATTCACTACCACCACTGCTTTCACCGTGAGGCTGACGACAGATGAAACAGTAATGCCTCCCTGATTGTCAGTCGCTCTTGCCGTTAAGCTGTAAGTACCTGCTGTTACTCCTGTCCAGCTATAGCTGTATGGACTACTTGTACTGATGCCCAGTAATGTTGCTCCATTGTAGAACTCTACTTTAGCTATACTTCCGTTGTCACTAGCGTTGGCTCCGATGGTGATCGTGCCTGCATTTACGGAAGCATTGTTAGCCGGTGAGCTGATGCTAACCGTTGGCAATGGATTCGAATACAATTGCGATTGTGGTACCACTTCTCTTGCCTGTGAAGTACTGTTCCATTCAAACTTCGCATTCGCGCCTCCATAGTTTTCAAAATATTCCAACTTGATGTCATACTTCTGACCCGCTACTAAAGCGATCGTACCTGTATAGTCTGTACCCCAATCGTCAATCCATTTATCAATAATCAATTGACCATTGATCCATAATCTTCTGCCGTTGTCTGTCGTCAAATGAAACGTATAGGTCTCTGTATACTTCGGTTGTATCTGACCTGACCATCTCGCTGAAAATCCATCTGTATTGACTGCCGCATTCGGAGAACCGTTCCCCCAATCCACATTGATGTTTGCATCTACTCTGTTGTATACTGGAGTTTCGAAATTCATTCCGTTGAAATAATTTCCGGTCAAACCGTCTCCGTTACCCGTCACTACTGTAGTGACCACAGGTACCAATCCCCACATCCCACAGGTTTGATTGTTGTTCGTCCACTGTTGAATATTGGCATTGTTATCTTTACTGGCATTCGCCACTTCTACTACTTTACCACTGTGTTTGGGTATTAATTTATAATAGCCATCACCAGTAGAAGTGACAATGAATTGCTGATTCGGTGTTCCGTAATACGTCCATTGTTGTACGTTCGCACCATCGGCTGTACTGATGGCATTTACATCCACTGACTTACCACTGTGCTTGGCTAAAATCTGATAGGTACCATCGCCTAAATGAGTGAACTGGTATTGCTGATTCGCGCCACCGTTGAATGTACCTTGAGCGATGTTGGCACCATCGGCCGTGCTAAGTTCCCAGACATCCATGTATAAACCACTGTTTCTGTTTTGTACATAATACGTGCCCGCGGCATTCGTTACTCCATTTGTTCTGATCTGAATCGACGTAACTCTGTCGTTCCAGTTGGTAGCCACATTCACGAGGCATGCATTATCAGCGGTAATGGTAGTAGATGCTCCAGTAAAATTATCTCCGTCATATAAAATAGCCTTATAGCCTTCTGCGATTTTTAAAGAAGAGATGTCATTATCTAAAATATCTTTTGATTGCAGATCCGATAATTTATAATCTCCTACATCAAGTCCGACAGAGAACCCTGCATAATTACAATCTTTGTATGCTGTCACCAATCCCGTCGTAGACGCAGGTGTTGGATCAATCGGAAGACCTTTTGATTCGCGGATCAGCTGGAACATGTGATCCGGACGGACCACGATATAATCTGAATTGAGAGAGTTCGCCACATTTTTAAAATTGGTAGGTTTCATGTCCTGCCATGGCTGAGCCTGAATGAGTATGAATCGAGGTTCTGCTCTATCCCATCCCGCAGCGGCAGAGGCGATGAAGTCCTTTACATTTTGCTCCTGCGCACAATAATTACAAGACAATGGAAATCCAGGAAGACTATTGTTGTATATACTCATCGGACCACCTGTGTTCTGTGCCGTTACACCGAGCAATGATGGCGCGTAGGTCGCATAAGTTTGTCCCACATTTTGGTTAATGCCACCTGTGATGGTATTCCAAACAGTCACCACTCGAAACCCTGCACGACGATTGTAATCTTCGGTTTTAGCAACAAACTGATTCAACATGTTTTGATCGGACCAATTGTTTGGATACGTATAACCATAACCTGAAGGTCCTGAAATCAAATTGTCATTGGTGGTAGCGCTTTGCGAATAATAGTTGAGTGCTCCAGGCATCGCGTCCAGCATGGCCGGCGAGAGTGTCCATCCCATCGGAACCGAACCACGATCAGGGTTATTCCAAAGCTTGCGCATCAAATGTTCTACATACTGCAAGTTGTCACCATCGCTCATGATGAAAGCGACATACAGCTTATTTTGCAATGCCGGTTTAGGAGGAATGGGTTTAATGTTTACTGTCCTCGGCATACCACTGTGCACCGTTAAGTTGGTGGCATAATCACTTGCTACAGTAGCGATGCCATATTGCGATGCTCTCGTTACACCTGAACCTTCTTCTGGCCACCATCCCATAAAAGTTGAACCGGCACCCATCGAAGCTAAAAAGCTGTTCAGTAATTCACTTTCACCTGACACGTTTGGATCGAGCCATATCACGGCAGCTCCCAATGCGGAAGCATATTCACGCAAAGACGCTTGATGTAAGTCCGGACTTAAGCCGATCAGTAATCGGTGGTCAATGTTTGGCCAATAGGTATTGTAAAGTGTTTGGTAGACTTGCAGCTTACTGGTAAACTGCCCACGTAAATCCATGACCACTGGCAGATTGTAGGGAGCAGCAGTCAACTTCGCTAATAAGGCTGGAGAAGCAACGAGTGCCTTTTTATCTTTTGCGAGTGTCGTTGCTAAGTTAACGGTATGTATTTGTGCCGGATCATAAACAATCAATCCTGATATTTCGCTACGGTATTTTGTGATCAATTCCCAATTGTTGCTATGTTCCGTCCAGGTCAAACCCAATGATTGCATCCAGGTATAAGGTCCTTCGGCAAAGGCATCTCCTTCATAAGAAAAGAGGCGAGGCTTTGTTCTATTGACAACCCCTTTCAGTGAACTAAACAAATACATTTCAGCGGCGGCATTGTCTTGCTGTACACCTACCCAATCTACTTTGATGTACGATCCTCCTCTCCAATATACACGTAACTCGATGGCTTGATTATCTGCCGGCATGACAAAGGGTAAGTTAATCGTGGTATAATCCCCGGCTATTGTAAATTGTTGACGCGTCACGGTCTGAGACGCCAAAGTCGCACCAGTAGTGGCATCGCGCACATCTATATCTACTACCGGATCGTTATTGGCTGTATTGTTGTCGATCTTCATTCGAAACTGTGCCACATTCGCTCCTGCCGTTACAGAGTTATCATATGGTCCGTAAATCATATGGTCGTTGGGTGCATCGATCCCCACTTGGCAAAGCCAACCATCGGTTTCTAAGCGTCCGGTTTTGTGGCCAATAGACGCCCCTTCCGCCTGCCATTGCCAAGACCTGTTGCTACTCACCGTTGATCCATTCAGATAAAATAAATCCTGTGCTTGCGATGTCGCAGGAAAAGAAGGAAGAAGTTGACCAGCTGGCCATGTGATTTGTGCCTTAGACGGCATGACCTGTACAAAAGAACACAGACAGGTAAAACACACAATGAGCGTGTGTTTGAGTAATTTTTCCATACAATTAAATCAGTTGCTGTTGAAATAATAAAAATAATTGTCCGCCATGGCATCTGCTGGTTAATCAAAAAACCATTTGCGGTACTGTATATATACAAGAAAAGCTTGGAATCCTTACATCAGTATTTCTTGTGAAATCCAAAAAATAGCGTTTTTGAAGGTTTTAATGGAATTGTATGGATTTTGTATGTGAAGTCAGGAGAAAAAAACAGTGGGTCTAAAGTGAAAATGATAATCACACCATATTTAATGGCTATTATAAGGCGTTCCGTTGCCAGAAGAATTCTATGGCAACCAAGTATTCTCTTTGTCATCGATTCCTTCCAGCATATGTGCCAAAATAGGTTCACACTTCTCCTGACAACAAGGATAGAAATGACCATGTTTCCAAAAATCGGATTTGGGGGATTCACCCCACCAAAACTCTGCCATGGCCAATGGCTTCATGTGGTGCAGAAAAGCATACTGCAATAACTTTGGACCCGCACATTCCCCCGCCCCACTCGGCGGATTTTTGTAGGAGGCCGTTGCAAAAATTGCATTTAAACTTTTTTCTTCTCCTGCCTGATTCAGGAAATGGTAGTGATCAAAAATTTCTTTTTGCAAAGAGATTGAATGTTTTTTCCGCGCCGTTTTTAAAAGATGAATTTGTTCGTCATACGCTGCAGACTTGCACTCTTCAAGTATTGCAATTTCCTCGTTCATGCGTGTCAATTCCTGCATGCCTTGATTCAGAAAACTTTTATCAGTAAGCAAATCAAAAACAGGAGGAACAAATTTAGCATGATGGTTTCCACCAGCCAACTTGCCTGAAAAAGCCGCGAGGTAACCTATTTCTTTTTGCTGAGTTTGCACGGCCAATACGCCAAACATCTTTCCGATCACGATTCCTTCTTGTCCAGGAGACAAGCCAAAGTTGTGTTTCCACTCTTTTTGATCTTTCAGATATTCTTGCAATTCTTCAGCTGCCCTTTCGCACAAGGGATGTAGGTCGCCTTCATATAGAGCAAACCGACTTGGAATCGGAAATACTTTTGTTGAAGGTTTAAAAGGAATGAAGAATGTATCTTTGGTTTTCAAGAGCGTCTTTTTTCTTATTTTACTTTCGACCACATGGGCTTAGTCTTCATGACGTCCTTGTATATTTTGCACGTCGAGGAGTGTGCGCCGTCTAAATACCCTATGCTCATCAAAAATTCATTGACAATTTCTCCACCCGTAAACTTGAATGTTTTCTTAAACAACTTCACCCATTCGTCTTTCCTTTTTGGATGATGATGCTCCAGCCATTTTTCAAAGGATCCATATTCTTTTTGCAACAGCAGAATTGTTTTTGCATTTTCAATTGCTGCATTTACTTTCAATTTATTGCGTATGATACCGGCATCGGCAAAAAGCCTTTCCCTGTCTGCTTCTGTATAGGCCGCTACTTTTTTAATGTTGAAATTATGATAAGCCTTTCGAAAGGTTTTTTCTTTTTTCAATATCGTTTCCCAACTCAACCCAGCCTGATTGATTTCCAATACCAGGCGACAAAACAATTCGTTGTCATCGTGTATAGGAAAACCATACAATTTATCATGGTAAGCTTTGTGCAATGCCTTTCTCTCTTCGGGCATGTATTCTATCGCGTTGCAGTATGACATATACAGTGATTTAATTTATAAATGAATAACAAATGCGTGGAGTCTTAAAGCGGTTTGACTTCATAAACATTAAATGCTCCGGCTTTTGATATAAGCCGACAAGCGCAGTGACTCCTGATCCAGGCATAATTTTTATAAGAAGAATAGGCAGACCATTGTTTAACGAATTGTTCCTCGTCAATAGCAAGGTACAAAGGTCTTTTATCCGCTACCATTTTCTGAATTTGTGAAACACTGATCAGATGTATACTGTATGGTTCTATGTTTGGTATAGGATAGGCCAAGTAGACCGCACAGAGAGAAGTAGAAATGACGCGCGCCGGTTCAGGAATCGCCCGCGCTACAGCATTTCCCATGGTTTCAAATTTATTTTTATTTTTTACAGACTCCGCTATGAATGTGAAAGTGAAATATAATGAAATACACCAAAGCAATGCCATACACACGAATAATTTGCGAGCATGTCGTTCCCAAACAATAAAACATTCCAGTGTGCCAAGAGCAACAAAAATGAGAACAGGTAAAAATAAAGGGAAAGCGATCCGCGCATTTTGAATAGGAATACCACAGAGCAAGACATACATGATACCGTACCAAGCTACTACTGAAAGCCACATCCACCGGGGTACTTCACGGATCGCGTACTTTAGGCCAAGTAAAGACAATAATAAACCAAACGGTGTAAAGCACTTCCATTGAAACGGCAATAAGCCATAATACAAAACACTTGGAATACTGGCTGACTGATAGCCATCCGTCGACTGATAACTCAGCGCAAAAAAGTTTTTCATGCTCCAACTTTGAAACAATCCATTGTTCAGGGAAGAAGACAAATCTTGTAAGGTAATGAAAAGCTGAGGAGAAAAAACAAGCAACGCTGTTGTTCCAAAAAGTAATAACACCCCCATGATTTTTTTTATGTCAGCCCAGGAATAAAGATTTGTATCGGTAAGCAATGCGACCAAGGCCGGCACGATCATGAGTACGTAGATATAGCGGGTAAACACAGCCATGCCAAGCGCTGCACCGGCCAATATAACGGCAAACCAATTGCCTGATACTCTCCAACGCCAACATGCTAAGATGATCAGAGCACCCCAAAGCGCCGCACTCATGTCGGACATCATGGAGAGTTGGTATTTTAAAAAGTAACCATGCGCCAAGGGCCAGAGTCCCGTTGATAAGAGAAGCAGGACCACCTGATGTTGCGGCAATTTTCTCCATCGTGCAAACACTAAAATCAAACTGCATAAAGTAATTGTTAAACATCCTCCGGCTATGACATTCACCCATCGTGCCGATTCATAAGATATATCGCCTGCCGCAAATGCCATCGATAGCAATGCCGGATAGCCATACGGCCAATAAGCAGGACGTGGCAAGGCAGGTATGGCCAGCGCTTTAGAAAAAGCTTTTGCATTTGAAAAGTAAACAAATGAATCGCCATTAAATTCTATCCCATCAAAAGGCAATGCTAACAGGTATATACCAGCAACTAAAACAGTACTTATCGAAAGAATGAAAACAAAGAGGAATGGATAGAACCTGTTTTTTTGTGGAGCCTGCATGAATGAATAGATGTAAAACGATTTCTATGAATTGATTTTTCTTCTGTTCGCTGTTTTCTCTGTCTGTAATTTAGCCGAAAGCTAAAGTTATTCATTCTCCTTAGAAAACCTGTCTATTTAACTTCCAAGTGTGGAGACGGAAACCATAAAATATATCGATTCATTAAATTACAAGTCACTCTTTCTGCGACTCAACGAATAAAAGAAGGAGTCTAGTCATTAACAATTGGACTCCTCTTTTTGTGTGACCCAACACACTTTATGTCGATCATCGCTCGCTAGAAAGTTCTGCCTGAGTCAGTTCAAGGTAAAATCTCAATACATCAGACGGTTCTGCTGCAATGAAAGTTCTGTACACTCCAATAAAAAACTTACTGGTATTTGTATGAAACCCGTAATAAGTTTTAATTTTATTTCTCCTGTGCTTACTTAGCAGCACATTGACATACTAAACATACTGATGAAATGAAAGTAAGATCCAGTTATCCCGTAGAATTCACCGCCATCGTCCTGATTTCTATTTTTCTGTTGTCGGCTGTTTTTACTCATTACATGTTTGATTTTTCATCAGACGATGCCGCGGAACGCGAATCTATTTATTTCGGCATGGGATGGGCGGGACTGGCAGTCATTCTCGTTACGTTTATCGTATGGGATGAATTGCTGTTTCATGTAAAATTGAAAAAAGCGCCGGAGGATGTCATCCTGTTTCGCAACAGTCCCAATAAGTTAATTATTCAAATCATTCTTTACCTCGGCATACCTGCCATCTGTATTTTCATTTACTTCAACTATAAAATCAATACCATCTATTTTGTGCTATGGGCTGCCGCTTGCCTCGTCATTCCATTGATTAAAAAAATAAGTTCAGGCATCAATAACTACAATGACTTCCTGCTGTTCTCTCCTGCAAAAATTGAATACAAAAACAATAAAAAAACAGGCACGTTTCCAATCAGTGACATTACCTTTTTAAAGATCATCAAGAACGAAGCAATATGGAGTGAGAAACTGGAAATAGGTACAAAAGAAACGTCTGTGATCATTGATCTCAATGAAATGGAACTGGAAGAGTTTTTTGAATACATTGAGCTCTACATACACGACCATTACGCGCATTTATTGAAAAGTTAAAGGAAATCCTAACGCCACCGCTGACACAACACAAGTCTGGCGCTCTTTATAAATACCTGCTAACATAAAATAAAAAAGAGGAATCCGATTGAAAGATCGGATTCCTCTTTTTTATTCATTTAAACTTTTCTTCTCGCGCCTTTTTTTCAACAGAAACTTATTGTTTTTTTTCATATACCGCATGTAATCCGTATCCGTGTTGACGAAGCTACCAGAAGCATTGAGCGGATTGATGGTAAAGACCGTATTGTACACGATCTTTCCTTTAGCGTCTACTACCCAGTATTCAATCACGGCAAATAGACCGCCACCTGCACCTCCTTGACCTCCTGCAGTGATTTGTTCCATGTGAATCTCTGTCAATCCTGTGACAGGATAAGATATTTCTTCATCTTTCAATTGAATGTAATCAGGTTGAGCGATATTCTTTAAGGCTTTCAAGGATTGCAATGTATAGTTTTGTGCTTGCAGTCCAGTGGTGATGAGCAACAAAAAAATAAATGGAATACTTGTTCTCATCATAGCTGAAGTACTTTTGAAGTTGTCCATGATAAACTAAAATACGAACGTTTAATTTTCTTCACCACACTACATTGTTGATTTACCAATTTGTCTTTCCAGGCTTCGCTCATGTTCTATATTGAATGAATGTGCTTGTTAAAATACCGCTAAGATCTTAGATAAGCAATTAGATCTATTTTAATCCATCATAATACATATTAAGCCGCCATAGATTTGACTACAACAACAGTAGATTAGGCTACACCCATTTCTTTTTTGCGGCACACCTTTGTAACATAAAAAACAGACACATGAAAATTATACTTACAGGTTCGTTAGGACACATCAGCCAACCACTGACCAGAGAGTTAGTGCAACAAGGCCATGCGGTTACCGTGATCAGCAGTAATTCAGAAAAACAAAAAGCCATCGAAGCGCTGGGTGCGACAGCGGCCATCGGTTCGATCGAAGACCTTACCTTTCTCACTGCTACGTTTACCGGTGCAGATGCGGTGTATACCATGTTGCCGCCACCCACTTTCTTCGATCATAATTTTGACCTGATGGCGCATTGCCGCATGTTGGGCAACAACTATGCGCAATCCATTCAACAATCGGGAGTAAAGCGTGTCGTGCATCTCAGTAGCATTGGCGCACATTTAGATAAGGACTCCGGTCTCATCCTCATGCATCATGAGTTAGAAAGTATCTTGAAGAAGCTATCAGATGTAGCCATCACGTTTATGCGCCCTGTAGCGTTCCATTATAATTTGCTTGCTTTTTTACCACTGATTAAAAACACGGGTAGGATGTCTTCCAACTATGGTGCAGGAGATAAAGTAGCATGGGTGGCACCCGCAGACATTGCTGCTGCAATAGCCGATGAAATAGTTACACCAATTACCGGTAGAAAAGTGAGGTATGTGGCAAGTGATGAATTGACCTGCAACGAAGTGGCCAGCATTTTAGGCGCAGCAATTGGAAAGCCTGATCTGAAATGGATACTTATTACAAATGAAGAAATGCAAAACCGTCTGGAAGGAATTGGATTGAACCCGCGAATTGCTGCAGGATTAGTAGAAATGCAATCAAGTATGCACAACGGGGAATTCTTCCAGGATTATTATTTGAACAGACCAACGGTAATGGGCAAAGTAAAGCTAAATGAATTTGCAAAAGAATTTGCTGCTGCTTTTCACCAACAATAATTATATTAGTGATATGGCAAACGTTCAACCTTTCCGGATTAAAACGATCAGCGAATACCACCAGGTCATGGGACTTCCCAAGCCGGAACACCCTTTGATCAGTGTGATCAATTTTGAATCCATCAAACATATGCCTTATAAAGAATCACTCCATATCGTATTTGATTTTTATTCCATTTCCCTAAAAAGAAATTTCAATGGTAAGATGAGATACGGTCAACAGGAATATGATTTTGATGAAGGCATTATGTTTTTTATTTCTCCTGGTCAGGTTTTTGGAATTGAAATAGAGAAAGATGTAGCACTAAAACATACGGGGTGGTTGTTACTCATCCATCCCGATTTTTTATGGAACACGTCTTTAGCCAAAAACATCAAGCAATACGAATACTTCGATTACTCTGTCCATGAAGCCTTGTTCCTTTCCGAAAAAGAAGAGGCAACGATCATCAGCATGATGCAAAACATGGAGCAGGAATACCATTCCAACATTGATAAGTTTAGCCAGGATGTCATCATTGCTCAACTGGAATTATTATTGACTTATGCTGACCGGTTTTACCACCGTCAATTCATCACCAGAAAAATAACACACCATCAAATCCTACAACGTCTGAACGACACGCTGGACGAATACTTCAAGAGTGACGTATTAATAAAAAATGGATTACCCACTGTTCAATACATTGCCGATGCTTTAAATGTATCGCCTAATTATTTAAGTGGATTGCTAAAAACATTGACAGGTCAAAGCACGCAACAACACATACACGATAAATTAATAGAAAAGGCAAAAGAAAAACTATCTACTACCAATTTATCGGTAAGTGAAATTGCTTACGAACTAGGCTTTGAACATCCGCAATCGTTTAGTAAATTATTCAAAAGCAAAATCAATCTTTCGCCTTTGGAATTCAGGGCTTCTTTTAATTAAATGAGTGTTCTACTGATAAGCATCCGTTTGTATGTTTGTATATAGGGGTTTGATGATGAGTCAACTTGCTATTCTAACTATAACACATTATTTTTTATTTTTCTACTACACAAAAACCCGTTGACTGCCTCAGATTAGTAAAAATAAAGCTATATTTTCATAGGGATAGTATTTCATAGAACTTACAGGAAGAAATGGTTTTTACTAAGTGTAACGACATAAACTATTTAGCGGAATTATCAGTGCTCACGCTACTCAAAAGATGGCTATATTGTCTGACAGTGGCCAGCCTGTTTTTTTCTCCGTTACTTCTTTTAGCACCCTACGCACTCTATGCGCAAGATCAAAAACCTACATTAGGCTTTTGTCATTTATCTATAAATGACGGCTTGTCTGAAAATACTGTCCGTGCAATTATAGAAGATGGAAATGGCTATATGTGGTTTGGTAGCGAAGACGGCTTAAATCGTTTTGACGGATATAATTTTGTAGCCTATCATAACGACAAAAATGAAACCACTACATTAAGCTCCCGAAATATTAAATTTCTATTTAATGACTCCAAAAAAAATCTTTGGATTCTCACAACCAATGGCATTAATATATACGATCCTCAATACGATAATTTTTGCAATTATAGAAACAATAAATTCGCCGCACTTAAAAATCTAAATGTTGACCTGTCCGGTATTACAGAAGATCGTAAGGGAACCATTTGGATAGCCTCTATTGATGACGGACTTTTCAAAATAGAATCTTTGCACCAGGCATCGCAACAGCTCGTCTACCCCTACAACGATATGAGTAAACATTTTCTGACCTTGCTATCAGAAAACGACTCTACATTATGGATAGGAACACGTGATGGTTTGTTAAAATTTAATCCCCTATCAGGTCAATACACAGATTGTCGTGCACAGTATGGAAAAGGATACGATGTACGCCAAATTTATAAAGACAAGGAGGGCAACATGTGGTTGTGTACCAGTCAAGGACTAAAAGTCATCAATCAAAACCATGAACTAAAAGAGTACATGTTCAACAGTAACAACTCTACAGGAATTAGCGGTAATAATGTGATCTCCATGATTCCATATAACGATCATTCCTATTTTATAGCTGTCGATGGAGGTGGATTAGATTTATTCAACACCTTGAATGAATCGTTCCTTCATTATAAAGATGAGCTCTCCTCGAAAAATATTGTGTCGATCTACAAAGATACGAAAGGAGATATTTGGGTGGGAACATACTTGAATGGAATCAATTACTCCAATTCCACTACCAACTTATTTGTGCTGAAAAAAAATAATTTCTTGTCTAACAATTCTATTAAAGAAGGCATCGTAACCAGATTTCTCAAAGACTCTAAAAACGATCTGTGGATCACTACTGACGGAGGTGGTCTATACAAAAAACGAGCAGGACAAGATACCTACCAACATTATACCATGGGCAAAAAAGGATTGTCTTCTAATATACTCATTAGTATTGTCGAAGATCAACAATCCAACATTTGGATTTCTTCATATGGTGGCGGGCTCTTGAAATACATCCGAGAGAAAGACGAGTTTAAAGTATACACACCTCAATTTAATACAGAAGGCGAATTATACAGTGCTTATACAAAAGCGCTGATAGGTTTCAATCAGGATGTTTGGATATCAGGATTTGGAACAGGTATAGATATCTATCATCCGGCTACAGGAAAGTTTGAACATTTGAGTCAGGATAAAAATAACCCGCGCGCTATTCCATCTGATTGGGTGCAGCAGTTCTATATCGATAAAAAAGGCTCCTTATGGTTATGCACCTTTGCAGGTCTTGCAAAATATATTCCTGAAACCCACGATTTCACTACCTTCAAATTCAAAAGCACCAAAAACACGGACGCAGATATTAATGCCATTGTTGACATGACAGAAGATCAAGATGGCAATTTATGGTTAGGTACACTCGGTGCCGGTTTGATTTGCTTTAATACAAATTCAGGTGTGTACACGTGCTACACAACCAAACAAGGCTTGTCTAATAACTGCATTAAATCGATTATCATGGATGATCATTCATGCCTATGGATGGCCACCAACAGCGGTGTTACACTATTCAACACCATTACCCGTAAAGCAAAAGGGTACACCACCAAAGACGGACTGCCTTCCTGCTCCTTTTATTTAAATTCTAAATACAAAAATGAAGAAGGCCTATTGTATTTTGGAACCAATAACGGTTATCTGATCATTGATCCTTTGTTGAATACTACCAACAAAAAAATTCCACCTGTTGTGATTACCGGTTTCAAAATCTACAACAAACCAGTAGTACCAGATACCTTGAACTCCGTTCTTCGCTATTCAATTAGTGAAACCAAAGAAATCGTATTGCCTTATAATAAAAATTCTATCTCTTTCGAATTTTCTGCATTGAATTATAACAGCTCAAGAAATAATCATTATGCCTACTGGTTGGATGGCTTTGATCAAAAATATTTTTATGCAGGAACACAGCGAACTGCTACGTATACCAATTTAGATCCCGGCACTTATATTTTTAAAGTCAAAGGTTCTAATAACGATGGGGTATGGAACGAACAAGGTGCACAGATTAAAATTGTTATTTTACCTCCCTTTTGGATGACCTGGTGGTTTTACACGATTCTTTCTCTGGCCCTACTCTGTACTATTTACTTCATCCATCAATGGAGACTCAGAAACATTCATCATAAAAATATTTTATTGGAAGAAATCGTTCAACAGAGAACGCAGGATCTAAGAGAAGCACATGAACAATTGGAAACATTTGTGTACAGGGCTTCACATGATATTCAGGGACCTCTCAAATCCATTATGGGCTTGACGATTCTCGGAAAAAAAGATATTCGAGATGAAGCAGCACAAACTTACTTTAAGCATATTCTCACAACCGCAAAAAAATTGGACAAACTCTTGACAAGCCTGACGCACTTGATTACACTGCGACAAGGAAATCTAAAAAAGAGTAAGATCGATTTTAGAAATATGATAGATGAGCTTCTATCCCATTTCAAAAAAAATCTCGGGTATGAGACCATGAATATCAATGTCGAAATTCAAGATACAGGAGAATTCTATTCCGATTATAATTTACTGAGCTCTATCGCGGAAAACATTATAGAAAATGCCATCAAGTATGCTGATTCTGAAAAGACAAAGCACCTATTGAACATAACAATAAAAGCAGATCGTGAAAACGCAGCATTGAGTTTTGAAGACAATGGAGATGGCATTCCACTGGAGTCTCAAAAAATAATTTTTAAATTGTTTTATAAGGGCAATGTTAAATCAGGTGGTTCAGGCTTGGGGTTGTATATTGTGAAGAGCGCCGTTGAACAACTCGGAGGTACTATTGCACTGGAAAGTACTCCAGGTGAAGGAGCAAAATTTATCGTATTGCTGAAAGCACTAAAAGAATAATTTCACAAAAAGAAAGGGCAGATTTAAATCTGCCCTTTCTTTTACTATAGCATCTGTGATGGTATTAATACTTTACCAATTTTTTAACTGTCAATTGATCATCTTTTACAATCAGTATGCTGTATACACCAGAGTCCAACATGGAAATATCAATCTCTTGCGTTAACGATTGTTGTGGAATAACTATTCTTCCTTTCATGTCGACAACACTATACTGTGCATCGTTGAAACCTACCGGTATGATTACCGACACGCTTGCAGAAGCCGGGTTAGGATATAGGGTAAGGACTTCTGCCGACGTACCTTGTTGCTGCACAGCTGTCACTGTTTCAACCGTAATGGTAACAGGATCTGAAGTCGTTGTTGCTCCTTCATTGTCGGTCGCTACAACAGTGATATTATATACACCTGCTGCAACAGTAGTCCAGGTATAATTGTATGGACTACTTGTAACTTCTCCTAATTTTTCTGTGCCATTATAAAACTCTACTTTACTGATGGCACCGTCCGCATCCGATGCTCTCGCTGTGATGTCTATGCTTGCAGGTGACGTGAACGTCGCGTTGTTCGATGGCGACGTGATGATCACCGTCGGCAATTGATTCGGATTGCTTACTACAATCGTGATCGCCGAGGATGTTGTTACACCGGATTGGTCATCCGTTGCTTGAGCCGTCAAGGTATACGTACCTGCTGTAACACCTGTCCAGCTGTAACTGTAGGGAGAAGTATTGTCTGAACCCAATAAGGTTGTCTCGTTGTAGAAATCTACTTTGCTGATCGTTCCATCTGCATCCGATGCCGTCGCTGTGATGCTCACTGTTGCCGATGACGTGAACGTTGCATTGTTCGATGGCGACGTGATGATCACCGTCGGCAATTGATTCGGATTGCTTACTACAATCGTAATCGCCGAGGATGTCGTTACACCGGATTGGTTATCCGTTGCTTTTGCCGTCAAGGTATACGTACCTGCTGTAACGCCCGTCCAGTTGTAACTGTAAGGTGAAGCATTGTCGGTGCCCAAAAACGTTGCCCCGTTGTAGAAATCTACTTTGCTGATTGAACCGTCTGCATCCGATGCCGTCGCTGTGATGCTCACTGTTGTCGGTGACGTGAACGTTGCATTGTTCAATGGCGACGTGATGTTCACCGTCGGCAATTGATTCGGATTGCTTACTATAATCGTGATCGCCGAGGAAGTCGTAACACCGGATTGGTTATCCGTTGCTTTTGCCGTCAAAGTATACGTACCTGCTGTAACGCCCGTCCAGCTGTAACTGTAAGGTGAAGCATTGTCTGAACCCAATAAGGTTGTCCCGTTGTAGAAATCTACTTTGCTGATCGTTCCATCTGTATCGGATGCCGTTGCTGTGATGCTCACTGTTGCCGGTGACGTGAACGTTGCATTGTTCAATGGCGATGTGATGTTCACCGTCGGCAATTGATTCGGATTGCTTACTACAATCGTGATCGTCGAGGATGTAGTGACTGTTCCCAGGTTATCGGTCGCTTTCGCTGTAAGCGTGTACGTGCCTGCTGTAACGCCCGTCCAGCTGTAACTGTAGGGAGAAGTATTGTCTGAACCCAATAAGGTTGTTCCATTGTAGAAATCTACTTTGCTGATCGTTCCATCTGTATCGGATGCCGTTGCTGTGATATTGACGGTTGCCGGTGACGTGAACGTTGCGTTGTTCGCTGGTGAAGTAATGCTTACTGTCGGTGCCTGATCAACTTTCACAGTGATGGGAGCTGACAATGTCACGCCTGCTCTGTTATCCGTAGCCAAAGCCGTTAGTGTGTAAGTACCAGATACAACTCCTGTCCAGCTATACGTGAAGGGAGAAGCAGTAGATGTTCCCAACAACGTAGTACCATTATAGAAATCCACTTTCGCAATACTACCGTCGCTATCCACGGCTGTCGCTGTAATCGTGATACTGCCAGGCGCTACTACCACTGCATTATTGACCGGTGCCGTGATGCTGATCGTTGGTAATGCATTTGGAAATAACTGCGATTGCGGAACAACTTGTCTATCCTGGTAGAAGCTGGACCATTCCATTTTGCAATTCGCTCCACCAATGTCTTCGAAATAATCCAAGCGTATATCATATTTTTGTCCGGCAGTCAGTGTGATCGTTCCACTGTATTCTGTTCCCCAATCGTCGAGCCATTTATCAACTATCAATTGGTTATTGATCCATAATCTTCTCCCGTTGTCTGAATTAAGATAGAACGTATACGTGTCGGTATAGAGTGGCTGTATCTGACCTGTCCAGCGTGCTGTGAAGGCATCGCTGTTCACCGCTGCATTGGGTGAACCGTTGCCCCAGTCGAAGTTGACCGTTGCATCCACTCTGTTGTAAACAGGTGTTTCGAAATTCATTCCATTGAAATAATTACAAGTCAAACCGGTACCTGAACCTGCAGTCGTTATCGGTTTGAATTTCCATTGGCCGCAGGTCTGGTTGTTGTTTGTCCATTGCTGGATGTTGTCGCCATTGTTCATGCCGGCTCCGGCAACTTCTACTACTTTACCACTAAACTGAGGAATCAATTTATAAAAACCATCTCCTGTAGGAGATACTATAAAATGTTGATTGATATTATTTAGATAAGTCCATTGCTGAACATTTGTACCATCCGCTGTCTTGGCAGCGTCCACGTCTACAGACTTCATGCTATGCATGGCTAAAACTTTATAGTTGCCATTTCCTAAATCTGTAAATTGATACTGTTGATTTGTTCCTCCGTTGAACGTTCCTTGAGCAATGTTAGCTCCATCCGCTGTGCTCGCTCCCGAAACATCCATATACAAACCACTGTTTCTGTTTTGTAGAAAATAGATTCCTCCCATATTTGCAGCACCATTGGGTTTGACCACAATTGAACTTGTGATGTCATTAAAATTACCGATGCAGCTATTACTGGATGTCAAGGTGATTGAGTTACCTGTAAAATTATCACCATCATATAAAATCACCTGATAGCCTTCTGCCAGGGTCATAGAAGACACCAGGTTATCTCCCATACCAAGCAGCGCCAACTGTGCGGTAGTATAGATTCCTATTCCAAGCCCTGCTGAGAATCCGCCACTACTACAGTCCGTATATGCTGTAGCCACTCCTGTTGTGGGTGAAATAATGTTCCACATACCACACGTCTGATTGTTATTCGTCCATTGCTGAACATTGCCTCCTGCAGCAGTACTGGCATTTGCTACCTCTACTACTTTGCCACTGAACTGAGGAATCAATTTATAAAAACCATCTCCTGTAGAGGTGATGATAAATTGTTGATTTCCTCCAGCGACATAATCCCATTGCTGCACGTTTGTACCATCTGCTTTGCTCACTCCTGCCACATCTATAGACTTGCCACTATTGCTGTTCAATATCTCATAGAGTCCATTGCCTAAATGTGTAAACTCAAACTCCTGAGCGGTACTTGCGTTTGGAGTCCACTGTTGAATATTGCCTCCATTTACTGTTGAAGCTGCCGCTACATCCATAAATAAACCGCTGTTTCTATTTTGTAGGAAATGTGGTCCAGCCAGATTGGTCACACCATTCGGCAAAATCTGAACGGAACTGGTCAGATCATTGAACCCGCCAACGCAGTTGTTACTTGCCGTCAGCGTCAATGATTGTCCCGTGAAATTATCACCATCATATAAAATTGCCTTATAGCCTTCTGAAACAGTCAATGAAGAAATGCTGTTGTCCCCAACGCCCAATGCCTGCAATTGAGCCGTGGTATAGCTGCCAATCGGTAAGCCTCCTGAAAAACCACTGTAATTGCAATCGGCAAAACTGGTTACTACATCTGTAGTCGAAGTGAACGGACTGTCCTGGTATACCCTCACATAATCCACGAGCATGTTGGAAGGCAACGAACCGTTATCAACGGCATTACCTGGCCAAGCCCCGCCGATGGCGAAGTTGAGCAGGATGAAAAAACTTTTCTGGAACTCTTCTGTGCCATTGATTCCATTGGCAATATTGGCTTGTGCATATTGTACATCGTCCACTAACCAGGTAATCGATTGACTGTTCCAGATGACCGTATATTTATGAAAAGCGGTGATGTTGTTGACGTTTGTGTTGTTGCTGTATTGCTGATGCCCACCATTGTCCCAGTGAATGGTACCGTAATCCGTATTACCGGTGTTGACGTGCTCCATGATGTCGATCTCACCGCAGGCAGGCCATCCTACTGAACCAATGTTATCACCCAGCATCCAAAACGCTGGCCATGCGCCGGTGAATGAAGGCACTGCAATGCTCGCTTCTATTTTTCCATACGTCCAGGATTTTTTACCCTGGGTCTTCATACGAACAGAAGTATAATTAGATCCTCCGAAGTTTTCATTCTTGGCCGTCAGCGCCAAGCAACCGCTTTGAATGGTAGCATTCTCCTGACGGTAGTATTCCAGTTCGTTATTTCCCCAACCTCCGCCACCAACTTCAAACACCCAGTCCGGTCCAATGCTATTGGTAAATTCATCCGACCAGACCATCTGCCAGTTTTGTGCCTTAAGAGATAAAGTCGTGCACAGGTTCAACAATACAAAAAACAGGAAGCAAACGTTTAGCTTTCTCATAGATACCAATTATAGGTTTTAATCGAGATTTTATAGAATTTAAGCGAGAGTACAATGATACACGTTTGCACGTACTTACCGAAAAATCTGCCCCGGACAAAACCCGCACAGAACTAAAATAACAACGCTTTAAGCGCAAAAAATGAAGGGTGGGAATGACAAGATAATATAGAAAAAGTCCCCTGCTGTCGCTTTAAAGGATCTAATTTGAGAATAGGAGGATTTAGCCTTTGCTATTTATAATAATAGCAAAGGTTTTTGTTGACACGAGCTTCAGCAGAAAACGTGAGATCAGACTTTATACTGGCTCCCACACTTTTTAACAACAAATAACAGGTTCTTTTACCAAGCTGCAATGATAGCGCCCATCGTGACCATGACAATCAATGAACAAACTACTTCAAACAACCATAGTTTATAATTTCTACCCATCCAAATCACTTCAATGGATGAAGACGTCACTAAAAAACCAGCCCATATCCATACGGCCAAAATCATTCCTCCACAAATTCCCTTCCCTATGTAAGGCGATGAGGAAGCAAACAAATAGATAACCGCCAAAACAAAAGCCGTTACAAACTGAACCAATAAATTCCACAGCATTTGTGGAACCATGTCTTTAAACTTCTCGTCACCCGTCGGATGAATATTTGCTAATTTCATCCACAGTTTTCCAGAGACCGGTCCGTGAAATAAAAATCCAAGAACGAACGCAGTCAATGCTGCAACGGTAACTGCCAATAAATTGATTGATGCCATAGTCTTTCTTTTTTGATAGTGAATGATGAATATAGTTAAGGTCTAAGTATTTGTAGAGATCCGCAATAAATTAATACCTACTTTCTTCAAATCAAAATTACTATTTGTCTGTCTAACCCTTAACTATGAATGTTGCCTTATTCAACTAAGGATTCAGTCTGCTAAAATATTCCGCAATCGTTTCATTGTTTGTATTTGCCCTTCCTTCACTTGTTCCAAAGGTCAATTCAATTTTCCCTTGTTTCATTTGTTCAAATACAGATTCTACAAATTCGCTGACGGGAGGGTATCCATCATGCAACCCTTTAGCGCCAAGGTCTGTGTTCAAAGCCGGTGGTATCATTTCAATGACTTCAATGTTCTTTGGCTTCAAACTGTAACGCAAGGAAAGAGTGAACGAACGCATAAATGCTTTGGTCGCACAATAAACAGGAACTTTTGCAAGCGGAATAAACGCCAGACCTGATGTCACGTTGATGATGGTGTTTAACGATTTAAGCTTCGTAAACAACGTTGTTAAATGAAGAGGTGCCAAAACATTCGTTGTGATTTCATCGTTTGTCTTTTGATAAAAATCACTGTCTGTAATGTCCATCCAATTTTGAATACCTGCATTATTAATCAATACATTCAAATCACTGTGATTTTTTGCTACCCAGTTGTATAACTCAATACGTTCTGCTTCGATAGACAAATCACATACTTTGGTAATCACAGAAGGGAATTTATCCGCTACTTCTTTCAACAATGCTTCACGTCTTCCGCAAATAATCACGGTGTTGTTTTCGTGAATAAATCTTTCGGCAAGTCCAAGGCCAATTCCACTTGCACCACCTGTAATCAGAATTTTGTTGTTGGATAATTTCATCTTTTCATTTTTTATTTGACAACTGATTATTCCTCATTTAATCCTTTTCCCTTAAGAATTTGCTTCATGGATTTATCCACTCTTGCCTCACGCGTTTTAGATTGCTTGGGTGCAGAAAAATGCAGCAGGTATGCTCTTTGTCGTCCTGGTGTCAAGGCATAAAAAGCTTTTTTCAACGCGGAATTTTCATTTAGTTTTTTTTGAAATTCTTCCGCCATTTTAAATTCAGTCGGTTTTTTCAATGCTACTTTCAAACCGGCTTTTTCTATTTCTATGGCTTCCTTAATATACGCTTTCAAAGTGGCTTTCATTTTTACTATATCCTTCACTCCTGTGAAGCGGATCTGGCGCGCTGTCTGTACGTTCTCTGTTTGTTGAATGAGAATATTTTTGGGATCTTTTAACAAGACCCCTTTGAAAAACAACAACGCACAATACTCTTTGAACACGTGGATTAAAACGATGTTACTTTTCTCCAATGTGTAACAAGGAACACCCCATTTCAATTCTTCGTTCAGGCCGCAGTCCAAAACGATCGTTCGCAGTTGTTCAATTTCTTCCTGCCAGGTATTAGCTTTCGAGAAATAGAAATCCACTTTAGGATTCATTATACTCTTTGTCATAGCCTACTTGATTTTATTTAGCGATAGATCAACTCAAGAACCATTCTGTTCATTTATAAAGTAACCGAATTGCTCTTTCGATCAGCCGGTCTGAAGTACCAAGATACAACAGTCAGAACAATTAATAGGGTTGGTCCAAAAAATTCCTTCGCACCATCTCCAACGGCCATGTGAGAAAATACAGCACCCGACATGGCAAAGAAAAAACCTGCATAAGCCCATTCTTTCAGCAAAGGAAATTTGGGAACAAGTACAGCTACTACGCCCAACATTTTCCATACACCCAGTATGGTGAGAATGTAGAGCGGATAACCCAACTGCGTAATCATGTCTGCCTCTTCTTTCCTTTTCAATAATTGCACAAGTCCGGTAGATACCATTCCTAGTGCAAGCCACAACGTGGCAATCCAGTAGATGATTTTATTTGTCTTTGTTGTCATATCCTATTTATTTTAATTTGTTTACGATGTCTTGTATGCGGTTATGTGCCATGTTGATGCCCTGAGCAAAGGGAAGCTTCAGCACTTGATCTCTCAGGGCAACGGATTCATAAATCACCTGCATGTGAAGTTTACTAGTCTCCTCCGTTAATTTTTCAAAAGATAGCAACTCCAATTGAATGCCAAAAGGGGTATTCTCCATTTCAAATGTACGTGCGATTTTTTTATTCAGACTGCACTCATGGATGACCCCGTTGAAACGATGCGCATTTCCTTTAGGATCAGTGGTCTCAAATTGGTAGCTGCCGTGTTTTTTACTTTCGAGTTTCAACACTTTCGTTCCCATCCATTGCTCCACAATGTCGGGCTCTATGTACGCTTTAAAAAGCAATTCCAAGGGCAAATCAAATTCCCTTGTAATCACTAATTCCTGTTCGCCGTCTTCGGCGTTGATTTTTGTTTTTGTTCCATATTATTCTATTTTTGTGATTTGTATTTTTTCATTATGGTTTCCAATTTATTAAACCTATCATCCAACATTTTGCGGAATGGCTCAATGAAGTCGGCTACCCCTTTCATTTTTTTTGCATTAATATGATAGTAAATCTCCCTGCCGTTTTGAAATAATTTCCAGGAAAGCAAAATGATGCAGATTTAAGCTGTGACTGTGACGCGTTGGCTGTAAGTGTAAGTGATTGACAGCCGTTGTTTTTCTAAAAGCCAGCGAAGGTCTGACCCACGAAAGTTGGTTAAGAGATGTTGTGCTGCTCGATGAGATCAATCTGTTCCTGCTTTTTCTCCG
>JAQBNU010000150.1 GCA_028288365.1 Chitinophagaceae bacterium | reverse complement strand
TTGCCTGCGCTGCTGTGCCTCCCCAATAAGTGATGGATGCGGTAACCCCATTATTATAATAGGTAGCTGCACTGCCACTAATATAGCCTCGTTGCACGGCCTCGGCCAGGTTAAATTGCGTTTCTGCATAATCCAATAATAAGCCAGGGAAATCGGGGTTGGTTACCGATCCGGTTGAACCCTGGGTAAGAAGCGGGCCTGATGGCAAAGAGTACTGGCTGAATACCAGGCCGCCACTACCCGAGCCATTTGGCGCACCGGCATATACACCATTACTGCTCAATGCAAAGTAATAGGGCAGGCGCGGATCCTGGTTGGCGGTGTTTGGCTTCAAATAACTCAAAAACTCGGTAGTCGCCACAAAATCGTGCCTTTGGCTTTGCACCAGGTCAACCCAAATGGGGTTAGTATTAGGTGGCGATGATACATACTTGTAAGTAGCATTATCGGCATTTGATGTAAATACACCGGCCGCAACAGCTGCCTGCACGGTAGATTGCGCCTTGGCATTATCGGCATCGGCTAAAACTAAGCCCATTTTTAGCTTTAAGGTATTGGCAAACTTTTTCCATGCGGCAGGGTCGCCTTTGTAAATTAAGTCTGCATCACCAAAACTACCTGCAGTAGGGTCAAGCGCGGCAATATCCTTGTCAAGCCTGGCCAGCAAGTCATTGTAAATGGTTTTGGCATCGTCATACTTTGGGAATGGATTGTTAATATCCAATGCCTGCGAGTATGGTACATTACCAAAGGTAGTAACCAGGTAAAAAAAAGTGTAAGATTGCAATATATCGATAATAGCGATTTCGTTTTTTTGAGTGCCCGCATCTGCAACATCTGTTGCCAGCTTGGTTTTAGCCTGTTGGAAATTTGCTAATGCCCCGGTATAAAACGCGCTCCATATCGCATCCGGCTGGTTACGCGATGGTAGCTGGTACCTGGTTTCATTTAAATAGGTGGTTTCTGTCCATTGCTGTTCAATCAGCCTGAATATGTTCAGGTTAACGCTTGAAGAGGACAGTGTATTTGTCATTGACCGTTGGGCCTGGGTAAACAAGCTGTATGATGGAACTGATACCGGGTTTTTAGGATCGATATTTAACGATGTTAAATCTTTTGTACATGCCGAAAATGTCAACATCAGTACAAAAATATATGCTGTTTTTTTCATTTCAGTAAGTATTAAAAGGTTACTTTTAGGTTGAGTGCAAATGTACGGGTGGCCGGGTACGAACCTTCTTGTATGCCTTGCAGGTTACCCGCGCTTAAGCCATCTTCCGGATCGGCGTAAGGGATATTTTTATGGATGATCCATAAGTTACGCCCAATCAATTGGAAAGTAACATCCTTTATAGGGCCAAGTCGTCTTAGTGTGCTTTTTGGCAAGCTATAGCCTATAACAGCCTCGCGCAGTTTTACATAACTGGCGTCGTACACAAATTCCTTAAGGGGCAGTAAGCCCGCGCCGTCGCCAAAATCGCCATAGTTTTCGCCGCTTACTCTTACGGTATTAGGCTGTCCGCTTTCGGTAACACCCGGGCGGATAAAGCCGCCACCATCAGCTAATGAATTACGTACGGGTTTACCTAAATCGTTAGTATAGGCCGTTAAAGGATAAATACCATCGGCTAAACCATAAGCCAGGTCATTTGAGAATATGGATCCACCCTTACGGATATCTATCAAAAAGCTTAATGATACGTTTTTGTAGGTAAAGCTGTTGTTGATACCGCCTGTCCAGTTGGGATTAATATTACCCAGGTTAACATTCGAGTTATCGCTGATGAGGTATTGCCCGTCAGATCCAACAACCTTATTGCCATTTTTGTCATAAACAAAATCGGTTCCCCTGATAGTACCAAACGATTCGCCCAATGGCGCGTTAAGCGATTCGCCATTTTGGAAGCTGGCCAATTGCAGGTTACTGGCTTCGTTACCTGTAGCATCCTTAAATAAAGAGGTAACCTTGTTTTTTGCAGCAGTAAAGTTTAAGGTAACTTTCCAGTTAAAAGAGTTGGTTTTAATAGGTGTACCGTTCAATGAAAGCTCGATACCTTTATTTTGCACCGAACCGGCGTTTAAATATTTATAATTATAGCCGGTAGCACCCGAAACGTTAACAGGTAAAATTTCATCAAAGGTATTGGTTTCATAAACCGTACCATCAAAACCTAAGCGGTTATCAAAAAAGGACAGCTCTAAACCAAGCTCCTTGCTTTTGGTTTGCTCCGGCTTCAAATCCGGGTTGTTTTTGGTGGTGTTTGCAGCCGTTTGGGCATTGGCACCAATAGGGGGCAGGATGGTATAAGTATCCAGCAGGCTATGATAAGGCGCATCGCTGCCTACCTGCGCATAGCTGCCCCTTATTTTACCGTACGAAAGCCAGGTGTAATTTTTCAACAGTTCAGAGAAAGTAAACCCTGCCGAAACTGATGGGTAGTAATAGGTGTTATTAGCCGCCGGTAGGGTGGAAGACTGATCCCTCCTGATGGTACCATCTAAGGTGACCATGTTTTTCCAGGTGAAAGTAGCTCCGGCAAAATAGCCGTCAACTTCCCTGCGTCCGTCAAATTCGGTTGGCGCTAAGGGCGCGTTCAACGAATTTGATAAGGAGTATAATCCCGGGATGATCAAACCGCCGTTAGTACTGGCAGTAATAGCATTCTCGTTATTCTTACGGATGTTTGTACCTATCAATGCCTTTAAATTAAAGTCCTTAGCAATGTCCTTATTCATATTGGCTACCAAATCGTAGTTGGTTTCAGCGTAGCTGTGGTTATACCTCGAATAATAAGGTACACCTATGCTGCCAACGTCATAGCGTTCTTCCTGTAGTTCAGCATAAGTATCTAATGATATCCTGCCGGTAATAGTTACCCACGATACAGGTTTATAGCTGGCATTAATATTACCCAGGTACCTGTTACGGGTATCGGTTTCGTAGTTATGGTCAACCACCCAGTAAGGGTTATTCCAAAACGCCGGGAAGGTAACGCCATTTGCAGGGTCGGCCATGTTCCATGATATGTTTGAATTTGTCCTGTCGTAAGCGGCTTTTAATTCCTTAATATCAACGTTGGTTTCCCACCACTGCCTAAAGCCGGTAATTACGTTGCGGTTATCGGAGTTGGTACCATCATAACCAGTACCCCCACGG
>JAQBNU010000119.1 GCA_028288365.1 Chitinophagaceae bacterium | reverse complement strand
CCTTTCAAGATTTCACGCTACGCCTACGGGCCTGATTACCATGATGTATTAAAAAAGAAACTGTCTTTGCTGGTGCAGGAACTGCAGCAACAATACGGTGATTTCAACGCACGCATCTTTGTAGACTCTGCACCCGTGATGGATAAAGCCTGGGCGAAGAAGAGCGGTTTAGGATGGATCGGGAAAAACTCGAATCTCATAACAAAAACAGCCGGCAGTTATTTTTTTATTGCGGAAATTATTTGTGACCTGGAACTGGAATACGACACCGCCATCAAAGACTATTGCGGCACCTGCACACGCTGCATCGATGCCTGTCCAACCGATGCCATTACAGAAGCTTATGTAGTAGATGGAAGCAAATGTATTTCTTACCTCACCATAGAATTAAAGGAAAGTATTCCTGCAGAGTATAAAAACAAAATGGAGAACTGGATATTTGGCTGTGACATTTGTCAGGAGGTCTGTCCCTGGAACAGTTTTTCAAAGCCGCATCAAAACGATGAGTTTTTGCCAAAAACAGAGTTGAAAAAATGGAGAGATGAAGAGATCACTGAAGAAGTGTTTAAGACACTCTTCCAAAAATCAGCGATAAAAAGGACAAAGTTTCAGGGACTTCAACGGAATATTTCCTTCCTGAGGTCCTCGTAATAATTTGATGTAATTTATACGAAACAACGAACTAAGACGTCTTCGTATTTTTTACCAAAATTTTCAAAACACCACTCTTTTAACAGCTGGTAGTCCTCATTTATTAGGCCCTTCAGAGACTTTCTTAATTCTTTTTCGAAAAGTTGGCTATCAAAACTAACCTTTTCTAAAATAAACTTGATGTACTCCAACATAAGCTTCGGGTTAAAAGTGAAACATATTTATATTAAATTTACATGTTTATTACGCATTTCCTACTAATTTGTTACGATAGATTAATCCACTTATCCTTGAATTTTCCGCGTCAAAACATCTGGTTTGCTTCACTCTGTATATTAATTGGTTGGTTTAGTGCTATTTCCAGTTATGGACAAAATACTTCGGAAAATAGTATTTCCATGGGCATTGAACAAAGCAGCATCGCCTCCAATGAACCCTTTATCATTTACCTTTCTTTCCCTTCTTCCTTCAAAAAAGAGTTTAAAGCCGCACAAAATCTCATTTTTCCAGATATACCAGACCTGGTTAAGGGACAAACCACTTACCAGGACGATAAGGAATTAAAAGTCGCTCAATGGTATTGGCCACGAAAACCAGGCAGTTATACGATTCCTCCCATTAAATTTACTATTCGCGATTACGAGGTGACTATGCCCTCGAAAAATCTAAGCGTTAAAGCCAATAAATCTTCTTTTTCTTATACCCCCCCATCGGTAGAAAACGGCTGGCAGGAGCATAATCCCGATATAGAACTGCTCTTTAGTTATCCGAAGACTCCTGTCTATGAAAGAGAGCTATTTCAATTAGAACTATCTCTGCTTGTGCCTGTCAATAATCAGTCAGAATGGACCTTCATTGATGTTCAGGAACAAATTCAGCACCTTAATAAACAAATCGGAGCAACTGGATTACTGATTCAAACGGAATTCAACAAAAATATTCCATTTGATACCTTGGAAAAAGATCATATCAAATTTTACAAATACACTATTTACAAAGGTCAAAGCCTTTCCATTGATACAACCAAAACGAAGATTCCTCCTTTGTCTTTCCGCTATGTCTGTTACCAAACGCTGACAGAAGAGAAAGGATTATTTAATAAGAAAATTCAAACAAACCGAAAAGCTGTCATCAAAGAACTCAGCACCAAAGCGGTGACGCTCTCTTTACAACCTTTACCAGAACATCCATTAAGCAATGAAGTGGCGGTCGGCACCTTTCACCTCAAACCCTTGCCTGTTAAGTACCAGCAGAGAACCAAAGGATTTAACTTTTCATTCGAGATAGAAGGTCCGAAATACCTGATCTCTATTCATGAACCCTGGATTTCCAGCTCTGTACCAGGCTTACACATTTCGTTGTCGAAAAGAACCGTGCAAAACACCGTGAATGGACAGAAGACAAAGTTTGAGTATTTCATTCATGCAGATTCACCCAAAAACATTAACATCAAAAACTGCATCCTTTGGGTTTATTTCAATCCTTTAAAACGAAACTACGATACACTTTCTGTAGATCAGCCAGTGATGATGACCACGGAAGTAAACAACAACGAAGAGATCGTTGGAGAAGACAGTTTTCTTCAATTGCTCTATAAAGCAAGTAATACCGAATATTCATTGGAAAAAGACGAAAGCCTTAATAGATTTGCCAACTTAATTATCTTCTTATTATTCTTAGCCATATCGGTTTTAATCTTTAAACGATGAGCAATTCATACGGAACCTTATTCAGAATATCAACCTTTGGAGAATCTCACGGAGAAGCTGTGGGTGTGATTGTAGACGGTTGTCCTGCCGGAATAACGGTTGATGTAGACTTCATACAAAGTGAACTCGATCGTCGCAAGCCTGGTCAATCCAAAATCACCACGCAACGCAAAGAAGAAGATCGTATAGAAATTCTTTCAGGAGTATTTGAAGGAAAGTCTACGGGTAGCCCCATTGCCATGATGGTGCGCAATGCCGATGCCCGCAGCAAAGATTATTCTCACATCGCAGAAAAATTCAGACCTTCGCATGCCGATTATACTTACCATGTAAAATACGGAGTGCGTGATTACAGAGGAGGAGGAAGAAGTTCGGCGCGTGAAACCCTGGCACGTGTAGCAGCAGGCGCTTTAGCCAAAACTGTATTGAGTCAACTGGGCATCAGCATTCAGGCTTATGTTTCTCAAGTAGGACCATTGAAATTAAATAAGCCTTACACAGAATTAGACTTAAGCAAAACAGAAGACAATATCCTGCGTTGTCCCGATCCTGAAATGGCTGAAAAAATGATCGCCTTCATCGACGAGACGCGCAAGAATCAGGATACTGTAGGAGGCGTTGTAACCGGCGTCATTAAAGGTACCCCGGTAGGTTTAGGAGAACCGGCTTTTGATAAGTTACATGCAGAATTAGGTAAAGCCATGCTCAGCATCAATGCAGTAAAAGGCTTTGAATACGGCAGCGGTTTTGAAGGAGTAGAATTATTCGGTTCGCAACACAACGATCCATTTGTGATAGAGAACGGCAAAGTACGCACGCTCACCAATCACTCGGGCGGCATACAAGGTGGCATCTCTAACGGAGAAGATATTTATTTCAAAGTGGCATTTAAACCGGTAGCCACCCTGATGAAAGATCAGGAGAGCATCACAACCACAGGAGAAGCAACTACAGTATCTGGCAAAGGCAGACACGACCCTTGTGTTGTTCCGCGTGCTGTGCCGATTGTAGAAGCCATGGCAGCACTGGTCATTTTAGATCATTACCTCATTAACAAATCCATTAAGTGGGACTAAAGAAAATTCCTTTGTCTACTCAAATCATCGCCGCTATGGTGATAGGAGTAGCGTGGGCATTTTTGCAAAAACCTTTTCCGCAACTCACTGTATTTACGGTGGATTGGATCAAACCCTTTGGTAAAATATTTATTAAACTGCTTTACCTGGTGGCTGTACCTTTGGTTTTCAGTTCACTCATTGTGGGCATGGGCAGTTTGAAATCTGTTTCCGAATTAAAAAGCATTGGCAAACACACCTTCCTGATTTTTTTGACTACGCTTGTATCGGCCACCATTGTTGGCCTAAGCCTTGCCTACCTCATCAGTCCAGGACATAAAATAGAACACCTTGCCGTAGACCAAGCGGCAGCAGAAAAAATTGCCGCCTTGCAGCAAACTGAATCTTCCGATACATTGATCGGTGCCTTTTCCAATCTTCTTCCGGATAACATGCTACATGCACTCAGCAACAACAGCATGATGTTGCAAGTTGTATTGATTGCTTTCTTGTTGGGCATCGCACTTTCCAAAATGCAGGGCGATGCAAAAAATAAAATACGGGATGCCATGGAAGCCATACAGCTATGGTTTACAGAAGTGATTCACCTCATCATGGCCTTTGCGCCAATCGGAGTATTCGCTTTAGTTGCTTCATTGGAATTGAATGCAGGCGTGTTACTATCACTTGGCTTGTACATGTTCACTGTTGTTCTAGGATTGTCGATCATGTTGTTTGTGGTATACCCTCTTTGCTTTACGACATTGGGTAAAACGAAGTACATTGATTTTTTTGTAAAAAGCAGATCGGTGTTGTTGATGGCTTTCTCTACCAGTTCCAGCAATGCCACCTTACCTTTAACGTTGAATGTAGTCAAAGAAAAATTTCATGTACCCGACAACATCAGCAATTTTGTTGTCTCCGTAGGAGCAACGATTAACATGGACGGTACAGCATTGTACAAATGTGTTGCGGTCTATTTTATTGCACAATCACTGGGCGTAGAATTAACGCTGGTTCAAATGGGAGTCATCATTCTTACCTCTATTCTCAGTACTGCCGGAGCCGCAGGCATACCGGGTGCAGGAATGATTACACTGGTCGTGATTCTCCAAACCGTCGGACTTCCGGCAGAAGGAATTGTCCTTATTCTTGCTCCTGATCGTTTGCTGGACATGTTCAGAACCGTGATTAACGTGGCAGGTGACATTTCCACTTCCTTGTGCGTAAATGGATTGGCACAAGGAAAAAAGGTGGATTAAACCACCATTATTCTTATATTTGAACTTATAAAACACCAAATCAGTTTGTACTGATACAAGCCATTATAACTTATGGAAGCGACAAAAACACCAGTAGAAATATATACAGAATCAAACCCTAATCCACACTCTTTAAAATTCATGACCAACATGTTGTTGGTTCCTGAAGGCAGTGTAGATTTTGCCAGCCCATCCAGCGCTGAAAGTTGCCCTCTGGCTTTGGATCTCTTTCGTTTCAATTTTGTGAAACGCGTATTCATGACAGCCAACTTCATCACCATCACTAAAACAGAAAACATTGACTGGATAGAAATCAGTGGAATGATCAAATCATTGATCAAAGGTTACCTGGAAGAAGGTGTTCCATTATTTAAAGCCATGCCCGAAGTATCTACCAACGAACGCATCGAAGGTGAATCAGAAATTGTAGGTAAAATAAAAGTGATTCTTGACGAATACATCCGTCCTGCAGTAGAGCAAGACGGAGGAGCGATTAACTTTCACTCTTTCGAAGATGGTATTGTCAAGGTACAGTTGCAGGGATCTTGCAGCGGTTGTCCTTCTTCGACCGTCACGTTGAAAGCCGGTATTGAAAACCTGATGAAACGAATGATTCCTGAAGTGAAAGAAGTAGTCGCTGAAGGTGTTTAACAACATACTTACATGACTCCATTGAAATGGCCTTGTATCTTTTGGTGCAAGGCCATTTTATTTTACAACATTACCTTTATACAACCATGAACGTACTAGCCCTATTGATCATCATTGTGCTGCTTGTCACTTTGTTTTTTCTTTTCAAAAAAAGAAAAAAAGCACAGGCCAATCGCAATACGCTTTTGCCGGAAGAATGGAAAACGATCCTGAAAGCAGAAGTAAAATATTACGACCAGCTTTCACCAGAAGATAAAATGTTGTTTGAAAAACGTATTCAACTTTTTCTGAGTGAAAAAAAAATAACCGGTGTGAATGTTGTAATAGATGATCACACAAAAGTATTAGTAGCGGCCTCTGCCGTTATTCCAGCTTTTGCTTTTCAAGGTTACAACTATCCAATGATCAAGGAGGTATTGCTTTACCCTGCTAGCTTCGATGATAGTTTTCTTCACCCACAAAAAGAAATGAAGCAAGACCGGATCTCCGGCATGGTAGGATCAGGGCCACTGAGTCAGGTAGTCATGCTCTCTCAACCTGATTTGTTGAATGGCTTTCTGCATACGAACAAATACCACAACGTGGGTATTCATGAGTTTTCTCATTTACTGGATAAAACAGATGGCGTGGTAGATGGCGTGCCTGAAAATTTATTAGCCAACACCTACGTCCATCCATGGCTTAGCGAGATGCACAAGGAAGTCCAAAAAATCAAACAAGGTACATCCGACATTTCACCTTATGCTTTGACAAACGATGCCGAATTTTTTGCCGTAGCGAGTGAATATTTTTTTGTCTCACCCACTGAATTCGAAAAACGTCACCCCGAATTATTTTCTTACTTACAAAAAATTTTTCATCAGGCCCTTTCAAGCGATAAAGTCCAGCGACTGGATTAAGTCATTCGAACAAATAAAAAAGGGTAATAGAAAATAATTCCATTACCCTTTTTTATAAACTTTTTTGAATACCGATTTACTCTACTCCTAACTGAATATAGGTGAGTGATACCTCATCCAGAATATCTGCCACTTCTGCATGGCTTGATGCCTCCACAAGGCGTGTGCGAAAAGGTTTGAAGTGATTGATGCCACGGAAATAATTGGAGTAATGACTACGCATTTCAAAAATGCCCAACTTATCTCCTTTCCATTGTACAGAAAAATCAAGGTGCTTTTTACAAACCCTTACTCGCTCTTCTATATCTGGAGGAGGTAGTAATTCTCCTGTCTTGAAATAATGTTTGATCTCTTTGAAAATCCAGGGATAACCAATAGCCGCACGACCAATCATGATGCCGTCTACACCAAACTTGTTTTTATACTCCAATGCTTTTTGTGGACTATCGATATCTCCGTTTCCAAAAATTGGAATATGAATATTTGCACTGTTTTTTACTTCAGCGATATGCGACCAATCTGCTTCGCCTTTATACATTTGCTGACGCGTACGACCGTGTATGGTGAGTGCTTGTATGCCTACATCCTGAAGGCGTTGAGCTACCTCCATGATTTTAATGTTCTCATGATCCCAGCCCAGTCTTGTTTTTACGGTAACCGGCAATGTACAACGTTTCACGATTTCAGAAGTCATCGTCTGCATTTTAGGGAGATCCAATAAAATGCCGGCTCCAGCTCCTTTGCAAGCGACCTTTTTTACGGGACATCCGTAATTGATATCGACCAGCTCAGGTTTTGATGCTTCCGCGATCGCAGCGGCTTCACGCATGGCATCAATTTTATCACCAAAAATTTGTATCCCTATGGGACGTTCGTAATCGTAAATGTCTAATTTCTGAACGCTTTTATCCGCTTCACGAATAAGACCATCGGCATTGATAAATTCTGTATACATCATATCCGCTCCCTGTTCTTTGCAAACTGCTCTGAAAGGAGGATCACTGACATCCTCCATGGGAGCCAGCAATAAAGGGAAATTTTCAAATGTTATGTCGCCTATCCTTACCACGGTATTTTATAATTACTTTAATTAAGTAAATTTACATATTCATGAATACATTTAATAGTACAATCTTCTCTAAAACAATACTTTCTCTTGGAGTATTGTTACGCATGGCTGGTTTTTTCCTCATCATGCAAGCTTCAGGAGAGATTCTACTATTGGAACTCATCCATATTCCCAGCGATTTCGCCAATCATCCGGAAAAACTCGCATTCATTCCAAACATTCAGGTCATACTTGCTTCTGTACAGGGAGTAGGCATGTTATTGGGATTTATTGTTCTTCCTATTCTATACCTCACCTATTTCAAATCTTCGGAAACACCTGCCCATTTATTTCGGTGTGTTCCTAAACAAACGTGGTACATATTCGCATCCATAGCATTACTGATCGCATCTATCCCGGCAGTTGAACAACTAGCGTTGCTCAATAAAACATTGTATCTGCCAGACCTATTGAAATCAGTAGAAGACCTGATGAACCGCACAGAAAAAAGTGCGGAAGCACTAACCGATATTCTCGTTCACTATCATAACCCTTTAAGTTTTTTATTGGTCTTCACGGTGATTGCTATCATTCCTGCGATCGGTGAAGAATTAGTTTTCAGAGGCATTGTACAAAATGAACTGACAAAAATATGGGACAATAAACATTTCGCCATCTGGACCAGCGGTTTCATTTTTAGCTTTATTCATTTTCAATTTTTTGGTTTTGTTCCTCGCATGTTATTGGGTGTTTTGTTTGGCTATTGTTACGTATGGACCAATAGTTTATGGGTCCCCATTGCTATGCACTTCACCAACAATGCCTTAACATTGATCATTGCGGCCTTCTTTAAAGATTCCTTATTAAATGCATCGGAGAATGAAAACGCGGTGTTTGATATTCGCTTTTTTATCGCATATATTGTTGTACAGGTTATTTTCCTTTTTGTGTATTACAAATTCATCAGGCAACAGCAAGTGAATGACCAATGACGAGTCTTGCTGTAGCTCTTAATTGAAAAAACTGTACGGGTATTCTCCACATACTATTGACATGAACAAACTGAGTAACCTCACCTTAAGAATTATTTTTGGCCTGATTGGAGCTGCACTTGTCGTAAGTGGAGTATTGTATAACGAATGGACATTTCTTTTACTCTTTGGATTGATTTGCTCTTTATCACTTATTGAGTTTTTCAATTTGCTCCATCAATCGGGCATGTACATCAACAGAGGTTTTGCCGTGGTATCGGGAATTTTATTGTTTCTTGCTCATTATCTCATTCAGAACGGCACGCTCTCTTCCAGTCATTATTATAGTTTAATGGCCTTTGTATTTTTACTTTTTCTGATCGAATTATTTCAAACCAACGTCAATCCCTTTTACAGAATCGCCAATACTTTTCTTGGCGTCCTTTACATTGCTCTTCCACTTGCACTCTTTTCTTCCTCTGCTTTTATTCACGGCAGTTACGATTATACAATCGTCATGGGAATTTTGCTTTTGCTGTGGGCCAATGATATCGGTGGTTACATCGGTGGTGTTTCCTTTGGCAAGCATAAATTATTTGAACGTGTTTCGCCTAAAAAAACCTGGGAAGGGAGCATCGGTGGGGCAATATTCAGTCTAGGTATAGC
>JAQBNU010000112.1 GCA_028288365.1 Chitinophagaceae bacterium | reverse complement strand
AGTGGCGAAAGCCCGGCCCGAAGGGAACGCCCTTATGGTCATCTGCGAAAATCCACTTATTTCAATACGCATTAAAAAACTTATACCATAAACTAACATGAATAAAAACGTCATTCAACCCATGCCTCAGTTCTTTGACCGATACATTCATTTGGTGAAAGAAGAAGATCTTTCTTCTGCATTCATTGCTTCAAGAAAAGAATTAGAGATGTTGAACATTGATCAGCTTAAACATATTGGAGGTGCGGTGTATGCTCCAGGCAAATGGACGATCAAAGATATTTTTCAACACATCATTGACAACGAACGCATACAATCTTATCGTGCCATGCGCATCGCACGTTTCGATTCTACTCCATTGCCTGGTTACGATGAAAACATATTGGCCAATCATGCTCATGCTTCCAGACGAAGCATAGAAGATTTGTTGACCGAATTAAAAGCCGTAAGAACCACCACCGAACTATTATACCAAAGTATTGAACCTGCTGCATTGGTTCATAATGGTATCTGTTTCAATCAACAGATTTCCGCACTGGCTTTGGGTTTTGTCATAATCGGCCACCAGACGCATCATTTGAACGTTATTCAAGAAAAGTACCTGATTTTAGGTAGTTAGAAACGTAAAAATGTGCTTGAAAAGCCTATGTCTTTTGTATATATTAGGAATTACTTTGAAGCCATTTTATTGTTCTTCTTTCTTTCATATACTGATACATAACATGAAAAAACAATTCCTCCTTATTACCCTTTTTATTTCTTCTTTCTCACTAGCATTTGCGCAAGTTCCTGATTTGAGTTGGGCCATTTCCGCAGGTAGTACAAGTGTTGATAAAGGATACGGAATACATGTAGATGCCAACGGCAATGCCTATACAGTAGGCTTATTCAACGGCACTGTAGATTTTGATCCTTCTACTAATGTATATAACCTCACAGCAGTAGGCAGTCGCGATGCCTTTATTTTAAAAACCGATGCAAACGGAAATTTGATATGGGTTAAAAACATTGGATCAACCGCCGAAGAACAAGCTTATGGCATCGGTACAGACGCCGCCGGCAATGTATATGCCTGCGGATATTATACGGGCACTGTCGATCTTGATCCAGGTCCGAATGTACACAATGTAACCGCAGCAGGTATCGTAGATATTTTCGTAGTGAAACTCGACGAAGATGGAAATTTCATCTGGGGACAAAGCATTGGAAGTTCTTACTATGACATTGCAAGAAACCTCGCAGTCGATGCCACTGGCAATGTATATGTAACAGGTACCTATCAGGGCACTGTAGATTTTGATTCGAGTGCTAATGATTATAGCCTTACTTCTGTAGGATTTTTTGATGCATTCATTTTCAAATTAGATACCGACGGTAATTTTCAATGGGCAAAAAGTTTAGGCGGTACAGAAACAGATAATGGAAACGCCATAGCACTTGACAATTCCAATCACGTCATTGTTGTAGGGCATTTTCAGGATCAGGCTGACTTTGAT
The DNA here is from genome assembly GCA_028288365.1 of Chitinophagaceae bacterium. Taxonomy (GTDB): domain Bacteria; phylum Bacteroidota; class Bacteroidia; order Cytophagales; family Cytophagaceae; genus JACMQM01. The sequence continues at coordinate 16,582 of JAQBNU010000112.1, read as the reverse complement.
CCATCCTCTACCGGCACAGACTACATATCAACAGACGGTTCTACTGATGCCTTCGTATTAAAATTGAATACCGACGGTACTTTTGTCTGGGCGAAAACGTTTGGCTCCGATGGAGAAGACTATGCCTGGGCGGTAGATGTAGATGCGTCAGACAGCATTTATGTTTCGGGAAATTATCAGAACACAGTAGATTTTGATCCGTCTTCTGCTGCTACTGCCAACCTTAGCAGTGCAGGAGACTACGATGTATTTGTCTTGAAATTAAATGCCAGTGGAAATTATGTATGGGCAAAAAGTTGTGGAGGTTCTGATGGAGACCAGGCTTCTGCCCTGGCTTATGATGCTACAGACCATGCGTTATACATAGCTGGTAGTTTTTCCGGAACATCTGATTACGATCCGGGAGCAAATACAGCAAGCTTTACTTCCAATGGTGGTTCAGATGCTTTCATATTGAAGTTGAGTGAAACAGGAAATTACCTTTGGGCCACTCCTATTGGCGGTACCTCAGACGATGCAGCTTATACGGTTGCTACCAATTCATCAGGTCTTCCTTACGTAGCAGGATACTATAACAACACCGTAGATTTCGATCCTTCTTCCAATACCCACAACAGCACTTCAAATGGAGAGGAAGACATCTACATCATGAAGTTTGGAAGCACGGTGACAGGACTATTTGACGGCGCATCTGCTACCAACACGATGGAAGTATTTCCCAATCCAACCGATGGAACAGTAGCCATTAATACTACCAAAGAATTAACCAATGCTTTGCTTAGAGTAACAGATATCTCAGGCCACGTGATAACAGAGCAGACAAACTTAAACGGAAATTATTTTACTTTCGATCTTTCTAAACAAAAGACAGGAGTATATATTTTAGAAATAAGTCAGGATGGCTACTTGTCAAAAACCAAAGTGGTAAAAAAATAAATTTTACTTTTTATAGAAAGCTTTTGTTTCCATCATCTTATGGAAACAAAAGCTTTTTTTTATCTTTGAAAAAGATCAACCGTTTATTTTTTTAAGTAAAACCATTTTTAATTCTTATTTTTATGTTACCAATGACCACAGCCAATCCTACGGTGTTGCTTGACAATGCACGCCATCTTCTCAAAACAGTTTACGGATACGATACCTTTCGCCCGTTGCAGGAAGACATTATCCTTTCCATTCTTCAGGGGTGCGACACATTGGTGCTCATGCCTACCGGTGGAGGAAAATCTGTTTGTTTTCAAATACCCGCTTTGCTCAGAGAAGGAGTATGCCTGGTGGTTTCTCCCCTGATCGCCTTGATGAAAGACCAGGTAGAAGCCTTGCGCCGCAACGGGATAGGAGCAGCAGCTTACAACAGCAGTTTCAGTCAAAGCGAACTCAGAGAAGTCATCCGCCAATGTCAATCAGGAGACATCAAGTTACTGTATGTTTCACCGGAAAAGTTATTAAGCGTTGTTCCTTTTCTCAAAGAACAATTGAAGATCAGTTTCATTGCCATCGATGAAGCGCATTGTATCTCCTCCTGGGGACATGACTTCAGACCGGAGTATACACAACTGCATTCCATTCGTGAAGTGCTGCCAGGTGTCCCTGTCATTGCGTTAACGGCAACAGCAGATAAAATTACGAGACGAGACATTTGCGAACAATTGAAGATGAAAGAACCAGCCGTTTTCATTTCTTCTTTTGATCGTCCTAACCTGAGTCTCACCGTAAGATCTGGCTTGAGTCTGAAAGAGAAAGTAAGTGAGATTGATCGCTTTTTAAAAATCCGTCCGAACGAACCGGGTATTGTTTATTGTCTCAGCCGAAAGAATACAGAAGACATGGCTGATAAATTAAAAAACATTGGTTATCCGGCAGCCTGTTACCACGCGGGATTGGAAGGTAGTATAAGAAACAAAGTGCAGGAAGATTTCTTGAACGATCGTTTGCAAATTGTTTGTGCCACCATTGCCTTCGGTATGGGCATTGACAAATCAAACGTACGCTGGGTGATTCACAGCAACCTTCCAAAAAACATAGAAAGTTATTACCAGGAAATAGGGCGCGCTGGCCGTGATGGATACAAAGCAGATACCGTTTTATATTACAGTTATGGTGATGTTGTCATGCAAACACAATTTGCCAACGACAGTTCTCAAAAAGAATTGAACCTTGCCAAACTACATCGCATGCAACAGTTTGCAGAAGCCAACATTTGCAGAAGAAAAATCCTGTTGAATTATTTTGGAGAAGCCGTGATACAAAATTGTGGCAACTGCGATGTCTGCAAAAATCCTCGTCCTATGATGGACGGTACACGACTCGCTCAGATGGCGCTGTCAGCTGTCAGCAGAATGAACGAAGAAGCCGGTGGAAATATGCTCATCAATGTCTTGCGGGGATCAGCCAATGCTGAATTGATGAACAAAGGTTATCAAAATATCAAGACCTACGGTGTAGGCCGCGACATTCCTTATGCCGACTGGCAACAATACCTGCTACAGTTTTTACATCTTGGTATATTGGAAGTAGCCTATGACCAAGGATCAGCACTGAAAATCACAAACCTTGGCAAGGATGTTTTGTTTGGAAAACAAACACTACAACTTTCAGAACTGGTTCCTATTTCTTTTGAAAAGAAGAGCAGCAAAAAAACAAAAGCGACAGCTCCCTCATCAGATAATGAAAACAATACACCGGAAGAAAAATTATTCCAACTGTTGCGTACCCTTCGCATGAAGCTTGCACAGCAGGATGGCATTCCTCCTTATATGATTTTTTCAGATGCTACTTTAAAACAAATGGCAGAACTACTTCCTACTACAGCAGAAGATTTGCTGACTGTATCAGGAGTAGGAGAACGAAAAATGGAAATGTATGGCAATGATTTTCTAGAAACCATACAATCCTTTTTGCAACAACGTGTGGATGCTCCTAAAAAAGTGCAGAAAGGTGATACGTATAAAATCACACTGGAACTTTACAACCAGGGCCTGGATGTAGAAACCATTGCTGCACAACGAGCGATGAGTGCCACAACCATCTGGTCTCACATTGCGCAACTAGCAGAACAAGGAGAATCCATCGATTTGAGAAAGTACATTCCAAAAGCAGATGAAGAACGCATTCGCAAAGCAGTAGAAGAAGTCGGCAATGGCAATGCTTTGAAACCTATTTTTGATCAACTGAACGGAGAGGTGGAATACCATAAGATTCGGTTGACGTTGTCGCTGATAAAAATGGAAAGCCAGAAATAAAAAAGGAGCGAAGAAAGAGAAAGAGAGCGGATACCATTTCGCTCTCTTTCTCTTTCTTCGCTCTTAATTTTAACGGCCATTTATAAATTCAATCATCTCCTCCACACTCATCACATGATCCACCTGTGCATGCAGTATGGCCTGCCGGGGCATGAATGGAAAGGAAGCGGTATCCGGCCTTTGTACAACAGTAATACCCTCTTGCCTGTGAATCGCCTTCAATCCATCTGTACCGTCTGCATTAGCTCCAGATAACAAGATGGCTACTACAGACGACGTATAAGCTTCTGCGGCAGATTCAAAGGTAACATCTATACTCGGTCTGCTGTAGTTTACTTTTTCAGAATCGTCCAGTGCGAAAATATGTTTTTTCTCGAACAATAAATGATAGTCTGGAGGAGCCAGATAAACCACGCCAGATAATACAATGTCTTTATCTTCTATTTCTCTTACCGGCAATACAGAGCGTGCAGTTAACAATTCCAACAAGGTAGAGTCAGCAGCCGTTTTGCGATGAAAGACAATGACAATAGTAAAACCAATTTCTTTTTTAATGTTGGATACAATTCTTAATACGACATCAAGGCTGCCTGATGAACCACCAATGACAATTAATTCGCTGGGAGTTCTCATGCCATTTTCCGCCATATTTTCTCCTTCCCTATTTGCTTGTAATTACTGTTCAGGTCGGAAAACCTAATCGTCTCTTTCGATCCTAAAGCCAGGTATGACAAGCGATTCAAACTGGAATCAAACAATTCAAACACTCTGTTTTGAAGCGGCACATCAAAATAAATCAATACATTGCGACACAAAATCAAATCGAATTCATTGAACGAACTATCACAAACCAAATTGTGTGTAGAAAAAATCATACGTGTTGTAAACGATTCCAAAAATTTCACACGATCGTAATTGGCGGTATAGTAGGAAGAAAAATCCTGTTTACCACCAGACGCTATATAATTTCCAGAATACTGTTTCATTTGACTTAAAGGAAAAATTCCTTTCCTCGCTTTTTCCAATACATTAGGATTGATATCTGTCGCATAGATCAATGACTTATGCAATAGATTGGCTTCGTGCAAAAGTATAGCCATAGAAAACACTTCTTCACCTGTGGAGCAGCCGGCATGCCAGATGCGAATGAAAGGCTTCGTTCCAAGACTAGGAATTACTTCTTTCATCAGTGTCCTATAAAAAAGAGGATCGCGAAACATCTCTGTTACATTCACCGTGATCTCTTCGACTAAGCGCTTCAGATATGCCGGATCTGATTTTAGTTTGTAACGAAATTCAGCAAAACTTGGAAAGTTATCCAGTATGTATATGCGATTAAATCTTCGCTTGAGAGAGGCTTTGGAATAACCTGTAAAGTCATAACCATATAATTCAAACAAATCATTGACCAGAAGATCAACTTCTTCATCTTGTATCATATCATGAATGAATAGAGATAGACAGTAAATGCAATAATTTATCGACATCAATCGGTTTGGAGATGTAATCATTTGCTCCTGCCTGCAGACATTTTTCTCTGTCGCCTGTCATGGCTTGTGCCGTTACGGCAAAAATGGGAATGCTTTTTCGTTTCGAAATTTGACGCATCTTAGGAATGGCTTCATAACCGTCCATGTCAGGCATCATCATGTCCAGCAATACCGCGTCAATCGGTAAGGGACTTTCCAGAAGAAGTAATCCTTCCAGAGCATCTGTACACGATACACATGTAAATCCTTTGGCATGCAATGTAGCTGTCAAAGCAAAAATATTTCTATCGTCGTCGTCAATGATTAAGATATTCTTTTTCATGTCACTCATCTAATAAAAAGGTTATGCTTTTTCATACAACCATACACGCAATAAAGACAACAGCTGGTCTATATCTACCGGTTTGGTGATGTAATCGGATGCCCCTGCATTGATGCACTTTTCACGGTCACCGGTCATGGCTTTAGCGGTAACGGCAATCACCGGAAGTTTTTTCCACTTCGCTTCCTGTCTGATTCTTTTAGCTGTTTCATAACCATCCATCTGTGGCATCATCATATCCAGCAATACGACATCTACACCCGGATGACTCTCTAATTTCTGCAGCGCTTCTTTTCCATCAATGGCTGTAATGACATTCATCTTTAGTTTTTCCAATGCTTTGGAAAGTGAAAATATATTTCTTACATCATCATCTACTACCAGTACTGTTTTATTATTCAATACTTCATTCAATGCTCCCAGATTTTTAACGTCTCCGTTTTTAATTGTCTTTTGTTTATTCTCTTCCACTAGGTGTATGAACAAAGAAATTTCATCCAACATGCGTTGGTATGAATGTGCTGTCTTTACAATGATGGAGTCTGCATATTGTTTGATACGCTGCTCCTCTGCGATGGATAGGCTTTTACCAGTGAATACAATGATCGGAAGATTTTCCAGTCCTGGATTCTTCTTTGCCTCTTCCAATGTTTCGTATGCTTTTAAGTCAGGGATCCCCATGTCCAGAATGATGCAATCCAGATCTCCTTTCTTTAAGGCTTCCACACTTTCTGAAATATCGCTCTTTACTTCTGAATGAATTTTATACGTTTCCAAAAAATAAGACAGCGCTTTCGCATGCATGTTATTTTCTTCTATGATCAATACCTTTTTAGGATTGCGATACAACACCTGTTCTATCTTGTGAAAAATCTCCTGCATCTGCTCCGATGTCTGCACCGGCTTATTGATAAAATCTATGGCGCCTTTTCTCAAGCTCTCGTTTTTCATGTTGTGAGAAGACATGATGTGTACAGGAATATGCCTGGTCTGAGGATTCGCTTTTAATTCATCCATGATTTGCCAACCACTCTTTATCGGCAATTGCAAATCCAATAAAATACCTGTTGGTTTATAAGTCTGCGCCAGGTACAATCCTTCGTCTCCTCTCACGGCAACAATTCCTTTGTAGCCCTTTTCATGCGTATACTTCAGCAAAGCCTGAGCAAAAACAATATCGTCTTCAATGATCAAGATGATTTTGTCTCCTTCTTTTATTTCATTTCTGTCATCGGGAATATTATCAGGAATAACATTCGATAAATATTTATCGAATGTATTTTCTTCTTTTTTCAACGTGTGGCTTGCCTGAAACACCAACTCTTTAGGGCGAACGGCAAGTGAATTCAAGTCTGGCTTTACCAAAGGAATGTATATGGTAAATTCACTTCCTTTATTTACTTCACTTACTACTTTCAATTCTCCGCCCAACAGTTTCACCAATTCACGGCTGATAGAAAGACCAAGTCCTGTTCCGCCATATTTCCTACGCGTAGAACCGTCGGCCTGTTGAAAGGCTTCAAAGATCTGGCTTTGTTTATCAGACGCAATCCCTATGCCGGTATCTCTTACTGAAAAGCACAAGATGTTATCATTGGTCGGAAATCGTTTCACCTCTAATTCTACAGAACCTTTAGAAGTAAATTTCAATGCATTAGAAAGTAAGTTTTTAAGAATCTGCTCTAAACGTACTTTATCTGTTTCGATACTTTCAGGAACATCAGGATGTACCTGAATAAAAAAATCCAATTTCCTTTCTGCGGCTATGGCTCGAAATAGTCCTCTCATGTCTTCCATCATTTCAGATATCGACACGTTAAGGTATTCTACTTGCATTTTACCCGCTTCAATTTTAGATAAATCAAGAATCTCATCAATCAGTCTCAGCAAGCCCTGTCCGGAGCTTTGAATCACTCGAGCATATTCAATCTGATCGGTGCTGAGATTTGTTTCATTGTTTTCTGAAAGCAAACGGCTCAATAATAAAATAGAATTTAAGGGTGTACGCAATTCATGCGACATGTTTGCCAGAAACTCTGATTTGTATTTCGTGCTTTGTTCTAACTCATCTGCCTTGCGTATGATTTCAATGTTTCTTTCTTCCAGCAACATGGTGCGTTCTTCCAGTTCCCCGTTCGTTTGCTGCAATTCTTCCTGTTGTACTTTTAATTCTTCTTCCGATGCCTGCAACTTTTGAGCTTGTGCTTCCAGCTCTGTATTCAAACTTTCCAATTCATTATGCTGAGCCTGTAGTTCTTCTGTCTGAGCCTGCATTTCTTCAAACAATTCTTGTAGCCTTTCATAACTCAATGCTGAGTTGATGCCAATCGCAATCGGTTCCAGATTTTTCTCCAGCCATTCTTGTTCCCTTGATTCCAGGCTTCTTAGTAATCCAATTTCTATCGCTCCTATACTTTCGTTGCCGTGCAACAACGGTAATACAATCAATGCAGAAGGCGTTGCATTTCCCAAAGAAGAATTCACTTGAGTATAGTTGGATGGAAGATTTTCAATGAGTACCATCTTTCTATTTTTCAAAGATTCACCAATCAAGCCTTCTCCTAGCTTTACTTTTTTAGGCACATCCTTCGCTGCATAACTACCGGTCAATACAAACTCCATATTTTTATCCAGTATGTATACCGTACCCAATGGTGCTTTCAAATACTTGGTAATCGCCTGTATCAAATTGGATGATAACTTTTGAATGTCGCGCTCTCCCCTGATGGCATTGCTAATGGTGACAGTACCTTCCTGCACCCAGTTCCTGTTGTTGAGATCCGTGAAGTTGGTTTCTAAAGAAATAGCCATTCTATTCAAAGCCTTCGATACTTTACCTAATTCATCATCGCCTTTGTCTTCACTACGTATACCATAATTTCCTTCTGCAATCATCTGCGTGACATTTTCCATCACAGCAATGCGTCTGGCTGTTTCTATATATTTCCATTCTTCTTTAAGTTGTTCTTCTATTCTTTGTTCCATATCTGCCTTGATACGGATATAGGAGAGAACAGTAATGAGAATAGAAATAAGTGCAGCAGCAATAACTAATACAGGCGTATAACTGATGTATTTGATTTGCTCTTCCGAACGCAGCACCAGCAATCTTCTTTCTTCTGCTTTGATGCGCTCAATGACTACCCTCAATTCATCCATGACTTTTTTGCCTTCGGCCATATTCACCAACACCGCTCTAGCGTCTGTATCCTGTTTGTTATTTTTGTTGGCGATCGCTTTTTTCATCAAGCGATTTTTATACTCCATCAACAACTTTGCTTCTTCCAGATTTTTTTGCTGGATCGGATTATCTATCGTTCTCGCCTTTACTTCGTCGTAAGCCTTCAATGCTTTTTGATAAGCATCATTATAGGGTTGTAAAAAAAGCGAACTCCCAGTAACAAGATAACCACGCTCGCCTGTTTCTCCGTCTTTCATATTAGATATGATTAACTCAGAGTAACGCAGCATTTCATTGGTATGGTTGACCAACTTTGAATTATCGATCAGTCCGTTGGTACTGTAAATAGAAGCAACCAGACTGAGCAGCAAAAGAGCTATAGAAACAGAGAATACAATCTGTAGTCTTTTAATGACAGAGGAATATTTTTCTTGTGGCATATTAAACAATATGGTCTTAAATTTCGTAGTGTTGTTCCAAAACAGTTTGATGCAAAGGCAGAACTAAAATAAAACTGGCACCTTCACCTTCTTTACTTTTTGCCGTGATGATGCCGTTGTGTTTTTCAATGATTTTTTTTGCAATGGCCAATCCTATACCAGTACCTTCGTATGTGCGGCGGTCATTGAGACGTTGAAAAATAGTAAAGACACGATCGAGGTATTTCTCATCAAAGCCAATACCGTTATCACATACTTGTATGCGGCAGTATTTGCCTTCATTAGATAAGGGACTCTCAAATGATTTTTCTTTTACGAGCTCACTGGTAATTGTAATCTGAGGAAACGCTCCCTGTTTGGAAAACTTCAACGAGTTGCTGATCAGGTTTTGAAAAACCTGTCTCAGTTGACTATGCACACCATCTATCACCGGCATTTTCGTCGCATTGATGATCGCGTGTTTTTCAGAAATCGTCACTTCCAGATCTGCCAGTATTTCATTGAGCACTCCATTTAAATCTGTTTTTTGAAACAGAGAAGAAACTGAAAGTCTCGAATAATCCAGTAAAGCATTGATCAAATCTGTCATGCGCTCAGAAGACTTGATCGTGCGGTCAAGATAGGACTTTGCTTCGGGAGCATCTTTGCAATGTTTATCACGCAACAGGTAACTGAATGTTTGAATTTTCCGCAAAGGTTCTTTCAAGTCATGAGAAGCCACCCAGGCAAACTGCTGCAACTCGTGGTTACGCATTTCCAATTCTTCATTTTTAGTAATGAGTTCTTTTGTACGTTCCTTTACTTTTTGTTCTAATGTCTCATTGATTAATTTGTGTTGATGTATATCCGTATAGGTACCTACCCACTTCATAATGACATCATGCTGCCTTACAGGAATGATGCGTAATAAGCAGTATCGGTATGTTCCGGTATGCAATTCTTTTATTCTTACTTCTTTAATATATTCTGTGCCTTCTCCAAAATGTTTCTCCCACTCTTTGTAGGTAGATACATCGTCAGGATGTGTTTGAGGAAAGACAGAAATTTTTTCTGAGTAGTTGTACCATCTCTCGTTCACGTATTCTACTTGTCCGTCCGGAGCTATTGTAAAAGCGATTTGAGGCAGAGATTCCAATACGGAATGCAGTTCTTCTATTCTACCATCCAGTTCATGTTGAGTTTTCTTTCTATTTTCAATTTCACTACGCAATGAATTTTGGGTCTTAATCAACTCTCGCCTTTGCTCTGACAGCTTATAAAATGTTTTTACTTTGAATAATAAAATATCCGGATCAACAGGTTTGGTTACATAATCCATTCCTCCTGAAGTATAACCCTGCGTGATAAAATGTTTCTCCGTATTAGCCGCAGAAAGAAAAATAATGGGGGTGTCTTTTGCTTTGCCGAATCCAAGAATAGCATCTGCTACTTCGAAGCCGTCCATACCGGGCATTTGTACATCCAGTATGATCAGTGAATAAGAATGATGCAATACTTTTTTTAATGCTTCCTCACCTGACTCTGCGGTATCAATTCTAAACCCATGTAATTCCAATAATGTCTTGAGTGAAAAAATATTTTCAGGTCTATCGTCTACGATCAGAATCATGTGGCTATATAACAGGTAGTGGCTTCCATGAAATTCAATTACTAAATTTTCCGCTGATTTGATTGGCAAAGAAATCTTTCAGAATAGTGACCAAATCACTGATGCGGGAAGGTTTGGTGATAAATGTTACAGCTCCATGAAGAAGTGCTTCATCAATAAAACTCTGGCCGGATGAAGTAGAATAAATAACAACTGGAATATGAGACAAATGAGGAATTTTTTTTATTTCTTCCAAACACTGAATGCCATTCATGCGAGGCATGTTGAGATCAAGAAAAATATAATCGGGAAGAAGCATACCGTTAGTTAACCGGTCCAACGCATCAATGCCGTTGAGTGTATAAGTGCAATCGTACGAATCATCTAACTCCTTGATAGCAATAGAGAATATTTCCTGATCGTCTACATCATCTTCAGCAATCAAACAACGAATGGGTGTATTCATAAGTGTAGTGGCACTTTAACGGTTTTGTTTATGATTTCTAACTCTGCAAAACTGAATGGTAGATTTGAAAGGAGTTTGAAAATAAACAAATGAATTATTTCGCATCAAAAAACGTCTTCTTCAGCGATTGTTTGCAATCTAATGAAGAGATTCCCTGTTTCTTTCTACAGGACGGGATGCCAAAATAATGCCAGGGAATATTTCAATTTTATTCTTTTGGTGCGCAAATGCCAGTCCCTCTTCTCCACAGACTGTAGCGGTTGATAAAAATGTAAAGAATGAACCGGGATCATCACATTTTGTGCGGACAAGGACGAGTTTTCCATTTGACTAAATGTCATCGCTTGCTGATTATCAAGATAAAGCGTTTTGTAATCGTTCATACTGATAACAGGTATGTCGTAATGACGATCATTGACTAATAAAAACATGTTATAAGCAATCATATAATCCAATCCGTTCCAAGCTCCCTGATCTGGTGCATGTGTTCTTGCTGATTTCTCCCAACGGTTGTCCTGTCTCCACCAGGGCGATCCTTCACTTGCACTTCTTGTATTCCAGTCTCCATCGGCCGGCGGATTATAAGGATCTCTGAATGGCTGGTAATGAGGGCCTGATGTCGGTGCCTCTTGTAGCAACATCAATAAGAATTTATGATTATACGTATAAATACCGTTGCCGTGCAAAAACTGATGAAGGGTAGCAAAATACTGTATGTCAGCAATGTCGCCATAGGCACTCAATGCCATCGATGTAGTATTGACAGAAAGTTCCGGTAAACAGCCATCGCAGGGAACACTAAGAATAGGTAAGGCTGTAGCAATCTGTGATACCGCTTTTAAAAAGGGAAAACGATGTGTGTATGTACCCAACGCTCCTATCACGTATTGAGGAATATTGCCATCGTAACAAGTCAACGAAATTGTTTTTCCCATGATACGCACCTTCTGTGTATAAGGAATAATACCTACCTTCAACACATTGGCAATGGCAGCGGTCTGAGCCACAACGGCATTGTTATAATCGTGTGCATCGGTAAAACTATACAAGCCTCCTGATCCAATAACGGCATCAGTAAAGCGCATCAGGTTACCACGTTCATTTTCTTCGGCTTCAAAATTTTGTCTGAAAAAATCTCTGCCTTGCGGGTAATTGATATTATTTTGCCAAACCGCTGAAGACAAGAAGGTATTAGATGATTCATAATGCGTAAAATTGTTTTTATCAAATCCGATTTTGAGTATTGGATCTACACCAAATCGTTCTTCCATAATAGTCTGAGCAGCTTGAGCCAATCCATAAGCCAGTAAATATCCTCCCTCATTGTAACGCACGTCACAACCTTCCGTTGGATGCTTGATCAGGTAGTTGACCTCTTTCATATAGGTCATGATGGTATGGGTATATTCTTTGGCTTGTGTTTTAAACGCATATACTTCTCCGTTTGCCTCGTATGTCTCCTCTCCCATACATTTGACAACCAATGCAAAACCTACCATTAAATTGGAGATCTGATCTACGGTAGGAAAACGTAATGCAGAAGACGTACAGGGATCAGCATCTTTAGCCGACGTAAAATCTGAGATCACAGACTTCATGTCTCCAGCAGGATCTTTAGGAGTAGCGAAATCAGCCAGGTATGTACTGACATCCACATCGTCACGCAGAAAGAATCCATTGATGTTTTTATAACTGCTGTCTTTATAGGGAGGTACGATGACTTCTGCATTATAATCCAAGCGTTCATACGTCTTCATCGCCTCGTATAATTCTTTTTTCACGCTGTTTAATTGTTCCACGGACATCCCACTGCGTTTCATCAGCAAATATTCTGTGGCCAATACTCCTATGTAATTTCCCAAAAAACTGGTACCATCTCCAAAATGAAGCATGTCTTGCTTGTCCCTATACGCCTGACAGGCAGGAATAGCATGGCCGGAAGGCTGGCCACACATACCTGTTCCTTTTTTCAGAAACTCCGTCGTTAAACGATAACGATAAAACCAATATTTATCCTGCAATGCTTTGTGCGCCTGAGGAGATACATGTGTATTATAAGAAAATGTAGTGGGATCTATTTTTTGAGCAAATACTCGAAGGGTGGTTACCTGAGATACCACCAGAAAGACTAAAAATGCTATTTTGAATTCACCTTCTTTCATAAGAACAAAAGAAAACTTCGTTACATAGCAAGCTTAAAGAACGATGAAGTAATTTTTTTCATTACTACACTTCTCCATTATACGCAGCACTCCAATCCTTGTTGCCTTTCCTACACATATAATTACACAATGGGCAAAAAAATCCCCAGCCGTATCCTGTACAGTTGGGGATTTTTTTACATAAATAACTTTAATTTCCGCTTCCCAAAATCTTATCGAATCCTTTCTTTAAAATACCCGGAGCTTTGAAACGATAACCCACTTCAAATCCAACGTAACTATACTGCGTAGTCACTCGCGCATGAGCCAAGCTCGCTCCGCGGCTATCTCCTTCATAACGCAGACCAATGTAAAAGCGTTCCGATTGATAACCCAGACTTGCCCGTCCATCAAAAACTACAACAAAGCTCTGGCCGCTATTGATACTGCCGTCACTGAATTTTTTATACTTGTACAAATACAAATCATAGGCAATAAAAAATGCCATCGATAAATACATGTGTTTAAAGAAAATTAGATTTCCACCAACACCTGGAGCCAATTTGATGGAGACTCCGCTTATTTTTTCTACATCATTAAAATCCTGGTAGTAGGGCTTCTGTCTCGCGCTGACCAAAGCTGAATCTGCAGAAATTTCATTATACGCTAAACCTGTTTTTAATAAAATACCAATGTGACTTTTTAATTGACGTTGCAAAAATGTAAGAGGCGCCGTATACGAATAGCGTCTCCAACTAAAATTATAAATGCCTTCAAATTGATAATCGGTGATCGCAATGTCACCGCGACGTAGGTATTTACTTTTAGGATCGCTATTGTTCGCCGTGTTCAAATCCGTAAACCCTTTTACTTGTGAATATTTGAACAATAGATAATACACCGGATGTCTCAATCTAATGGCGATAGAGCTATAGGTGCTTTTTGCATAATCTACTTTTTTCTCATCGTTAGAGCTTACCTTGAATCCCACTGCGACGTTGATGCCACGGTAACCTACTGTAAAACCCAGGATATTGGAAATATTGGCCCTGTAATCAGAATTGAAGTTTTTGTCTTTGATTTCTTTCGCTTCGGTATTGATTTTATAATTGATAGTCGGAGCAATCGTAAATACACCAAGGGAAAGATAACCAGGGTATGACTCTACGTATTTTTTATCCGGTTGAAAACGTTTCTTTTTAGTTTGTCCATAAAGCGCCGACATACTGATCAGGCAGCATAAAAAAATAAAACAATAAGTATTTTTTACTTTAAAAAAATTCACGTCTTACGATTAAAACTATTCTTACTATTTGAATGATGACTACTGTTGAATATTCAGGATATGAAGTTCAACTCTTCTGTTTTGAGCTCTGGCTTCTTCTGTATCTCCTTCTGCCCTTGGTTTTTCTTTTCCAAATCCTTTCGCTTTCATGCGCGAAGATTGAATTCCTTTTTTCGTTAAGTACAATACAATTTCCTTTGCTCTTTTATCTGACAGGTTATTATTGAATTCATCTGAACCTATATCATCGGTATGTGCCTCAATTTGAACCATGACTTTCTTATTGGTCTTCATCCACTGCACCAGTTTGTCGAGTTCTGCATAAGAGTTCACGCTGAGTTTATAACTATTGAAATCAAAAAAGATATCTTCTATCTCCAATGAAGTACCGGTTTTGATTTTACTCACCGGTATAGAGAAATCATCTGTCGCATCGGCGCTTAAATCTTTTTTCACAAAAGTATAGCCTTCTACATTATTCACTTCAACAGAATACTCATCACCTTCTCTCAAGTGAACCGTATAACGTCCGTCTTGTTGATTGTTTTCATCCAGAAAAATTTCTTCTCCTGTATTTTTATTCGTGACCTTCACTTTTACCTTTAAATTTTTACCGTTGTCTTTATCTGATACATTGAAAACCATTTTCCGTTTACGCTTCATCAATAAGACATCTTCATTTTTCATCCTGAACCACTCGTCTTTATTTACGACAAAGTATTTTACCAAAGTGTCATATTTATCGGCAATGACTTTTAGTTGATACTTGTAACCGGCTGGAACATATAATTTATACTCACCGTCTGTCGGCATGGCAAACAAATGTGATTCGCTATGTGCAGAATCTGAAAGGATCATTTGAGAAGGAACAATCGCATGGCCTTTCTCTGAATCTTTTACTTGACCAATGAAACTTGTTCCTTTGATGTGTGTATTATAAGCAAGCGGTGCATCGTAGATGTCGCCATTGGATACGTAAATCAACTCCTCTTCTTTGGGAGTTATCCAGCTGGTCTTACTGTTTGAACGAATCGTACTGATGTAATTACTCAGCACATCCTGCTTCTTCACTGTCCCATTTACGGATTGCAGTAATTGCTGTTTATTGTCGGCATCTGCCCAATAATAGCCCATGGCATAAGTCTGCTGCAGACGAGTATAGCAGCTCGCCTGAGTGGCAACAAAAGGTTGAGCGGCACTCCATTTATCATTTGTCTTTATACTAAAAAACACTTTACCACAAGTCGGTGCCGATGGATCTGTACCTTTGCGAAGAAAAAATAACGTATCGCCTGTTACATTCAGTGATGGACTCGTTTCTGGCAATTTACTATTGATCTGATCCGATAAATGTTCAGGCTTGGACCAATTGTTATTTTTACGCACTGAATAATACAAGTCAAGATCGCCATACGTATCCCCAAATACTGCCGCGAAAAATAACGTTGTTCCATCTTCCGAAAAATAAGGACTACCAATAATAGAAAGATCAGTATTCGCATATCGGTTGATAGGATCGATCGACTGAGGTTCACTCCAGATACTATCCTGCTTCTTACTTTCGTACAATTTGAAACCCGCATTGCGATTGGATTGAAAAACCAGGTATTGTCCATCGTTACTCACTACCGGTGCATATTCTACCGACGTTGAATTCAGCAACGACATGTTCTGCTGAGCCGATGCGCTATAACACACCAGGCTTAACATCACTCCAACCACTCCATGTACTTTACTCATTGCGTTATAAATCATACGCTATTATTAATTCTTTGTGAGAGGATAAAGTGTCAATGTACTGGTTTCAAAATAATAAAACTTATCCGACTCCGAATCGTATTTCAATTGAAATGCTCCCGCTATTTCATGATTGCTTGCATTAATGGTAGATATCAATCCCAATTGAATGCTTTGTTCAGCACGGTTGTTATAGTAAGTGATTGTCCAGGTTCCGCTATCCTTACAAACTGAATGCTTAAACTTATATGTATGGTCTGCAAAAAAAGTAATTTCTCTTGGTGCAGTAGTACTTTTGCATGTTGGCGTAATAACAGAACTGGTCAGAGTCAATACATCAATGGTATACTGTGTAGAATCGCTGCCTGTCAATTTTGATTCAATTAAAGTTTGATCTACTTCATCTGCCGATTTTTTACATCCTGCAAAATGGAATACAACAAGTCCACTCAAACAGAACAGTAGTGCTCTAGCCTTCAAACGAATTGGGGTTATCTTTTTCATTTGTCGTTAATTAGAAATGATAATGCAAATTTATACCTCCGTAAACATACGTTACATTCTGTCTCCATTTGTAATTGAGTGTATACGAGTTGGAATAGCTTTCCTCCACTTTCATGTCTACACTATAATCGTGTATGGTCAATGTCAATCCTATTCCAAAATGTTTGGCGATTACATAATCTATTT
>JAQBNU010000092.1 GCA_028288365.1 Chitinophagaceae bacterium | reverse complement strand
CTGTTGATGTATTGAAAAGATCTCCTGGCGTAACGATTGATAAAGATGGAGGTATCATACTCAAAGGGAAAACTGGTGTGTTGGTGATGCTGGATGATAAGCCATTGTATATGACAGCAGAACAGGTAGGGAATTTATTGAAAGCCATTCCTTCCGATCAGATCAAAGAAATAGAAATCATTACCAGTCCGTCGGCTAAGTATGATGCGGCGGGTACAGCAGGTATCATCAATATTAAATTGAAGAAAGGTGCTTACGAAGGATTCAATGGAACAGCCACCATTTCTTATGGACAAGGGGTATACCATAAAACCAATGCAGGCGTAAATGTTTCTTATAAAAAGAAAAAAATATCATTGGGCGGTGGCTATCAATATAACAACAAAATTAATTTGTTCAATCAAAACAGTAGCCGAGTGTACAACGATCCTAGCAGTTCACTGAGTCAATTGCATGCGGATCAGCATTACCGTTCGCCACAGGAAACGCATTCTATTACTTTTAATAGTGGCTATGACCTATCTGATAAAACCAGTGTGTCGCTTGATTTCATAGGCAGTTACAATGAATACGGATGGGACGGTGCAACGCATGCAACATCCTACGCACAAGACAACAGTGTACAAAGTTCGTATGCTTCTACGGATTATGGAGCCTATATAGAAAATAATTACAATACCAATGTCGGAATCAAACATAAACTAGATACCAATGGAACGGTGATTTCAGGAAGCGTTAATTATACACGCTTCAAAGGAGTTTCCAATAAAAGATTTGAAACACAAAATTTTGATTCCCTGTATCAGAACGACGGCAATCCTTTTCTATACATCTTCAGAGATCCCAGTCACTCGAATCAATACAGTGTTAAAGTAGATTTTTCTGGTAAACTTTTTAAAACCATTAAGCTGGAAGCTGGAGGGAAATTAATTCATACCGATAAAAGTAATCCGGCAGACATTACCATTACTCAAAATCATCTGGCTTCTGATGCCAGTAATCCATTCAACTACCAGGAAGGAATTTATGCTGCCTATACTACATTGAACAGAAAGTTGGGCGAGAAATGGAAAGCACAGATTGGCGTTCGCATGGAACACACGGATATCAAAGGAGTACAGACATCGCGTGACACATCGTTTACCAGAAATTACACCAATCTCTTTCCATCGGGTAATCTCACGTTTAATTCTTCGAATAAGACATCGTATAGTCTTTTGTATTCAAGAAGAATAACGCGTCCTACTTCCTGGCAGTTGAACCCTGTATTGGCCATTATAGATCCTTATTCATCATGGGGTGGGAATCCATATTTATTGCCTGAGTATACTGACAATATGGAGTTGTCACAATCTTTGTTTTCAGGATACGTAGTGACTACGATTAATTATTCTTATACCAAACAACCGATTGCCTGGGGACTGACGGTTGACTCGGTTACGCTGAAATCAATTACACAACCTCATAACTTACAATACAAACAAAATATGGGTATCTCTGTTGCAGTGAACATGCCCATCACGAAATGGTGGACGACCAGTGTGTATGCCTACGGCTATAGGAACCGTGTGGTGGGTGATTTAGGATATGGCTCCACTGATAAAAGTCAGTTAGCATTGACTTTAACATCTACGCAAACATTTACATTGTCTAAGAAAACAAGTGCAGAAATTTCTGGCAACTATGAATCACCCTGGGTATATGGATTGAACAGTATATCTGCGCGCGGCCAATTCAACATGGCCATTCAAAGAAAAATATGGGCAAATAAAGCCACCGTGAAATTAGCGGTAACGGATTTATTTTGGTCCGATCAATGGACAACCAATAGCACACTGGGAACGATCAATGCATACTCCAGTCAGAAGTGGGACAACAGGGTAGTAATGCTAACGTTCAGTTATAGGTTTGGAAATATTGTGAACCGCTTGTAATGAAAATTGAACCTATAAAAAAAGCCATGAGCATTGCTCATGGCTTTTTTTATAGGCATGCAAGATAATTATTTTTTTACAATCAAGACTTTTGTCTGCGTAAAATCATAACAGGCATCCAGGAAGGCTACCATTTTCGGCCAGTCTATTTTCTTTTCAAAATTATGATTGTACACTTTTGTCATGGTAATGGTCAAGACATTTCCATTCACGGTCGCAACCGTTTTAAACGAACCTGTTTCGTTGCTGACATTGAAGTTCAATTTACTCACGTCTTTTACAGTGTAATCTTCCGGAAGATTGACAGTGATGTTGTAGGTAAATGACCTGGCATTGTCCATGTATACGTCGTATTGACGTTCCAATTCTTTTTCTTTGATCTCCACTTGTCCGCCAATCAGTTTCCCTGCTTCAAAAAGATAATTATTACCCACGTGTTTGGTCAAGCCTGTGATCTTATACTTTTCGGTGAAGATCACATCTTGTTTGTCTTCCGTTCTCCCGTCTTGCAACAAAGTGAGATCATCGTAAGATTCTACCTGAAAATCATCCTCCAGGTTTTTCTTTCTTGCTTCTTTTCTCGCATCTACTTTCTCTTGGTATAGCGCATCTTCTTTTTTTCTGCGGTCTTCTTTCAACTCTCTATTTTTGATACCGACAAATTTGGGATTTCTAAATCGTTTGGCATCGTACTCTTCGTAATCGGCAAAAATTAAAAGATCACTGTAGTATTCGTCTTTAGGAATGCCTTTGATGGTTACTTGACTTTCTACTTTTATCGTGTCAAACTCTTCGTCGATGGTGTAGGTAGAAGTATGAGACGTACTATTTTCAGTAGCAGTAGTCATTGGTATGGTGACTTTTTTGATCGTCGGTACGGCTTTCTTACCCGCAAAATTGTCGATCTCATAAGCTTCATTTCCTTCGTGAGAAGATAAGATTTCTCCGAAACTGGCATGACGGTATACATTGTACAAATAATAAGGTTTGGCACCAGGTAATTTGATCATGAAATCAATCTCATCTGCGAGCAATGCATTGTCTAGTGAGCTCACTCGTCTAGGTACAACCACTATATACGTATAGGGGATTTTTTTCTTGTCGAAAATGTATTGCATGGCATGCAAGAAGAAAATATTATTGTCTCTCCAGTAAGGATGTTCGAGCACAATATCTCTCAGGCAATAGTACGCCGCTTTGGCTATGACAACAGGATCGGTTTCTTTTCCGTGGTATTTTTTGATGTAGTCAAGTGCTTCGTTCATGTACATATAAGTCCAGATGCCACTACCAGAGTTTCTATCCAGGTTACTGAAAGCCAATTTGGTCAAAGACCAATCTTTTAATTCGTCTGCGGTGACTGTTTTTTTGATGTCATAAGGGATAGGCGAGAGCAAGTATTGTTTTATTTTAGTATCGTCTCCTGGCCTTGGTTTCACGTAAATCACTTGTCCTTTTACGGTCGGTGCTACTCTGAAAGGATAAACCCAACGCTCGTATTCGTCTTTCTTTAGATTGTCGGCTTCTATAAAAAACCGTGATACATTTCCATTGACTTCTTTCTGTACCTGTGGTGCGCCGTTGTAAGTATTTAGGTACAGAGTCATGTAGCCTACATTCATCGCTTTTGAGGTATTGGGAAATTCAATGCTGAATTTATGTTTGACAGTAGGATAGGTGTTGTCGAGTGTATAAAGAATAGCAGGAAAGTCAAACGTCGCAGGAATCATCGCTATCCAGATCAGGTATTTTTTCATGATGTTGTAATCGATGATATCGCCTGGCTCTAAATCTGGAATAGCTACTTTTTGATAATATTCCGAAGCACTGCCTCTAAAGATGGAAGGAATGGAAATGTCTTTTTCTACTTTCACCGCTTTGGATAAATCCACCAACTTCGATGTGCCGTTGGGTTTCGTAATCAAAATCTGTAACGAGTCAAACTCTACGTGCGAATTGTAGTGAGATGTTTTTTTATTCGTTTCACCTTGAAAATAGAAATAAGAAAATTCTTCCACGGCTGCTTTGTCCAGCAAAACAATTCTTCTTCTTTTCTGCCATCTCCAGGTGAGGTCATTCGATACCACGCGTGTAGACGTGTAGGTATGTTTTTCCGCCAGGATCACCGCAGATTCTTTGTCCCATGAAGCAGGATAAGTGGTGCTCTCGAAGTCGGCGTCTTTGCCACCGATCAATTTAAGGTATTCGTCTTTTTCATTTTGAGCGCTTACTCCATGAACTGTAAAAAGTATCGCAAGAAGTAAAAAGTGAAAGTGTTGTCTGGTCATGAAATTATTGTTTATGCGTGATGATAACTTGATCATTGTAAATTTTCTTTAGCTCTTTGATGGTTTGGTTCCAGGTTTTGAAATCCTCTTTGCGAATGATAGAGTTGTCGACTGTGATTTCTTTGTTGTATACCACGTATCCATTTTCTTCTTTGAAAGAAATATTAAAAGAAAAATCAGGTGTTACCTTTTTTAGATTTTGAGGAACATGTTTCACGGAATAACCTTCTGGTATTTTGAAACGAACTTGTTTGTTGATTTGATACTTGTAATCCAGCATGTAGTCTTTGATGCGTGTCGTGTCGAAGATAAAATTTTTAAATTCTTTATCGTAATCCAGACTGATGTACTTATCGTCACTGTCTTCTACGACTTGATTTTTATAAGAAACTGCATATTGGAAATCAACAGGCTTGCTTCTGTCGTCCATACTGGAAGAGGTAATGTCAGAGACCACAATGTTTTTATCGTTGTTGTTCAGGTAATGCTTAATTGCTTCATCCCGTTTATCGGTTTGAGAAGAATTATAAGAACGGAGAATGTTGGTTTTGCCTTCGCCATAATACATGTCGTGTGACTTGCCTTTGAGCATGTCCGACTCTAATATCAAATCCTGTTTGATGACGATTTTATTATGTTCTTTATTGAATGATGGAATGGTATCCAGAATAAATTTATCTCCGTCTTCAATTAGAATTTCCCTTCCCTGTATCCGGTGTGCATAATCGTCGATACCGATGTAGGTTTCTGTGGGATCCAGAAAATAACGTTTGCCGTTTAGTGTCAAGGTGCAGATCATGTGATTATCCACTACCAGTGCAGGTATCGCATGACTGTTATAAGGGATGTGACGAGTGCCAACCCATGTGAGTCTGGCATCATAGCCTGCTACCACCAACATGTTTTTAAGCAAATTGGCCATTCCTTTACAGTCGCCGTATTTGTTGTTGTATACTTCTTGACACGAAGCTGGCTTATAACCGGCAACACCGTCTTCGAAAGCGATGTAGCGAATGTTTTCCTGTACCCAATAGAACAATGCTTTTACTTTTTCAATGTCTGTACTTTTACCTGCTGTTACTTTTTCAACCACAGGTTTGATGACTGTTTTGTCGTTCTCTACTAATCCTGTCAGACTAGAATACCACTTGTAAAGATCTTTGGTGTCGTTGAATATATTTTCTTTTGTACCATCGAGTTTCGTATAACTCTTATGGATCACTATGATATGAGGTAATACAGCCGATGCACTTGGTTGATTTTTTTCTGATTTGTCAGCAGAAAGATCGTTGATGGTGAAAGAGTAATTGGTTGTTTTCGTTTTATCGTCTTTCGTTATTGTTTTTGCCAATGCGTACTTCTCTGTATTTTTTAAAATGAAATCGACGTCGGCCCATTCCGGTACGTTGAATGAAATAGTACGTTTGGTTATGGGATATTCATCGTGAAAGAAAACACTGGTTAGGTATTTGGGATCAGTGTATTTTTTTTCAATCATGTAGCTTTCTGTTTCTCCTATATTGGCAAAGGCAATCGAGTAGCTAAACAATTTTGTATCGTCATGAAAAATTCCATTAGACGAATACGTTTGATTTGCTGTGACGATACCTACGACATCGTTTTTTTCTTTTTTATTGTAGGCATAAAATTTATCTATGGTAGATGTTCCGTCATAGTAGATAGAATTGGCATAGGTGGAACCTAATGTTTCCTTCAAACAAAGTATCGTGCAATTGCGGATTTCCTTGATGGAAAAAGGATTGGTTTTACTTTTGTCTCTGGAAAAACTAAAGTTGGTTTCGAACGTGGTCATTAAAAAATCATCGTCCTTGTGTTTCTTTTTTTCTGCCTGAGCCGCTTCTTTTTCTTCAGCAGAAACCTTGGTTCGCTGAGCATAGCCAGAGTAGGAAAGAGATAGAATGAAAGAGAGGCAAAACAAAAATTTAGGCATAGCTATTCCATTTATGAATGTGAAAAAATTATATACTCTATTTTCAGACTAAAGTTACACTCCTGTGGCTTCAAATGGCCTTTAATTGAAAGTTTTACGAAAATAATTGCTACCTGAAATCAGGTAGTAAAATCCCATTGACCTCTTTAAATATGACCTAAAGAGGAGACTTGTTTATTCTTTCATGATTTGTTCCCTGACCGGCGATGAATCGTAAAAATAGCGATGTTTTAATTCC
The DNA here is from genome assembly GCA_028288365.1 of Chitinophagaceae bacterium. Classification (GTDB taxonomy): domain Bacteria; phylum Bacteroidota; class Bacteroidia; order Cytophagales; family Cytophagaceae; genus JACMQM01. Next base: position 61,663 of record JAQBNU010000092.1, on the reverse strand, counting down.
TGTTCACACAGAAGCTATTTACAGTTTAGACGCCAGAATGATAGAATGTGAAACATTAGGGTAATCATACCTTTTTTGTAAAAGTCATTACATCTTTTATAGTAAATTCAATCTGGTAGTGATCTTAAAAGAATTTCGTATGTAGCTACTATGTATGCTTCCCGCCCGGCACAATGAATGTATGTGGTTAATTCGAATGGTAAGACGGTTAAGAAAAAATATCCTGGTGAAATAGTTTTTATAAATAGTGAATTTGAGGAGAAGTGTTTGCACACTCCTTCTCTTTTTATTTGCTGATAACAGTAAACTCTACCCGTCGATTTAATTTTCTTGTTTCCTCTGTCGCATTACTTGCTACTGGTCTTGTACCACCATAACCTTTTCCTGTAATGCGTTTCGGAGAAATGTGTTTACTGGTAAGATATGTTTTAATGGTTTGCACCCGTTGTTCGGAAAGTTTTAAATTGATAGCTGCATCTCCTACGTTATCGGTATGTCCGGAAAGTTCGATCTTTAATTCTGGATTGTCATTCATAATGGTAACAAGTCTGTCCAGCTCAGAATAACTATCAGGTATCAATTCTGGTTTACTTCTTACAAAGAATACATTGTTCAAAGTAATTGTTTTACCTATTTCAATTGGAGACAGGTAAAGGTTTCTTTCAATCTCAGTATAAGCACTTGTTGCGGTGAGGTCCATGTTGTCGCTCTCGGCCAGGAAATCTTTTTTCTCCGCTAAAAAGCCATACGCTTTTCCATAGGGCAAAATGATTTTATAACTCCCATCTTCCGGATTGGAACGCGCGCTACCTGCGTCTTCAGAAGTAGAGAGGTTATGATAAGAAATAGTTGCCCCCAAAGGTTGATGAGTATTTTTATCCAGTACCTTTCCATAAATAATCACTACCGGTTCGGGCTTTGCTTCGTCGGAAACTTTTATTCTAAAAATATCACTTAATCCTATACTGTTTTTATCAGATACTAAATACGCATAATCCGCAGAAGCAGGTATGGTATAGTAAGCATCCCAGTTTTCCGAATTGATGTTCGATCCCAGATTCACAGGTTCTGACCAATGAGTCCAGGTATCATCCAATCGTTTGGTCATAAAAATATCATTGTTACCATAGCCCATTTTACCATTGGTAGAGAAGTACAATGTTTTTCCATCGGCCGCAACAAACGGGGACTCTTCGTCGCCATAAGTATTAATGGTGCTTCCCATATTTTTGGGCACAGTCCAGGTGTTGTTTCTCTTTTGAAAAGAAACATACAAATCATTTTGACCAAGGCCGTCTTCCCGCTCAATAGCGAGTAACAATACTTTTCTATCTGGTGAAATACAATAAGAAACACGATTGCCTAATGTATAATATTTATCTACCAGCATGTCTTCCGGAATGCTCCATCCATTTTCATTGCGATGAGAAATAGAAAATCCATTTCCTTTCCAGTTTGCTTTTTCATCGTACATGTCGTGAAGAATCAAACTGTTGTTGTCAGGCGTAACGGAGATGACAAAGTTGGAGGCTGCATTGTTGATGGGATAGCCGATGTTCTGCCGCTTGCTCCAGGTGCCGTCGCTGTTCGACGTAGAATACCATACATCATCTCTTTCTTTATCCGGTACATTGTTCTCGTCACCGCTTACTCCTAAATACAATGTATTACCGTCCGAACTGATAACGGGAAAGAACTCATCATGTTTCGTGTTGATGGCAGAGCCCATGTTTTCTTTGATCAAGGGTTTCGTATTGACTAACTCATTGCTCAACCCCCTGTCTTGCTTTACCGTGATATAATCAACATGTACCTGTGCTTCGTTGTATACAACGAAGCCAATCTTGGTTCCCCAGAAATAATTACCAGGTGTACTGTAGACCAATGTATCATTGATGAAGAAAGAAGTTTGTGTTTGCGTTTTTTTTATTTTTAACACGTTGGGTTGATGGTATCCTTGCCTAACGGTTGTACTTGTTGTCCATGGTTTAGTGACAATAAGTTTTTGAATGGGAGAGAATGTAGACAAACTATAGAGCCCATTTCCTGAAATTGTAAAGTAATGTTCTTTTTGATTGGCGGAAGAGCGAATGTCTTTGGCAAATAACCCAAATCCATAATTGTCTGTACCTCCCGTCAGCATCAGACTTGCTTCTATCTCAAAATCCAATGCCGGATCTATTAGAGCAGGAATAGAAAATGAATTGCCGCCTTTTGTTTTGTTTTCTATTTGATAACTTCCGTGATGTATTTTGCAGGAATAAGATTCAGTTGCATCCGTATACCAAATAGCTGATGTTCCATCAAACGATTCATTGATCAATAGCTGACTCTGCGCGTAAAGCGGAGGATGCAATAATGAGAGTATTAAAAATAAAAGAGAAAATGGTTTCATCGTTATTTTATTCCTCGTTTTTAATAATAGAATTGTTTTTCCAGGGACAATGCCTGCAACCGTTTTGGCAACAGGTACCTCTTTTTAAATGATACGCTTCAGTGAATACATACAAACCATTTTCGATATAAAAATCAGGATTTTTTTCAGGTACAGAGTCATCGGGAGTATCGGCTTGATCCATAAAGAATGATCGTTAGTATATCCCTTTGTATTTTCTTAAGGCCCACTCTGCGGAGGCTAATGCAATCAATAACCAGAGGATCCAGGTAAGTTGTATCCAATGCAATAAATTTTCACTTGCATGTAAGACATCCGGAAACTCCTGTGCAGTGAGGTCTGCCGTCAACTGATCCACTTGTTGCGCTTTGTAAAATTTGCCTTTGCTTTGTGCCGATAATTCTCTTAGTAAATTATGGTTCGCCGTGCTTTCCATTAATTCACTTAATTCTTCTACCACTAAAAACTCTCCGCTGTAATGTTCTTTCTTACCATTCAATTCGCCTATTGCTGTAAATTGATAGACGCCTGGTTTCAAGCCTGCAATGTTGTATCCCTGATTGCCTTTGGTGTGAACGAAAGAATAATCAAAGTGTTCTTTGTTCTCGTTGGTTAATTTGATTTGAAAGGGAACATCGTATACCGGTTCATAAATGTCGTTGAATAACTCTGCCTGAAACACGACGTTATCTCCTGCAATGAATTCATTGTTGGCAGGATACACTTTGAATTTGCGTTTGTCTTCTTTAGAAGACATGAATTGCACAAGATCCTGAATCAGTTTATCAAACGCTTCTGCTTCTCCAAACTTGCCCGCTTCATGGAGTCTCCACCACCACAAACCTTCGCCGCAAAGCACCGCAGTCTTGCGGTCCATACTGGTAAGCAACAGAGGTGTATTGGTGGATACTTTACCGATTTTTTGATAAAGAATAATGTCGGCTTCACTTTTAATTTTATACTGACCAAAGGGTACTTGCAAGGGAGGAGTTTCATTCCATCTGTCTTTTTGATCGGCAGGCAAACTGAATTTTGTAAAATTACTATTGACAGCGGCGGCGGCCAGATCTTTTTGACTAGAGCGTTGTGAAATAGAAAGTAAATTGTTGGACTCATTAAAAAGAGGAAGATTGGTCATGTTCGCCACAATGAATAATTTGGGCGTCGTTGTTTTTACCAATTCATTGAATTCATTTTGCGCCAGATTATTCATGTGTGGCAACTGATGAAAAATGATCAGGTCAAACGATTCTTTTGGAAGTGCTGCAAGGCCAGGTATACAAAGATAAGTTTCAATGTTTTCCTTTTCTTCCAAAGCGTTGCGCAACGCTTTGATGTCTGGATGCGGAGCGGCAGCACAGATCAATACTTTCTGTTTATTGTCGATGACTTCTATATAAGCATGCGCCTTGTTGTTCGCTTTGTTTTTCTCCTCGCTGATCGTACTGACTTCTACCGTCAAATGAAGCAATCCTTTTTCTTTGGCAGAGGTTTGAAAAGAAACACGTTGCACCGCTTTGTTGCGAAGTGTGATTGCTTGCGAGGAAAGTACAGTGCCTTTGTGTTGGAGTGATACCGTTACACTTTCACCTGAAGCACCCTGACTTGAAATGTCTGCGTGGATAGGGAAGTCATTGCCTTTATAAGATATTTTGTTGTAGAGTATATTTTTTACTTTGACATCTCGTTGTACTGTGGTGTCGCCGAGACCAACAGTATATACTGGTGTATTGAAGGCTTGGTACAAAGGATTGATACCTTTGTTATAAATTCCATCCGTTGCGAGGATCAGGCCTCGGAAATTTTTATTTTCTTCCAGGTCCTTTACATTCGACAGCAACTGACTCATGGAAGTTTGTTGTGCCCATTGAGTAGGCCTGCCCAGTTTACTTTCTGAGGCATTTAAATCCATCACCTTGACACGGATCCCTTTGTTTTCAAGGCTTTCACGAAGTGTCTTTAATTTTGCATAGGTATTGTCAAGAGAAGAAGAATCGTTAAAGGCTTTAATCGAGTACGACTGATCCAAGGCGATGACCACTTCCGGTTTTTCTTCGTTGCGATCAAAAAAGCGACTGATCGGCCCGGCCAATAATAATACGATGATGAAGATGACTGTAAATCGTATAGCGGCTAGTGAATATTTATAAGTGCTGGACCATTCTTGTTTAGGTATATAAAGAAGTCCTGCGTAGAGGAATCCTGCACCGAAAGCCAGCGCAACCAGCCAGGGATGTTGAAAATAAAAAGCGGCGTTTTCCATGCTAAGTAAAAACCGGGCTTGAGGGCCCGGTCTTAGTATAAATATAAGGAATAAGATCGAATGATACTAGGTCAGCATACCTCCGTCTACTTGCAGCACCTGACCGCTGATATAGCGTGACATGTCAGATCCTAAAAAGACTACGGCATCCGCTACATCTTCAGCAGCACCGGCACGTTTCAAAGGAATACCTTTCAACCATTCTTCCACTACTTTTTGATCCAGTTCTCCGGTCATTTCTGTTTCAATGAATCCTGGAGCAACCGCATTACAACGGATGTTGCGTGAACCCAATTCGAGTGCAACAGATTTTGTAAAGCCTATCATACCTGCTTTGGAAGCCGCGTAGTTGGCTTGTCCGGCGTTACCACTGATTCCGACAACAGAAGTGATATTGATGATAGAACCCACTTTAGCTTTCATCATCGGTTTGATGGCTGCTTTGGTTAAGTTAAAACAAGACTTCAAATTTACAGTGATCACTTGATCCCATTGTTCTTCCGTCATGCGCATCAACAAACCGTCTTTCGTGATGCCGGCGTTGTTGACTACAATGTCGAGCGATCCAAAATCGGCTAATACACTGTTTACCAGATTTTCAGCTTCGTTGAAAACAGAAGCATCAGAACGGTATCCTTTGGCTTTCACACCTAAATCGCTCAATTCTTTTTCAAGCGCTTGTCCTTTTTCTACACTGCTCAGGTAAGTAAAGGCTACCTGCGCGCCTTGTTTGGCATACTGTATAGCGATGGCTCTGCCAATTCCTTTGGAAGCTCCAGTGATCAGCGCTACTTTGCCGGTTAATAATCCCATAGAATGAAATGCTTATTAAAGATAAATGCTTATAAAGTACAATAATAGAAAGTTTTAAGTCTATTATCAAATGATGTCTGGTCGTCTTCCCTAAAGAATCATTTTTTTCTCATCTGAAATGGATTAAATTTGTGAAGTATAAATAACTCAAAAGGAAATGTCTGTAAAATACGATGTTCTTGTCATAGGAGGAGGTCCCGGTGGTTACGTTGCTGCCATCAGAGCTGCTCAATTAGGTAAAAAAGTTGCTGTTGTAGAGAAAGCCGAACTAGGTGGAATCTGTCTGAATTGGGGTTGTATCCCGACGAAAGCATTGTTGAAAAGTGCACAGGTTTTTGAATACATTAAGCATGCAGGCGATTACGGAATTAAAGTAAACGGTGCAGAAGCTGACTTCGGTGCTGTCGTGAAACGCAGCCGTGATGTGGCAAACGGCATGAGCAAGGGCATTCAGTTTTTGTTTAAGAAAAATAAAGTAGAACACATTCCTGGTTTTGGAAAAATCAAAGGCAATAAGCAAGTAGAAGTGACTGACGATAAAGGCACTAAAACTGTTTATATGGCCGATCATATTATTTTGGCTACTGGTGCAAGAGCACGCGAATTGCCTAACCTGAAAATCGACGAACAAAAAATCATCAGTTACCGCAAGGCAATGGTATTGGACAAGAAGCCTGAAAGCATGGTCATTGTTGGTTCAGGTGCCATCGGTGTAGAGTTCGCGTACTTCTACAATTCTATGGGAACGAAAGTGACCATCGTAGAATTTTTACCAAACATCGTTCCGGTAGAAGACGAAGACGTTTCTAAAACATTAGAAAAAGAATACAAAAAAATTGGCATCAACATCATGACCAATGCTTCTGTTGAATCTGTAGATACATCAGAAGCTAAATGCAAAGTGAATGTAAAAACTGCTTCCGGTCAGGAAGTGATCGAAGCAGACATTGTTCTTTCAGCAGTAGGTGTCGCTACAAATTTGGAAGGCATTGGTCTGGAAGAAGTAGGTGTCATTACGGATAAAGGGAAAGTGATTGTTGACGATTATTATAAAACAAATATTCCAGGCATTTATGCCATCGGTGATATTGTAAAAGGTCCGGCACTCGCTCACGTGGCTTCTGCAGAAGGAATCATTTGCGTAGAAAAAATTGCAGGTCTTCATGTGGAGCCGTTGAACTATGGTAACATTCCTGGTTGTACCTATTGTACACCGGAAATTGCTTCTGTAGGATTGACAGAAAAACAAGCGAAAGAAAAAGGCATCGAAATTAAAGTCGGTAAGTTTCCTTTCGCTGCATCTGGTAAAGCAAGCGCTGCCGGTGCAAAAGAAGGATTTGTAAAATTGATCTTCGATGCTAAATACGGAGAATTGTTAGGTGCTCACATGATCGGTGCCAATGTGACAGAGATGATTGCAGAAATTGTAGTGGCTCGCAAATTGGAAACAACAGGACATGAAATCATTAAAGCGGTACATCCACATCCTACCATGTCTGAAGCCATCATGGAAGCTGCTGCGGCGGCATATGGTGAGGTAATTCATATTTAATGTAGTGGTCAGCGGACAGTAGTCAGTGATCAGTAGTATAAAAGGCGCAAGAATTTTTCTTGTGCCTTTTATTTTGTAGTGAGTGAGACTTTAACAATAGAATAAAAATTATTATTCTTTTTTCTCCTGATCACTGTTTCTCTGAAACCACTTCCCTGTCAACACAATTCCAAAAAAAATCACACCACCGGCAATAGCTTTTTCTGTAGACAATACATCAAGACCTAAACACACGGCAAACAAAGTAGCAAGAAAGGGTTGCAGGTAGCCGTAGGCCGCAGTGGTGACAGGGTTCAGCCATTTCAGTGTAGAGGTAGTGAAATAATAATTGAACAGCGTAGCAAATAGTATGATATAAGTATATGCCAACCAACCTTCAGTGCTCACCTGAAACCAATCGGTGCGTAAGGTATCCTGAATCGTAAATGGAAATACAACAAGCGCGGCTACAGCAAACATCCATTTGGTTAAAAACAGGGGATGGTATTTTTCAAGTAATGGTTTTACAAGTACCAGGTAAATAGCATAACTGATGCAATTCATCAGGATCAATAAATCTCCAGTCAGATTTTTTATTTCCAATCCTCCGCTTGTATACATGATCAGGTAATAAGCGCCAGATGCACTGATCAGCACCCCCAACGATTGTTTCCAGCTCGGTAGGTTGCGAAGAAATAGAGCGGAAAGAATCAAAACAAAAATCGGAATAGTAGCTACAATCAATGCCGCATTGATGGGTGTTGTAATACTGAGCCCTTTGTAGAGTGTAAGTTGATTCAATGCCACACCGACAACGCCACAGCTGATCAGCCGGATGATGTCTTGGAAAGGAAGATGGTATTTTTTTGTTGGGTATAGCAAAGCATCCAGTATAAAAAAGAAAGCGACAGAAATAATAATGCGTGTCAATACAATACTGTAAGGATGTATTTCAGAGGGCATCACAATTTTGGCGATGGAATAATTCATGCTTGTAAAGCAAGTGGCCAAAAAAATAAAGAAATGCGCGCTCAATACCTGACGATTCATGCGACAAGATACGAATAGCGTTTGAAACAGCCGAATCGTGTAAAAAATCTACCATAAAAATAGATCAAGCAGGTAAGAAAACTTACAATAAATATTTCGAACTTTAAGCAAAGGCAATCCGACAACTATGGCATTATCATTTCACGGCGACGCACCATTGGCAGAGAGGATGCGACCTCATTCGTTAGAAGAAGTAGCAGGACAATACCATTTAATCGGTGAAGGCAAAATACTGAAGAAAGCAGTAGAGATGGGACAAGTTCCTTCTCTGATTTTATGGGGACCTCCTGGAGTAGGGAAGACGACGCTGGCTACGATCATTGCGGAAGCAGTAAAATCTCCCATGTATATTTTAAGTGCGATCAGTTCGGGTGTAAAAGACCTGAGAGAAGTGATCGATAAATGTAAATATTCCGGCAAAGGTATTTTGTTCATTGACGAGATTCATCGTTTCAACAAAACACAACAAGATGCTCTGCTTGCCGCAGTGGAAAAGGGATGGCTCACACTCATCGGCGCTACAACAGAAAACCCATCATTCGAAGTCAACAAAGCATTGTTGTCGCGCTGTCAGGTATACAAATTGGATCCGTTGACCAAAGACGATTTAAAAGCATTGCTCAACAGAGCGGTAGAAAAAGACACTTTATTATCTAAAAGAAATATACAGCTTTCAGAAACGGAAGCACTCATCTCTTTATCTGGCGGTGATGCACGCAAACTGCTCAACTTGCTTGAAGCGGTTGTGTTATCTAATCCTTCGGATGACTTAGTCGTGACGGATGAAATGGTGATGACAACGGTACAGCAAAAAACAGTGTTGTATGATAAATCAGGAGAGCAGCATTACGACATTATTTCCGCATTTATTAAATCCATCCGGGGCAGTGATCCCAATGCCGGTGTATACTGGTTGGTACGTATGCTGGAAGGCGGAGAAGACATCAAGTTCATCGCGCGTCGCCTGGTGATCCTGGCTTCGGAAGATATAGGCAATGCCAATCCTACGGCTCTGGTCATGGCTTCCAGTGCATTTGATGCCATCATCAAAATAGGCATGCCGGAAGCAGCTATTATTTTATCTCAGGTGGTGACTTACCTGGCCTCTTCTCCTAAAAGCAACGCCTCGTACATGGCACTTCACAAGGCGCAGTCGCTGGTATACGATAAAGGTAACCTTGAAGTCCCTATTGCGTTAAGAAATGCACCAACCAAGTTGATGAAAGACATGGGGTATGGACAGGGATACAAGTATTCACACGATTTTGAAGGGGGCTTTGCAGAACAGGAGTTTCTACCCGATGAGATCAAGGGAGTGAGTATCTACGCACCAGGTAATACAGTCAGGGAAAATGAGCTAAGGACGTTTCTGGCAAAAAGATGGAAAGGAAAATACGGTTACAACAATTAGTTTGGGTTACACTTGTTGTATCTAAGGGTATAAATGATACTTTTGGAATAATAAGTGAAACTTTTTTAAGAGTAGATCCGCTAAATTGAATAAGTATTCTTATCATATCTTGGTGATGCTAAGTCTGGTCCTTGGTTTTCATGGAAGGATTGTCGCGCAATCTAACCCATGGAAGGTTGATCGATACACATCATTTGGCCTGGCTCTTCAAGGGTCTTATTTTTATGGAGACGTCAGCGGTGGATTAAGAACTACTCGTCCTGGTTTTGAGTTTTCAGTGGTACAAAAAATTACTTCTCATTCATCGGTAGGTCTCTCAGCAGGCTGGATCCGCCTGCTCGGTAGTGATTATCTAAACGCCAGCTTATACAACTCTACACAACAAGACAACGCTGTACGCAATTTGCATTTTAGATCCGATGTCGTTTCGCTTCAGGGGTTTTATCAATACGATTTGTTCCCTAGTTATAAAGATTACATCCGTCGTCCGCTGTATAATATTTTTTTTAAAGGAGGATTAGGTGTTTTTCATTTCGAACCTAAAACGAAAGACAGCACAGGAGCATGGATCAATTTAAGACCTCTTGAAACAGAGGGGAAAAGTTACTCTGCCTACAGCGCTATGATACCGCTGAGTTTGGGCGTACGTTATAAGATTTCTTACCATTTTGATTTTGAAGTAGAATTCAGTTATGTCTATACGTTTACCGATTACCTGGACGATGTGTCAGGCGATTATCCGAACGTAGACCCTAACAAAGGATCGTCTTATTTTACGTTTCGTTCGACGCAAAAAAATGATCCCCAAACAGGAAAACCACGTGACCTGAATTACATGCAGAATCAATTGGGTTATACTGCCGTACAAAATGGTGATGCTTCGTATTTCAAGAATCATGGACCCGGCACGTCCAGAGGCTCGCGCCCTGGCTTTGATTCCTATATGGTGGTGTCTTTCAGGTTAGTATATCTTATCCCTCACCACCGGATCAATTGCCCGAGATATTGATCCGGTAGTGTCGACATGTTTTGGGTTGTACTCTTTTGATTAGGACTAAAAAATTCTATTTTTGTAGATAAACTTTTTCTGAAATGAGTGTATTGGTAAATAAAGATTCTAAAGTAATTGTTCAAGGGTTTACAGGCTCTGAAGGGTCGTTTCATGCTCAGCAAATGATTGAATATGGAACGAATGTTGTCGGTGGTGTTACTCCAGGTAAAGGCGGTACTACACACCTTGATCGACCTGTATTCAATACAGTAAAAGATGCAGTAGATAAGACAGGAGCAAACGTTACCATTATCTTTGTTCCTCCGGCTTTTGCAGCAGACGCTATCATGGAAGCAGCAGATGCAGGAATCAAAGTGATCATCACGATTACAGAAGGTATTCCGGTAGCAGATATGATGACTGCGAAATCATACATTCAATCTAGAAATGTAACATTGATTGGCCCTAACTGTCCTGGTGTCATTACTCCGGGAGAAGCGAAAGTAGGTATCATGCCGGGTTTTGTTTTCAAAAAAGGTAAAATAGGAATTGTGTCCAAATCTGGAACATTGACATATGAAGCCGCTGATCAAATCGTGAAAGCTGGTATGGGAATTTCTACAGCCATTGGTATTGGTGGAGATCCGATCATAGGCACGCCTACTAAAGATGCGGTAGAGTTGTTGATGAACGATCCTGAGACAGAAGCTATCGTTATGATTGGTGAAATCGGCGGAAGCTACGAAGCAGTGGCTGCGCGTTGGATCAAAGAAACAGGTAATAAGAAACCTGTTGTAGGTTTCGTAGCCGGACAAACTGCTCCTGCAGGCCGTAGAATGGGACATGCTGGTGCTATTGTAGGAGGTGCTGAAGATACGGCAGCTGCTAAAATGGCCATCATGAGAGAATGTGGAATATTTGTAGTAGAATCTCCAGCCTTAATTGGAGAAACGATGCTCAAAGCACTGAAAAAGCAGGCTGTTTAGTCATTTTCTATAAAAAACTGTATAAAAAGGGGCTTTTCATACATGTGAAAACCCCCTTTTTTATGGGTAATGTAATTTTTTGAATAACCTCCTTTCTTTTCCTTTCGTAAAACTGCCTACCGAGGTTTAAAGAATTGATTATGAAAAACAGGAATATCCTAATCACATTGGTTTTGCTTCTTATAAGCTCTACCGCTTCCATCGCTCAGAAAAAAACAGAAGGATACGATAAAATTGTATTTGGTTCTTACGTGGTAAACGATGTAGACTTGAAAGAATTTATGATTTCTAAATCAGGGGAAATCATGTTTACATCCCGCATGGATAAACAATACACGCACATCGGACACATGGAAAAAACAGCACTTAAGGAATTAATAACTTATTGCTCCAATAAACAATGGGACGACTTTGTTAAATTTAATCCAGGTAAAAATTATCAGTTTGTCCGCCTTTATACCGATAAACAATACATAGAAATGATGTGGGCTCCTGCTGAAGCGGATGCTCAGATGAATGAACTCTTTACTAAACTCTCTCAGGCTGTCATGGGTTTTCCTTTACCTGAAATGGTAACAGCAAAAAAATAACAGCTATACTAGTAAAAAAATAAGGGGATGCATTGATTTAATGCATCCCCTTATTTTTTTACACTTAGAATGAAATTATTTTTTCATTCTGTATTTGTTGTATTGTGTTTCATCTACAGGAGGTAATTCTTCTTGCGGTGTAGGTCCCGGTGTTTTTTCTTCTCCCTCGTTTTCAAATTCATCAAACAATTCGTCTTCTTTGGCCTGCTTGCGTTTGGCTTTTTCTTCTGCACGTTGCTGTTCTATTTCTTCTTGCGTCAGCTTAATGATCTCGAACTCTACACGTCGGTTGATACGTTTGTCCTCCGGCGTTTTTTCTTCCACAATGGGTTTCTGATTTCCATATCCTTCAGCCAGTATTCGGTCTGGATCTATTTTGCCTTTTTCGATGACATAGTTGCGAATGGATACAGCTCTTTCTTTTGACAATTTCAAGTTGGCATTCGGATCACCGTCGGAATCCGTATGTCCAGAGATACTCACTTTCAAATAGGGATGATCCAACATAAAATCCACCACCTTATTCAAATCGGTTTCCATTTCCGGTTTAATATTGGAACTGTTGTTGTCAAATTCCAGAGAGGCAAATTTCCATTTGTTGTATTTAATGGAATTCGTCATCAGGTTAATCGTAGTGTCACCATTGAGTGTAAATTGATGCTCCACGCGAAAGAAATCATCTCCTTGTATTACCAAGAGGTATTCGTTTTCTGGGATCAAATCGAATTCAAAGGTGCCATCGGGTCTCATGAATTTAGGTGAAACTTCAATGCCATTTGTTAAATCAATCACAGATACAATACCGGAAAACGGATCCTCACTTAATGAATCACGAAGTGAACCGGAAAACTTGGTGTAAGCCAAAGCCTGTGCTTCCATTGGAAGAGGAAAAGAATACAAATCAAGATTTTTAATGTCGTCTACTTCTGACTTCGCATAGAACAGGTCTTTGCCTTTGGTGTCAATGGCGAAGTAATATTCATCACCTTTACCATTTACCAATGGACCGATGTTGCGTGGTTCATCAAACATGCCGGCAATGTGACGAGTCTTGTAGATGTCAAAAGATAAAACTGTTTTCTGTGTAGAGTCAACATCACCAAAGTTTAACAGTTGTCCGTTGGAGCTAAAGTATAAGACATGATGCTCCGGATGATAAAAAGGAGAGACATCGTTTCCTCTGGTATTTACCACAGGTCCTAGATTTTCTGCTGGTGCCCAACTGCCATCGAGTAATTTATGAGTGAACCAGATATCAGACAAACCGAAACCTCCTAAACGATCGGAAGCAAAATACAAAGTGTCTTCTGTATGAGATAAGGTAGGATGGGAATCCCAATAAATGGTATTGACAGTTGCGCCTAAGTTTTGAGGAACACTCCATACACTGTCTTCCAAGTGAGAAACATAAATGTCACAGCTTCCTATACAGTCGCGACAATCGTATTGAAAGTCTGTTACTTTGCAACGGGCGAAGTACAAGGTTTTACCGTCACGTGAAATGGTAGCCGAACCTTCGTTGCAATGAGAGTTGATGACGTTTGAAAAAGGTTGTGCTTCATCCCAGAAACCATCGTAGTTGATGGAATAGTAAAGATCTTCGTTTTCTCTAAAAGCAAGTTTAGTAGCGGTCAGTTCTTTTTTTCTTTTGGTATAAATGAGCATGTTCCCTTGCACGTTCATAGCAGGGCCATAGTCCGGATATTTTTTATCGTTGATCAATTCTCCCATGTTCAGAAATACATTCTGAGGAGGTACGAGTGTATCGATGGATCTTCTATATTCTACTAAGTCGTAGTAATATTCAAGCGGAACATATTCATCTTTCACAACGAGACTATCATAGTGTTGTTCAATCTGATCGCCTTGCTTTGGCTTGTGATGTTTCAATGCAATTTGATAAAGATAGATCGATTGGCTTTTCTGACCATTGATTTCATACAATTGTCCGAGCTTCCAAAGCATGTCAATGTTGCGGCTGAAATTTTGAATTCCAAAATTGCGTACGTATTGTTCCAGTACAGGAAGAAGAGCAACGAAATCTTTCTTCTTTTCTAAGGCACTTATTTTTTTTAATTCGTCTTGATTAAAATAAAACGGAATTTTATTGACGTTTGGAAAAGTAATGTAGAAACCAAGACGTTGTTGCGCGTAAGCTTGTTCGGAAGCTGCCAACGCTTGAGCTTTAAATCCTTTCTTTTTCTGAGCAAGGACTAATTGGCAGGAACATGCCAAAAGAAAAAAAATCAGAATATGTAAAAAGCCCTTATGTTTCATGTGTTTACGCAAATCTACGCTCTTTTTCCTAGAGGTGGCATAAGTCTTGCGGATAATATAGCAATATTATATTTATATTGAATCTTTCATAGTATTAGTCCAAAAATGTCATTTTGACATTCTCTAATTAATCTTGCATGCAGAAAAAAGAAATCGATCAATTGTCATACATACAAAGCTTATTAGATTCTGAATCAGTCGACATGATTCCACTGATCTCTCCTGAAGAGGAAGAGTTCATGAATACGGAAGAATTGCCGGAAGTATTGCCCATACTTCCTTTGAAAAATGCGGTCTTGTTTCCAGGTGTTGTATTGCCCATCACCGTAGGGCGGCAGAAGTCTATTCGCTTAGTTAAGAAAGCGTATAGAGGTGATCGTATCGTCGGAGTTGTGGCGCAGGAAAATCAACATATAGAAGAACCTGCATTGGCCGATTTACATAAGGTAGGTACGGTTGCGCGTATCTTGCGCATGCTCGTATTGCCTGATGGCAACACCACCATTATCATTCAGGGCAAACGTCGCTTTGAAATAGCAGAGATGGTGCAGGAAGATCCATACATCACTGCGCGTGTTAAATACCGTGAAGATATTTATCCGGATAAAAATAACAAGACAGAAAACAAAGCACTCTTTCAGTCATTGAAAGATCTGGCTACGAAAATGCTTCGCCTTAATCCGGAGATTCCTCAGGATGCACAAATTGCTATTAACAACATCGAGAGTTCTGCATTCCTCACTCATTTTCTTTCCTCTAATCTAAACGCAGACATCAAAGAAAAGCAAGCCCTGTTAGAAACTGACGATACCAACAAGCGAGCCACTCACCTCATGAGTTTGATGGATAAAGACATTCAGATGCTGGAGTTGAAGCGGGAGATCCAATCAAAAGTTCATTCCGATTTAGATCAACAGCAACGCGATTATTATTTGCGTCAGCAAATCAAAACATTACAGGATGAATTGGGAGGAGCCGAATCCAGTGACGCGGAGATAGAACGTTTGCGTATGAAAGCCAAAGAAAAAAAATGGCCGGAAATAACGATGCAGCATTTTGAAAAAGAATTGAGAAAATTGGAGCGTCTCAACCCGATGGCCGCGGAGTATCCTGTATCCATGAACTATGTAGAGTTTCTGGTGGATCTTCCTTGGGATGAAACGACGAAGGATAATTTCAATCTGAACCGTGCACGTAAAGTCCTGGATACAGATCACTTTGGATTGGAAAAAGTAAAAGAAAGAATTTTAGAATACCTTGCCGTGTTGAAATTGAAAAACAACATGAAGGCTCCGATCCTTTGTTTGTATGGCCCCCCAGGCGTTGGTAAAACATCTTTAGGGAAGTCAATCGCTAAAGCATTGAATAGGAAATATATTCGTATTGCTTTGGGAGGTGTACACGACGAAGCAGAAATAAGAGGGCACCGCAAAACCTATATTGGTGCGATGCCTGGACGTATCATTCAGGGAATTAAAAAAGCGAACTCCTCTAATCCTGTTTTTATACTGGATGAAATAGATAAAGTAGGTTCTGATTTCAAAGGTGATCCAGCCTCTGCATTACTCGAAGTATTAGATCCGGAACAGAACAATAGTTTTTCTGATAACTACCTGGAAGTAGAATATGATTTATCAAAAGTCTTATTTATTGCTACGGCCAATTCATTGGACTCCATCCATCCGGCGCTAAGAGATCGTATGGAGATCATTGAAATCAATGGCTATACGATGGAAGAGAAGTTGCAGATTGCCAAAAAATACCTGGTGACGAAACAGACAGAAGAACACGGTTTGGAATCGAATGCGTTTAAAGTCACAGACAAAGCATTGGTAAAGATCATAGAAGATTATACCAGAGAATCTGGTGTCAGAAACCTGGATCGAAAGATTGGTGCATTGACGCGTAACATTGCAAAGTCAGTGGCTATGGAACAAGAGTATCCTCACCTGGTGAAACCAGAGGATGTTCCGTCTATGATTGGACCTGAAATCTTTGATAAAGAATTGTACGAAGACGATGAACACGCAGGTGTCGTAACGGGTTTAGCATGGACGCCGGTAGGTGGAGAAATTTTATACATCGAAGCCAGCTTGAGCAAAGGCAAAGGTCGTCTGCATATTTCAGGACAATTGGGTGATGTCATGAAAGAATCGGCGAACGCAGCGCTTTCTTATTTAAGAGCTCATGCCGATGACCTGAAAATTGACTACAGGGTATTTGATCATTTTGATCTTCACATACACGTACCTGCTGGTGCCGTTCCCAAGGATGGACCTTCTGCGGGTATCACCATGTTGACGGCTCTGGCTTCTGTATTTACTCAACGTAAAGTGAAGCACAAATTGGCCATGACAGGTGAAATCACCTTGCGAGGTAAAGTACTTCCTGTCGGTGGAATCAAAGAAAAAATACTGGCGGCCAAAAGATCCGGAATCAAAGAGATCGTGTTGTGTGCTAAAAACAAGAAAGACATTTTGGAAATAAATGACGATTACATCAAGCAAATGAGCTTTCATTATGTAGAAAATGCCAATCAAGTGTTGAACATTGCACTTTTAAAGCAAAAAGTAAAACAACCAATGGACTTGAGCGTTATAGAGTCAAAAAAAATATAGAGTTATCATTTTGAAACATTTTAGTCATTTTTCTGCTTCCTCTTTGAGTAAAAGTATATTCCTGTTTCTGTTTTGTGCACTTCCTGGATTTGCTCAAATAGGAGGAAAGGATGCCTTTCAATTTTTGCAACTGCCTGCGAGTAGTCAGGTTGCTGGCATAGGCTCGGAAAATGTATCGCTGGTCGATCGTAACGTTGGTCTGGTTTGGCAAAACCCCGCCTTGTTATCGGATACCATGAATCATGACCTCATGATGACTGTTCATCCTTATTATGCTGGCATTTTTCATTCACACCTGCAATATGCGACACGCATCAAAGACTCTGGTTTATGGTCTTTTGGAATGTCTTATTTCAATTATGGAAAAATGGATCAGACACTTGCCAACGGCACGTCTGTGGGTTCTTTCAACCCTAATGAATTTGCTGTGTCCGCTTCTAAGTCTCACACTATCGGATTATTCACACTTGGGGGCACATTGAAATTTGCGGCTTCACAACTTTCACCGGGATACAATGCTGCTGCTGTGCTCGCTGATTTCGGCGGAGTATTCAAACATCCCAAGCAACAACTCTCTGTTGGATTGGTGGTGAAGAACATAGGCTTTCCCATCAAGAATTATAATCAGGACGAAGACATCACGATGCCTCTGGATGTACAGCTAGGGACAACATTTAAGCCGGCACATTTACCAGTGCGCATTTCTGTTACTGCCCAGAAACTTTATCAGTTTGATATTTCATACAATGATCCTTCCTTGAATAAGCAAGTCACTTTTGACGGTACTTCAGAACAGAAAGAAGAAAGTGTGTTGTCCAAAGGATTTCGACACATAGTGATTGGTACAGAAGTGTTATTGAGTAAAAATTTTCATTTTAGAGCAGGATACAATGCCTTGATCCGGAGAGATCTTCGTATGCAGACCAAGGCCGGTGTGGCCGGTATATCCTGGGGTTTCATGATCCGTATCAAACGTTTCGAATTCTCATTCACGAGAGCGTACTACCACGTAGTGGGTGGTACCAATTACATTGGATTGGTGGTGAATACCCGCGATCTATTCCCAGGAAAAAACAGATAAGCATTCAACATGGATCAACATCATCAAGATACAAATAACTTGTACCTGACGCCGCGTCAAATTGTATTGGAGCTGGATAAGTATATCATTGGTCAGCATAATGCCAAAAGGCACGTGGCTATTGCCTTGCGCAACAGGTGGAGAAGAATGACAGCGCCTGAAGAAATGAAGAAAGAGATCGTTCCCAATAATATTTTGATGATTGGATCTACCGGTGTTGGCAAAACAGAAATAGCACGCCGCCTGGCCAAAGTGGCCGATGCTCCTTTTACCAAAGTAGAAGCGAGTAAGTTTACGGAAGTAGGGTATGTTGGAAGAGATGTGGAAAGCATGGTCAGAGATCTGGTTGAACAATCTGTGCACATGGTGAAAGCCCAGAAGAAGCAAGAGGTGTATGAGAAGGCCACGCAAATGGTGGAAGATGTTATTCTGGATGCATTGATTCCTCCATTGAAAAAAAATACGGGCTTCTCTTCTTCTGATTCGGATGACGAAGACCTGAACGAGCGTACACGGGAATCTTTTCGTGAAAAACTGAAACGCGGAGAGTTGGAAGAAAGGAAGATTGATATCAATATTCAACAATCATCAAGTCCTGGAGTCGGCATGATTGGAGGCGCTATGGACGAAGCGGCGATGATGAATATTCAGGAAATGATCGGCAACATGATGCCAAAAAAGCAAAAGAAACGTAAAGTGACCATTGCAGATGCCAGGAAAATTTTGTTAGAGGAAGAGGCATCTAAGATGATCGACATGGATGAAGTGAAAGAAGAGGCGCTTAGAAAAGCTGAAAACCTTGGTATCATTTTCATCGATGAAATAGACAAGATTGCTTCCCGCAGCAAGGGTACTGGTGGTGGTCCTGATGTAAGCAGAGAAGGCGTGCAGCGGGATTTATTACCGATCGTGGAAGGAAGCAGTGTCAATACAAAATACGGAGTAATCAATACGGATCATATTCTCTTTATAGCGGCTGGAGCTTTTCATGTAGCAAAACCGTCTGATCTGATTCCTGAATTGCAGGGGCGCTTTCCTATTCGTGTAGAGTTAGACGGATTGTCGGAAGATGATTTTTATCAAATTCTAAAAGCACCTAAAAATGCGTTGACTAAACAATACCAGGCGTTACTTTATTCTGAAGAAGTATCATTAGAGTTTTCGGATGAATCGCTGCGTAGCATTGCTAACGTAGCATTTCGGGCAAATGAAGAAATGGAAAACATAGGCGCAAGAAGATTACATACGGTCATGAGTTTGTTGCTCAATGAAATATTATTTGATGTGCCGGATGTGATTGGACGCCATTCACAGATTCTCATTACGCCTCAGTTGGTAGATGAAAAACTATCGGGTCTTGTGAAGAACAAAGACATGAGTCAATATATCTTGTAGTCTTACGTGGAACATTATTTTATTACGGGTGTATCTTCAGGTATGGGTTTAAGTCTTGTTAACCTGTTGCTTTCTACACAGCGGGAACTAACTATTCACGGGTGTTCCAGGCATGATCCCAATATAGATGATTCCAGATTTCATTTTTACGAGATAGACTTGGCGCATACAGAAAAGCTTTACGAACAGGCGAACGATTTTTTAAGAAGCGTATCGGATTTGACCCAAAAAATAGTTCTTGTAAATAATGCAGGAAGCCTTGGTCATACGGCATTTGTGGGCCATCAGAACATTTCACATTATCAACGGGTGATGTCGATCAATAGTTTAGCACCCATGGTATTGAGTGAAGTCTTTGTCAAACAGTTTCAGGATCAGGAAGCAGAAAAGGTAGTATTCAATATCAGTTCAGGTGCGGCGCAAAAAGACATGGAAGGCTGGGCTGCTTATTGTGCTTCTAAAGCTGCGCTAGACCGCTTTACAGGCGTATGTGCAAAGGAACAATTGCATCAGCTTTTGCCTATTCATTTTCACTCTATTTCTCCTGGTGTGATGGATACACCGATGCAGGAAGAAATAAGAAAAGCGCCCATTGAAAATTTCCCATCGTTAAATCGATTCGTTGATTTATACCAATCAGGAGAATTAATGCTTGCAGATGAAGCAGCTAAAAAAGTGATGAAGTTGCTAAATGAAGCTTCTATAAGAAATGTGGTATACTTGTCTTTGCGCAATTTTTGAGTTTAACCAATAAATGTCTTTTTTTATTACTCCGTAATTTACTCCGTTTCAATTCTGTTATAATAGCATTAATCTTTGTTTATGAGTACTTAATGAATCGGATTTAGCTATTTTTTTAAAAAATATAGGTTTTTAATTTTAATTTATCGTATAAATATTACATATTTGATTAGTGGCCAAGCTGTCAAAGCTTATTTTTTCATATTTTTTATACTTCTGGATGAGGATGGAGATCGGTAACGATTTTCATCCTCTCTTTTATGAATTTATCCACTTAGAAAGGCAATCCTTCTTTTAATTAAGTGAAAACTGTTTAATTTCGTAGCCACAACCGGAAAGGTCTTTGTATGATATTAAACTGATCTGGTTGTTGATTGGAGATTTATGGAAAAGAATGCCTTAGAGGTTTATAATAACTTTTTACCGAACGCCAAGCATTGGGTACAAGAGTTGGATTATTATTCAAAATCTCAATTCAAAAGAGTTCCCGAAGGATGTGACTTATCCATTGGACAAGTTTATGATTCTCTCATTCAGGTTTCTTATCATTTCTTCATGAAGAATGCATTGGATGGTGCCTATGGAAGAGGTGTTTCCAATACGGGCGAGAAGACATTTAAAGGGTGGGCTCTTTTTCATGCTAAGGGACTTTTTTATATCAAGCCAACTTTGGGTTATGATTACACGCCGAAGGCTCCTGAAGGGGCGTTAGGAGTGAAAGATGAAATGTATAAATTCTTAAAACTGATTTATAAAGTCGCTCAGGAAATTGATGCCAAAAAACCACAAGGTAAATTGCTTCATCCTGTTTTTGGTTACCTGACAGCGTTAGAATGGCTCACGCTCGTTGCCAAACATTTTGAAACCATGAAAAAAGTGAAAATTAAAATAGATAAATCGGTACGGTCCAAATACATCGTGGACGAATTGGAAGAACAGTATTAATATCCATACCCTGCAAAATAAAATCAAGCAGAACAGTCATGTCACAGATTTCTTCTACATAAATAAAAAAACTCCCGATGCATACCGGGAGTTTTTTTATTTAAGCTCAGTATAAAATTACTTCGCCAAATTTTTCTTGATGTAGCCTCCCATCATTTTACCTGCTTTTGCATACGATTCAGCTATTCTTGAACCGGCATCGAAATCATAGCCCATTACCTGGCTTCCAGGGATGTTGTTTGCAGAGAATTTAGCTACAACATTAGAAGGATTTGCTGTCTCAACAAAAATGTATTCTACATTGATATAAGAAGGTTTCTTCATTACACCTACGTTGAAACCTGGCTCGATGAATGTTGTTTTCAAGATCAACGTGTATTTAGCATCTTTGTTGTCAGGGCTGATCATCGAAGGAACGTCTTTTGCCTGATCGTTAAACAATTCTTGAAACTTTGGTTGGTATCTAGTCTCTCTCGAACCTTCCCATGCTTTTTCCCATTCGTCAGCTTTTGCTGCGCCATCTTTCTTCGTGATGTCTTCTTTTTTCTTTGCTACGTACGCTTTATCATCACTGTAGTTTCCTACCATGAATTTGCTGAAATCGTATTCTACTTTTAATTTAGTTTCTCCTTTAAGGACTTTGATGTCACCTGAAATAGAGACTACTTTCTGAGCCATCACCTGTGAAAGCGAAAGCACAAATACAGAAAGGGCAAGGATTAATTTTTTGTTGATCATAAAAATTTAGTTTAAGTTAAAATTTGCAAGTAGTAATTAAAAATAAACTGACGAGTAAAACAAAAAAGCTCCGGTAAAAATAAAAATATTTACCGGAGCTTTTTTTTTATTGAAAAACAATTACTTAACAGTATCCATGTGTTCGATCAGGTTAACCAGTTTGTTAGAATAACCCCATTCGTTATCGTACCAAGAAACGATTTTCACGAAGTTGTCATTCAAAGCGATACCTGCTTTAGCATCAAAGATAGAAGTACGTGCATCTCCCAAGAAATCGTTAGATACTACTTCATCTTCCGTGTACCCAAGGATACCTTTCATGTCGCCTTCAGAAGCTTCTTTCATTGCCTTTTTGATTTCTTCGTAAGAAGCACCTTTTGTCAAGCGGCAAGTCAAATCAACTACTGAAACATCAGGCGTAGGAACGCGGAAAGACATACCGGTTAGTTTACCTTTCAATGCAGGAATAACCAAGCCTACAGCTTTAGCTGCACCTGTAGAAGAAGGTATAATGTTTTGGTAAGCACCACGTCCGCCTCTCCAGTCTTTAGCAGATGGTCCATCTACTGTCTTCTGAGTAGCCGTTACTGCGTGTACAGTAGTCATTAAACCTTCAGCGATACCGAATTTATCATTCAATACTTTAGCGATAGGAGCGAGACAGTTAGTCGTACATGAAGCGTTAGAAACGATGTTCATTTCTTTGGTGTAAGACTTGTGGTTCACACCCATTACGAATGTAGGCGTTTCGTCTTTTGCAGGAGCAGACAAGATGACTTTTTTCGCACCTGCATCTATGTGTTTTTGACCAGTTTCCTGAGTCAAGAATAAGCCAGTAGACTCCACAATATAATCAGCACCGATTTCATTCCATTTTAAGTTAGCAGGATCTTTTTCAGCAGTAATGCGGATTGCCTTGCCGTTAACGACTAGTTTACCGTCTTTTACTTCGATTGTGCCCTGGAAAATACCGTGAGTAGAATCGTATTTCAACATGTAAGCCATGTAGTCTACCTCGATAAGGTCATTGATTCCCACTACTTCAATTTTAGGATTGCTGGCAGCTGCACGGAAAACTAATCTTCCGATACGACCGAACCCGTTGATACCCACTTTAATTGTAGACATATTTGATTGGTTTAAAGTTAAGAGCGTGAATGTGCTTCACGATAAGGGCTCAAACATACAAATACACGAGAGAAAAGTCAAACTGCGCAGGTCTAATTTATCGGAATAATAATATTAGGACTTTTTCAGAGAAATATTTGGCTGATATAGAATAAACTCATACCTTTGCGTCACCATTTTGAAACATGGTCCGTTCGTCTAGGGGTTAGGACGCGTCCCTTTCACGGACGAAACACGGGTTCGATTCCCGTACGGACTACATGACAGTGTGAGTTTGAAAAGTGAGTGTGTTGTCTCCATACTCACTCTCGAACTCACACTTTTTTTATGACCTATTGCTATGGTGTTTCAATTGCTCAAAAGGTTCAAGACTATTTTTTTATTTGGTATAGGGCTGCTTTTTGCAAGCACGATATGCAGTCATGCGCAAACCAAAGACGAGGTCAATTTTAAAGTAGGCAATGGCACAAGCAGCAAAGATACTAATGTCTATGACAGTCTCTTTTTCTCTCTGGAAGAAGCGGTGAAATTCCCTTTGCGTGTGAGTGAATTATCGTTGGAAGGAAAAGGATTGAAACGTTTTCCCGATGCCATACTAAAGTTTAAAAATCTCAGGGTATTGAACATTTCAAACAATCACATTGATTCTATTCCATTCTCTTTGTTTCATCAATGCCGTAAACTTAATGTATTGCAGTATGCCGGCAATGAATTGAATGCCATTCCAGCTGTATTGTTTCAAGCATCTCTTAAAGTATTGGATCTTTCTGAAAATAATTTGACCACTATACCTGATGACATCGGTACCTGTCGTCAACTGGAAGAATTGGATCTGCACGCCAATCACCTGACGACGTATCCTTCTTCTTCTGTGTTATTGAAATCGTTGAAGTCTCTTATTCTGTCGGGCAATCCGTTGACATCGTTGAGCACATGGATCATCAATCAGCCACAATTGAAAATATTGTTTATTGATAATACCGCGATTGAAGGAACATACGAGCTGTTGTGCAAAGCGGATGCACTGCGTTTTTTAAATATCGAGGAAAACAACATGAAAGAATTACCTTCTTGTTTTTGCGAAATGAAAGGATTGAAAGTAATTCTTGTTTCTGGAAATGCGTTGCCAGAAGAAAAATGGGAAGAGCTACACAACTGTTTACCTGATTTACAAATCAGGTAATTTTTTATTTTTACTCCTTCAAACCAATTACATTTTTTTAGGGAGTTTTCGACAGTTGCATATCCAATACAACTTTCAACTGTTCTGATAATACCTTAGCGTCTTTCATGGTTCTATCCATGTTGTCGTGTTCAAATACCATGAAAGGTTTATGTTGATGGGTATACAGCGCCATGTTATAGCGTGTCACCCGGAGATTAGCAGAAGGGTTGATGCCGTTAGAAGTGGTGGTTACTCTAAAGGTATAAGGGAAAACTTTAATCAAACGAACTACAGGAAGTGGTTCCCATTGTCCTATTTGAAAACCTGATAAGGAATAATATTTTTTGTAGCGCTTTTCTACAAAATCAAATAACGTTCCGCTGTAAGATGCAATGACCATCAAACCAAAAACAACGGCAGCGGTTCCTGCCAATACTGCTTTGAGTATACTATTATCTCCTGGCATGAATAGTGGACTGGCTATAGTAAACATTCCGATAGCTATAAAGATCAATCCTAATAAATGTGGCCCGATGGAGAAAAAAGATCTGTTGGTGATGTTGTATTCTTTCAGAGTAAAGGATTGTTGAGACATACGCGGTTAAGATGATATGGAATATGAACCTTTCATTAGTAAGAACAGCAAGGTTACTGTAAAAGCGACTTTGAATTTTATGGGAGGCAATTGGTATTGATTCTATGTGAAAATCCAGGCGTTTGTAATGTATGTATTGAATAGATAGGTGGTCCAAAGGAGATTTAAAGTGAAGGTAGCGTATAAGGTGAGTTTATATAATTTATTTTCCTGTAAATCCTGGAAGAGCCATAAAGCCAGAGCCAGGAAAAAAATGAAGAAACCTGCATCTGAAAAGTTCCAATTGGTTGAATAAGGAATGATCATCAGAAAAAGTAACGCTAAGAAAAAGCTATTCAGAAATGAAAACAAACGCAGCTTAAATAATAGATCTTTGATGGTGTCAAAGAAAGAGAAAATCAGGATATAGAAGAAAGGTGAACATTCTACATACCTGAATAAGCCATGAAGATCACCATGCTGAAAGAGTAGGATGTTGCACACTGTGCCGATGACGAATGCAATAGATAATAACTGTAAATATTTTTTTGGTTCATCGGATGATTTTTTTGGGTTATCCGTTGATGGAACAAATGCCATGATAAAATAGACAGCCAAAGGAATAAATACACAAAAAAGAATAGCCAGGTTGATTCCATAAGCTTCTTCAGACCAATCAGCAATGTGGTTAGGAATAGATAATTCCTTGCCCCAAGATTTTTGTGCTTTTACAAATTGAAAAAGACTGCCACTGTTATAGGAAAGTTGATACAATGAAACGAACAATGTCCCAATATAGAGAGGTAACGTTTTTGAAAAAAAAGATTTGATGGAATGAAGTATATTTCTATACCTAAGGAAATAATAAAACTCAACACATAGAAAAGCTGGGATAAGCAGAGTAGCCGCAGGTCTGGTGAGCGCAGCCAAGAACATTCCTATGAAATAAATCCAATGTTTTTCTTTGATGTATCCCCAGATAGCGATTGCTGTTACCAAGAAGAACAAAGATTCCGTATAAGGAATTAAGAAACAAGCTAAGCCTGGAAAGCAGAAAGAAAGTAGGAGCAAGTTCTTATCCTCACTTTTGTTGAAGGAGTGTAACAGCAAGAGTACTCCTATAGTGAAAAAGAAATAGTTTAAGAGCAAGATGCCTAAAGGAGGTAAAGAAGATATTTCCCAGACCCAGGAGAACAAGGGGAAGAAAGCGAAGATATAGTCTCCGCCCGCCTTTTCAATGGAATAGCCAGATTCTTTGATCAATTGATAATGTAACGCATCCCAACGAACGAAATTGATATTGTTCAATTGCTCATAAGGTTTTTCTATCAGCATGGAACCGGAACCATTTGCGTTCTCTGTCCAGTTTTTAGCGATGTATTTGAATGAATGATTGTAAACGGTTTCCTTTTGCAAAGCAAAGAAAATAAGGGCTAGGGCAAAGAAGGTAATGCAAAAAAATAAAAGATTTCGTTTCATGAAATTGCTTGAAAAAGTTAATGATTGATCGGCTCTCAATTTAGTATAAAATTTCGCAAAAAACAGAGCTATAAAGAAACATCTATAACCAGTAAATATTTTTTATGCTCTTCTCAATTCGACTTAATCTTTAACCAATCTACCACACCTACTTTTTGGCACCACTGATCGTGTAGTGCTTTCAATCGTTTGACCTGATCTGGATGTTGTGCCGACAAATCATTCGTTTCACTTCGATCAGTTGTCATGTCGTACAATTCCCATTTGTCCCAATCAAGCTCGTATACCAGTTTCCATTTCCCATCGCGAACAGCTTTGTTGCCTTCGTGTTCCCAAAACAATGTTTGATTGGCAACAATAGAAAAGTTTTTAAAGTTTTCCATCAAACTCACGCCGGTCAATGACTTCAATGTATTCCCATGAAATGTAGCTGGATACTTTATTTGAGCTACATCCAAACAAGTCGGCAGGATGTCCATGATGTGAGCTGTTGCCGGATTGATCGTGCCGGGTGAAATGACACCAGGATAATAAGCGATGAAGGGAGTAGATATACCTCCTTCATGTACATTTCTTTTAAAGGTGCGAAAAGGAGTGTTGCTTACATTTCCCCATGGACGATCGTAGCTGTCAATGTTTTCGGCGCTACCTGGTTTGCCGTTTCTTTGAATGACATAATTTAATTTTCTTACTTCGTCTCCACTACCGCCATTGTCGGAAAGAAAAATGATCAACGTGTTTTTATCTTGTCCTGTTTCTTTCAGTTTGTGCAGAATCTCTCCCACACCCTGATCCATGCGATTGACCATGGCTGCGTAGATGGCCATCTTTAGATCCCAGGCTTTTTTCTCTTTTTCAGAAAGTGTTTCCCATGCTGGTACATTTTCGAAGCGCGTAGATAGTTTCCAACTTTCGTCGGCAATGTTTTCATGGATCATTTTTGCACGACGGGCTTCACGCAGTTTATCCCAACCTCCCATATAATGTCCTTTGTATTTATCAATGTCTTCTTGCGGTGCTTGTATGGGCCAGTGCGGAGCGGTGTAAGTGACGTATAAGAAAAAAGGATTCACATTATTTTTTTGTTCATCGAGTGCCTGCACGGCAAAGTCTGTGATCTGTTGTGTAAGGTAATAGGTAGTATCACGTTGAACAGGAGTACATCCTTCCATGAAAGTCACTGTTCTCCCATCGTTGTAAAGAGGTCCGTTTTTATAATAACTACTTCCATTGTTGAGCATGGTAAACGATTTATCAAAACCTCTGTTGCAGGCTAGTGCAGAGGCTTCCGTCCCTACGTGCCATTTGCCTGAGGTAATGGTATGATAGCCGGCTTGTTTCAACAACTCCGCAATCGTTACGCAACTGTCGTCAAGAAAACCCTGATAAGCTGGATAACCTTTGTTTTGTAGCATGTCACCCACACCTGCCTGATGCGGATATAGTCCCGTGAGTAGGGAAGCGCGCGAAGGACAACACCTGCCGCAATTGTAAAAATTATTCATGCGCATTCCACCTGCTGCGAGTTGATCAAGATATGGGGTAGCGATTTCTGAACCGAAGCATCCCAAGTCGGAGAATCCCATGTCATCTGCCAGAATGATGATGATGTTTGGTCTATTATTTTTTTGCGTCGAATCCGTTGCGTGATGAATTTCTTTTGAAAAAGTATTTCCCAAAGAAAGTGTGATCAGCATGAGAGAAAAGGAAACACGGAATTGAGTCGACATGGTATAAAATATTATCCTGCCAATATAAGAAAAGGCTTGCCGCTATTGAAGAGAGGCAGGCCTTTTTTTGTTTCGTATACCCAAGTGTGACTAGCGTGTATTTAGTGGTGCAGAGTTATCGTTGCCTGTTTTTAAATCGTCGTTCTCAATAGATTTCTTGCCTTTCTTCTTGTTATCGTTGGCACTCATTTTACCGATTCGATAGGTGAAGTTGATTTTGAAGTTCATGGTGTGCATCACGTTAGCACTTGATTGATTCAACAAAGGAGAATCCAGTTGTGTACGGATGCGGATGGAAGGAGTAAAGAAGTTTTCGAAACCAAAACCTACACTGCCTTTCTTTTTATTGAAATCTTTTTTCAGGTTCAAACTGTATAGGCCGAAACCGGTTTGATAGCCTTGCAGCTGTACCTGGTTACCGCGGTAGAACGCAAACCATTGCAGTCCCCAACCTTTGGATAGATCAAAACTACCATTGATACGGCCGCTCACTACCCAGCCTTGATTGCTGGCGTTGTAATAAGGATCGGGATTGTTGTTGCGCAGCATAGCGTAGTAAGCATCTACACCTCCACCAAACGTAAAGCGATTGGAAATACTGATGTTGGTGAACAGGTTTAATCCATAAGCATCTTCGTTTCCAATGTTTTGATACGTGGTATGAATGGTATCTCCTTTTACATCACGCACCGCTTGTATGGCGCCAGTTGTGTTGCGTACAAATCCAGCCAGTGTCACAGAGGATTTAGCGATGTAGGCGCTGTAAGATAGTTCGTAGTTGTTGGAGTATTCCGGATGCAAAGAAGGATTACCCACGGTGATGTTGTAAGGGTTAGACGCCTGCACGTTAGGATTGAGAAATTGCATGGAAGGTCGCTGAATACGGCGATTATAAGAGGCCTTGATCATGTTCCCATTTTCTAGTTTTCTAGATACATTAATGCTTGGCACCAGTACTCCATAGGAAGGAATGGAAACTTCACGGTCTTGCTGGTACTGTGCATTGATGCTGGTGTATTCGTAACGTAGTCCAGCTTTTAGCGTGTAATTTTTTAAGAAGTTTACCGTGTAAGAAGCATAACCTGCCGTAATGTTTTGATTGTAATGGAAGGTGTTATTCAGACTGTCATTACCAAAAGAAACATAATCTCCGTCTGCACCGTTGGCAGAAAAATATTCGTACTTGCTGTACACTTGTCTGTAAATATTTTTTGCTCCTACTTCTAACAATTGCGTTTTAGAAAGCGGTTGTTGGTAATCAGCCTGTATCGTGATTTCCTGGTTGTAGCCATGGTTCAGGTTTTTCAGGCGACTGCTGATTTGAGTCTGGTCAGCATTGTTCAGAATGTTGTTGGTGAAATCCATATTGGTATTGTTTCTGCTGTACAATCCCAACAAACTGAATTCATGTTTAGGTTTTTTGAACAAGTGAGTATACGTTAAGTTGGCATCAATCGAGTGATTGGCATTGACCGTTTTTACATCTCGCGTGCTGGTACCGGTTAAACTGTCGTTGATATAATTTTGCGAGTACAAACCCGTTTGGGAAGTGTTCATTTGACGCAAACCGTATTTCACAGAAGCAGAAAGTGAATTGCTGCTGTCGATGTCGTAATCCCAGCCGAGGGTATAGTTACCAAAGCCCATCACAGTTTGTGTGTGCGCGTTCTGTACGGTGCGTGTATGTGTATTGGTGGACACATCGTACCCGTTTTGATCGTTAGTGTATTCTCCCGGAATGTTGTATCCCGCTCTTCCAAAGCCACCTAGTGAGAAGCCCATTCTTTTCTTGCGGTAACTTCCGTTGAGGCCAAGGTTAGAACCTCTTACTCCTGCGCTGGCATCTACATTGAGTAAAAAGCCTTGTAAATTATTTTTCTTCAAAACAATATTGACCACCCCGGCGGAACCTTCTGCATCGTATTTGGCAGATGGAGAAGTGATCACTTCCACTGATTTGATTTGATCCGCTGGAATTTGTTTCAATGCATCAGCGACACTGGAAGCAGTAATGGCAGAGGCTTTCCCATTGATCAATACTTTAACGTTCTGGTTGCCTCGCAAAGACAGGTTACCGTCCATGTCAACAGAAAGCAAAGGTGCTTTACGCAATACATCTGTTGCATCTCCACCTTTGTTGGTGGCATCGTTCTCGGCATTGTAGACAATACGATCTACTTCTTCGGTGATCAATTCTCTTTTACCAATCACGACCACTTCGGCTGTTTTCGGTTCAACGACAAAAATCTTACCGAGTGAAATAGTATTGTTTTGATCGCTGATAACGACATTGTTTATCGTGACGTTGTTGTAGCCTACCATGCGCACGCCTACCTGATAGGTGCCGTTGGCTACATTTTCAAGCAGGAATGTACCAGAGCTATCAGTAATGGTACCGTCGATGATTTTACCGGTTGCCTTGTCGAGTAAACCAATGGAAGCAAATTCTATGGCTTCTGAAGTAGAGGAATCCGAAACGATTCCTGAAATTTTTCCGGTGGAAGTAGCAGGAGATTGAGCAAAGACTTGATGCGACGTATAGAGAAGCAAAAAGAAAAGAAGAATGTTCTTCATGAAATGAGATGTAATGAGGATGCAATTTAGTATTAATTCTGTTTTTGGCGAAGAGACAGGATAGAGGATTCAATTGTCTCTGCCAAGAATAGCTTTTTATAGATAGACGAAAGAGCCCCGTAAATATTTTTTATCCCCAGCTTTATATCCCGGTGAAGGCTCTTTAGCAATCAGATAGTTTTTAACTGGGGAAAAAGATCCTCTATCAAAAGAAGGCTAGGATTTGTTTTTTTTGAAAGAATGAACTGTTTTTATTGTGGTTTGTTAATGAATTACTTATCTATCGCATAATTCTTTTTTAAACATAGAACGCAAACAATATGGAAACTAAAATTGGAATCAAAAAAGACAACCTTGCTGCAGTTGCTCTTTCTTTAAGCAAGGTATTGGCAGATGAATTTGTCTTGTATACCAAGACACGCAAGGCTCACTGGAACATTGAAGGTCCGGATTTTTATAACAAGCATAAATTCTTTGAAGACCAGTATGGTCAATTGGAACAAATTGTTGATGATGTGGCAGAGCGCATCAGAACATTGGGTCATTATGCTCCGGGCACATTGAAAGAATTTTTGCAATTGACTCATTTATCAGAAGAGAGTCGTGGTAAAAACGACAGCTCAGGATTCATTAAAGAATTGCTGGCAGATCATGAAAGTGTATTGACCAATTTACGTGAAAATATAAAGAACTTCGGTGAAGCCCATCAAGACGCAGGAACAAGCGATTATATTACCGGATTAATGGAAACACATGAGAAAATGGCCTGGATGCTAAGAGCGCATTTGAGTTAATAGTATTGTAAAGAATAAATATAAAAAGCATTTATCGTTATCGGTAAATGCTTTTTATATTTATTCTTTAATGGTTAAATACAATCGTTCCATCGAATTCATGCAACAAAACAAGAATGGTTGCGTTGGAAGAAGAAACCCTGGAACGATGATACAAAAACTTATAATTCCGTCTTTTTTAGTCCTGTTTGTTGTTGCCTGTAATAAAAAAAGTGACGATGCTGCTTCTGTAACACCTAAAGAAACGGCACCTGTTATTTATGAAAAGATTTATGGTGCTACCGATTTATATGCACAAGGTGATTACATCATCATTACATCTACTGGTTTGCCAGATCATAAAAGTCCCTATTACCAGGGAACAGCCTGGAGTTCGCAATATGAAGTATACAATGGAAGTAATAATTCCTGGAGTCAAAATCCTAATAAGATAGAGTCTACTACTTATACATTTAAAATTCCTAAAAATCCAACAGTAGCTACTATACATGCAGCAACACCGCTTGGAGCCATTGGTGTATCACTTAACGGTGTTCCTTTTTATAATCAATACGCGGGTCCCAGTCAGCCGCTCACTACAGAGATCAACTCATTTGATCAATACAATGGACATCCGCAACAACATGGACTTTATCATTACCATGTAGAACCGGTTTACCTTACAGCGAATAAAGGATCAGATGCGCTCTTGGGATTTTTATTGGATGGCTTTCCTGTTTACGGTCCGGTAGAAGGTGGTGTTACCATTACAGATGCTGATTTGGATACTTATCATGGACATACACATGCTACGACGGATTATCCGAATGGCATCTACCATTACCACATCACCAGCGCTGATCCGTACATTAATGGAAGTGGTTTTTATGGCACAGCGGGAACTGTTTCTAATTAGCATTATTTTATTTTGTTCACAGTGTCATCCGACGAAGGTGCAACAGGTGGAGTATGTCAATGAAGACAGTGTATCTATCGCTGTTAAGCTGGGCATTACGCGTGTTGATGATCGCATCTTCAGTGGTGTGCTTTATTCTCTTTATCCTTCGACGTCAGATACGTTATTTTATATGACGTATCGTGACGGTGTACCAGATGGTATCACTAGACAATTTTATACTAATCATCAGTTGAAAGAACTCCGGTATTTTTCAAAAGGACAAAAAATAGATTCTTGTTGTTCGTGGTGGGAAAATGGAAAAAAACGTTCACTGGCTTACTTTAAGAACGATGAATACGAAGGGGTATACAGCGAATGGTCGGAAGGAGGTAGGTTGACAAAAGAAATGCATTACGAGGCAGGACATGAAGAAGGATCGCAAAAAGTCTGGTATGATAATAGACAAATAAAATCGAATTACGTCATCCGAAAAGGAAGACGGTATGGATTATTGGGAACTAAAAATTGTAAAAATGGTTCAGCGCGTTTGTTTTAAAATTAATCTGGTGTTATTGCTTATTGCGTCAGTGGCTTGTGAGCAGCAGCAACAAGGGCTTCCTTACTATAATACACCCGATTTTACACCTCTGTTTTTAAGTGACGAAGAAGCAGATGAAAAAATCACGCATATCCTGGCTGATTTTTCTTTGATGAATCAGCATGGGAAAAAAGTAACACAAAAAAATGTAGAGCATAAAATTCATGTGGCTGATTTTTTCTTTACAGGATGCGGGAGCATTTGTCCTCACATGACGAACAACCTTAAAAAAATACAGGATGCTTTTGAAGGAGATACCAATGTGGTCTTGTTATCTTACAGTGTAACACCCTGGAAAGACGACGTGACCCGTTTAAAGCAATATGCAGAGGAATACAATATAGGTCCCCAGTGGCATTTGTTGACAGGCTCTAAAAATGTAATTTACACACTGGCGCGCCAATCGTATTTTGCAGAAGAAGAATTTGGTTACAGCAGAGATAGCAGCGATTTTTTGCATACAGAACATGTATTGCTCATTGATTCTCATAAAAGGATAAGAGGAATTTACAATGGAACATTGTCTTTCGATATGGAACAATTGAAGAATGACATTTTGGCGTTGAAAGAGGAAGAGAAGTGATCAGATAAAAATGAATCTAGCAAGGGCTTCATGCCATCAGGCTTCTTTTTTATATTAGAATACTTCATTGAGATTGACAAAAAATCCTCGGGAACCTTCCAGTCCAAAACCATAATCAATGCAAAGGTTGGCACCTGAAAATTTATTCAGCTTCAACCGTATACCTGTTCCCCAGCCCGGTGAAATCGTGCCGACACTGGAACTTAAACTGGAAGAAAATGCTTGCGCATTGGCAAATAATACACCACCGAATAAGCCATTGCTTGTGATGTCAAAACGGTATTCGGCTTCTAAATAAATCATGTTCCTTCCTCTGAATCGCCCTTGTATATAGCCTCTGCCCGTGTTGAAGTTATCGTCCCAACCTGTACTGGGTAAAAGCAGGTAAGGTGTTTTTCCTCCCAAGGTCAACCAATTGTAACTCCAAAAAGCCAATACGTGTCTGGACTTTTCTGCCAGGTTGACAAATTTTCTAAATTCGAGTAACAACGATTGCCAATTGTTGTCACTTCCCATGAATTTATAATTGGGTCTATACACGATGTTCGCATAGATCCCGTTGTCAGGATTGATTTGATTTAAACGTGAATCGTATAATAAACGCATCGCTACACCAGACGCCACTTCGTTCGGGTTTTTTCCGTAGCGATCAAACACCGTATTACTATTGGTCGGAAGACCAAGCTCCCGAATGTTCCAGATATAATCGAGGTAATAACCCAAACCAGCATAAAAGTTTTTAGCGAAGCTTTTATAAATGGTCTGATGTAGTTTGACATAAGAAAAATCAATGGTATAACCATCCGTAATCAAGGTGTTTCCACCTAGTCCATAGGTTGTAGATGGATATTTCATATAACGCCAATCTGTGACGAAATTATATTTATTGCCTTTTGTCCACAGATTGATTTGCAGAGGTAAGATGATTTGATTGTATTGAGAATAGGTGAAATTAGCCGATATACTGGATAATTTTTGTGCTGCCGAATCGCCGGTATAAAATGCGATGTTCGCGCTGACTACTCCAGCGAATCCCGTTTGTAGCGTGTAACCCAGTGCCGGAACAAGGGAAAGGTGAGACTTCTCTGACTTGTGTACACTGATGTGCTTTCGATCTTCTCTATCTTTGTGAAAGATGATGGCTTGTGCATCGATCAAATCAATTTGATTTCTGAATTCATCGAAAGGTTCAGGTGTAACCGCTGTATCTGTAATGATGCCTATATCTACCTTCACTCGTGTGGTGTCTTGTGCATGAGAAAAAAATGGAGAGGCACAAAAAAAACAAAGCCATGAAATGACGATCAATCCTTTTGTATGAAGGGGATACGGTATAAAATAAAAACGGTGCAAACGAAAGATTTTTTTAAGTGGCGATCGTGAGAATTGATCTTAAATCCTATGCAGACAAGTTAGGAAAGAATCCGTATTAATTGGGGCTTTAGATTGAATTAATACCACTAGAATAACGGGAAGCATTTGCGCGATGTTACTCATGGCTATTATAAAGCCTCTACCTGAAAATAATGAGGATAAAGTCTTTTCCCATCGATTGTTCTGTGGGTGATGAGTTTGAGTTTTATATCGTTTATAGTCGTCGATAAATTTTGCGGAGGGAGCTGACCTGATGGGATTTCGAGAGGTTGAATGATGTTATCGCTTTTAAGGATAAAAAAATCTGTAGATACCTGGACTGTTGCCGGAGCTGCATCGTAAAAGGTATGCCCTTTATAAGTGATAGAAAATTGCGGGAAGATAAATTCCAGTTGTTCTACTTTTAATATGATTTTATTGAAATCAGGAAAAAGTAAGGCATCGATGTCCTCGTATAAGCTTGTTTCTATTTCAATCTTGTGTGTGTTGAAGCCGGTGGAAGGTGTTTTAAATCTTTTTCGAATGATGTCGATCGTTTGAGTACCTTGTTCGCCATGGAAGATAAGTTGAATGTGTTCCGCCGTTCCAATAAAGGATTTCATCATTTCTCCACCCGCAGGAATTTGTTCAATCCTGCTCATAAACAATTGAACGATGTCTTGATCTTCTATCGTGATGTTTTTCTCTACTTCATGATTGGCCAGCGACCTGAACTTTTTAATTTCAAGTGAAGTACATTCTTTATGTTGAAACCAGAGACGCTCCATGAGTTGTGATTGAAAGTACTTAGAAATTTTCCACGGTATGTACTGTAGAATCAGTACTCGTATAGATACGATTTAGGATAGAATCCCCCACATGAAATCGGTAATGTGAAAACTCATAATAATTTAATTTATTATCTGTGATGCTGTTTTTGCCTGAGAAATCAAACACCCGGTCTTTTCCAAAGATGTGATACAATGCGTTAAGGTCTTCGTTATTTATTGGTTGTTGATTGTACAAAGGACTAATGATGATCTTATAATTGGTGTGATGTTTTTGAAACAAGTTGTAGATGTTTTTTAATAGCACTTGTTCAGCAGAAAAAATTTGTTTGTGGTAAGGTGGAACGATTTCTGTTCGTTTGTAAAACGGAGTGTTTTTGTAATAGTCGAATTCATTTTTTCGAATCACGCTTTCTTTATATGATGCCAGAAAGGGAGGGTAAATAACAGTATCACTGGTTAGTTTGAATTTTAAAAAATCAACCATATAAGGTCTTTGTGTTTTAAATATTTTATAATCCAGATAAGGAATAAAAAAACCTGTGAAGATATATCCCTTCAGATTCACTTCCTGAAAATATTTTTCGGATTCGTTGGAGACCAAGGGGTGCTTGATGAATAGATGACCAGTACTGTTTTTGGTAGTAGAAAAAGTGACGTCGCTACAAATGACGAGTAATACATTTTTTATACTGTCACCTTTCTCATCGATGAGCCTTAGTTTTCCATACATGCCAAATAAGGATTCGTTAGATGCCGCATAAGAAAAAGCATGAGCATCTTTGCCCAATTTCATTTGCCAGTGATGGACATCAAATCCACTACCTGCACGCGAGCTGCCTAAAATGAAAGAGTTGTAATGCTCGTGTGTTCTGCTTTTTAAATAACGTTCGGTAGCAATGTAGTCCTCGTTTAAGCCAACTACGGAACAATAATAATCCGGATAATCCCTGACTACTTTGAACGGGTCATAATAAAAATAGGTCCCTGTTATGAGTGCACCAATAATGAATAAAGGCAATGAAAACTTGATCAGAAGAATAAGAAATTGCCTCATTGCAAATGATTAAAATTGAAAATAAATAAATTCTTGTTTACTACTTGAAAAAACGAGTAGCAATAAAATAATGGCATAGTAGACACTCCACCGTACGGTTCGGGAAGAATGTTCATTGAATTGTAATCCATGACGTTTTTCACGTTGGATCCATTCTACCACCATCATGGCCACAATGAATCCTAGGATGTAAATAAAATTCAACCCTACTTTTTTTAACTCTGAGGGATAAACATGAATAAATGTTTTGCCGAACATTTTATGTATATAATCAAAAGCATCCGTGATGCTTTTTGATCTGAAAAATATCCAGGCAATAACAGTCAATGAAAAAGTGAACACGATTTGAAAAAGTTCTTTTACCGAAGGAAGTTTTTTTCCTTCTGCTACGACATCTGTATTTTTTCTATTGAGGTTAAATACGACAAGAGGAAGTATGTACAATGCGTTTAATGCTCCCCATGCAATGAAAGTCCAACTCGCGCCGTGCCAGAAGCCACTGATTAAAAAAATGATCACTGTATTTCTGACCTTCATCCAGGTACCGCCTTTGCTGCCACCCAGCGGGATATAAACATAATCTCTCAGCCAGGAAGAAAGGGAGATGTGCCAACGTCGCCAAAACTCTGCGATGTCTCTTGAGAAGTAAGGGAAGGCAAAGTTACGCATCAAGTCGAATCCAAAAAGACGAGCGGTACCTATTGCTATATCTGAGTAGCCAGAGAAGTCGCCATAGATTTGAAAAGTAAATAAGACGGCTCCTAACAATAAGGTACTGCCTGAATAATCTGAATAGTGTTGGAAGATGTCGTTCGCATAGATCGCACAGTTATCGGCAATGACAATTTTTTTGAATAAGCCCCAAAGGATTTGACGCATGCCATCGACACTCTTATAAAAATCAAAGGATCTTTTTTTACTGAATTGAGGCAAGAGCGTTCCTGCTCTTTCAATCGGACCGGCAACGAGTAAAGGAAAGAAACTCACAAAGACGGCGTACTCAATAAAATTATCGACCGGCTTTATTTTATCATTATAGATATCGATGACATAAGACATGCCATGGAAGGTGTAAAATGAAATCCCTATGGGAAGTATAATATTCAGTGTAGTGACGTTCGGTTGAACCCCGATTAACGTGAGAAGATCTGCGAAGGAGTCAATGAAAAAATTATAGTATTTAAAGAAACCGAGGAGTCCTAAATTGATGACGATGCTGAGTGTAAACCAGATTTTTTTTTGAGTGGTACTGGTCTGGTACATTTTTGATCCAGTGAAATAATCTAAAAAGGTTGAGAAAAATAAGAGAAAGAGAAATCTCCAATCCCACCAGGCATAGAATATATAGCTGACAATAATGAGCAGTATGTTTTGAGCGGTTATGCTCTTGTTAGCAACGAACCAATAGAGTATAAATACAATGGGTAAGAATATGGCAAATTCTATAGAGTTGAATAGCATGTTGTGTATTCTTATTATTTAGTTGTTCTAGTATCCAAAAACCTCTTCCAACGTCAACTCCTTCACCGCACCATACTTCTGCAACTTTGCAAAATCAATTTTATCTTTGGAACCCACGATCACGATGCTGTTCGTTTTTCCTTTGATGTGTTGCACGTGGAAGTTTAATAAATCTTTGTACGTATACGTGCTTAATTTATCGTATAGGTCTTTGCGCACGTCGTAGGTGATGCCTAGCGATTTGTTTTTTTCATAAGCAGCAATCACACTCATTTTAGTAATGCGTTCCGAAGCGATGGTTTCTTTAAGTGATGCAAGGCTATTGGCGAATAATGTTTCCGAATAAGGAAATTCATTCAACAAAGCCAACATCGCATCCAATGCATCTTCTGTCTTGTCCGCTTGTGTGCCCATGTAAGATACCTGGTAGTTGGGTTCGTTCAAATGTTGAGCAATCGTATAAGTAGATTTGGCGCTATAAGCCAGAGCCTTTGATTCACGGATTTCCTGGAATACCAGTGAGCCCATGCCACCACCGAAATAATCGTTGAAGATGCTGGATTCGGTGGCTGTATTTTTGTCGTAGAGATCCGATTGGTTTAAGATGATCATCTCTGCCTGGATCATGTTGTAGTTGACCCAATACACTTCGTTAGCAGTTGGTGTGCGGAACGTAAACTTCTTCGTAGGTGCAGGTACTGGTTTATGTCCCGCTTTGTGTTGCGTGCTTAAGATGCTTTTGATATCCGTTGCTTTTCTTGGACCGTAGTACAAGACTTTGTGATGCAGTGTTCTTAAGTGTTGCAGCAAATCCAATAACTCTTTGGAAGTGATTTTTTGTAAGTCGTCTTCCGATAAAATATAAGTAAAAGGAGAATCGCTTCCGTATGTGGCATAACTCATCAGCGCCGAGCGTAGGATCACGTCTTTAGCAGCCTTCTGGTCTTTGCGCCCTTTGCGTATGGTTTGTTTGACGTTGGTCAATGCCAGCGTATCAGCTACAGGATGGGCAAGTAGATCTTCCAACAAAGTTATGGCTTGCTCCATGTTTTCATCCAGGCCAGAAAGTATAATGAAAATATTATCTGCGGTTGATGTCAATTTATAATCGCAACCGATTTTATAAAAGGCATTGCTCAAGTCGCTGTTCTTGTATTTGCTGGAACCTAGAAAAGCAAAGTATCGATTCAATAAACCGTATTTCAAATCCTGTTCTTTTGGAATGTCCCATTTGTAATACAAACTGAATAAATTATTCTCTGTATTCTTTTTATAAACGATCGGCAATTTTCCGATGGTATCGATAAAGGTCAGTTCTTTGTTGAAATCGATGAAGACCGGTTGAATGTCTTTGGCTTTGATGGTAAAGACTGTGGTGTAGAACGCAGAAGACGTATCTCTGTTTACAGTAATAGGAGAGATCTCAGGCTTAGGTACTTTCTGTATGGTAGAATCCACGCCTTGTTTCTTGAATACCGTCACCAGGTTTTCTTTCACGAAATAACGGTTGGCCCAATCCATGATATCTTTGGACGTAGCTTTGGCCATGTAGGAAAATTCATCCACCTGACTTTTCCATGGTAAGCCTAATATAAAGGCATCGACCATTTTGTCAGCTCTGTTTTTATTGGATTCCAATTCTTGTGTCAATGTCTTTTTATAATCGGCAATGACGGCATCGATCAACCAGGGTTCAAATTTTCCCTGCTTCAATTGTTCGACTACATCCAGCAATAATTCCTGACACACTTTTGTCGTTGAACCATTCACAGGTTTTGCACCCAACAATAAAAAACTATAGTCGTGCATGTCGTAGTAGTAGGCATAACCACCGACAACTTTTTGTTCCTGGTTCAAACGCAAATCGATCAATCCCGCTTGTCCATTGTAAAGTATCGCAGACAATAATTTCAAACGCGCTTGTAGCGTAGGGTCTTTTTGTAAACTTTCATTGATGCGGTAACCCATGCTGACAGACTCTGCCGTGGGACCTACGACTTCTTTGGTAATCGGACCATTCACCGGCTGCGCACGTTTGACGGATGGGGGAATCATACCGCTGGGTAGTTTGCCAAAATACTTTTGTAAAATCAATACAGTGGAATCATAATTCAAATCACCGCTCATGCAAATGGCCATGTTATTGGCCTTGTAATACGTATTGAAATATTTTTTAATCTCTGTGATAGAGGGACTTTTCAAATGCTCCAGCGTACCGATGGTTGTTTGTGTGCC
Organism: Chitinophagaceae bacterium; assembly: GCA_028288365.1. Taxonomy (GTDB): domain Bacteria; phylum Bacteroidota; class Bacteroidia; order Cytophagales; family Cytophagaceae; genus JACMQM01. The sequence goes on along the minus strand of JAQBNU010000092.1, from coordinate 21,442 downwards.
GTAAGGATGATTAGGGAATAAACCTTCGTATAAGGCTTCGTATGTTTTCCAGCTGTCGTTATCGAGTCCGCGATTTTTTTCTTCGTACACCGCTTCCAGTTCGGTGTGAAAGAGGCGAGGTACGACGGTACTGAAACGTTCTGTTTCTATTTTTGCCCAACGCTCGAGTTGGTTAGAAGGAATGTCATTGACATAAACCGTTTGATCGTTGGAGGTATACGCATTTGTTCCGGTTGCACCGATCTGACTCAACATTTTGTCGTATTCGTTGGCAATGGCAAAGGTGGCAGCAATCAGAGACAAACTATCGATTTGGTGGTATAGTTTTTTGCGTTGCTCCGGATCGGCCGAGGCGCGGTGTTGTTCATACAACGCTTCGATGCGGTCGAGGTATTGGCTTTCCTCGTTCCAGTTCATGGTACCGTACTTTGTGGTGCCTTTGAACATGATGTGTTCCAGGTAATGCGCCAAACCTGTCGCCGTAGCCGGATCGTTTTTACTTCCGGTATTCACCGCGATGTATGTTTGTATACGCGGCGATTCTTTGTAAGAAGATAAATAAATTTTCAATCCATTTTGCAAGGTATAGATCCTGGTATTCATCGGATCATTGGGCACACTCTCGTAAGGCACGCTCCAGTCGGGTTTCTGCGCGAAGACAGACGTAGAAACCAATGCGATCAGAAGGAAGGGTAGTGACAGTTTGTTAGAAAAAGTTGTCATAGCTGTATGATGGTTGTTGTTAGTAGTAGTGTCTTGCCCCTAAATCCCCTGAAGGAGGACTTGAGTATATTTTAGTTTGTACTTGATGTTGGCGGGACGCCAACATCTGGCTGGTATCACCAATTCTTGAATTTGTTTTTCACTCCATCACTTGTTGGCGAGACGCCAACAAGAACATTAGCTTATATGTTTGGATCTAATCCCATCTTCTTCTTCAATTCATCCACTAACGGATGCTTCTCGGATAGATAACGCAATTTATCCTCGTCTGTGTATAATACTTTTTTCGCGTTGGTATTTTCTTCTTGAATGAACACCGTTTTGAAACCGATCTTTTGTCCGTTGAGTTGTTTTGAGAAAAACTCTTGTAATTCCCATTTCAATTCGAGCAGAATAGATTCCTGCAAAGGATTGGTGAAGCCCACGTACAGCCAGCCTTCTTCCACTTTCATAGGCTTGGTATTGCTGAATACCATGAAGGCATTGGTGTTTCCTTTTTGCTTGAGTTGTGCGGTGAATGCCTCCCAGATTTTTTGGCAAGTCTCCTCGTTGACTACCACATTATCCGGAATTTCTTCTTTGTTTTTTTCTTCCTGCTTGGGAATGGTAATATTCTTCAGCGAAATTTTTGGAGTACTGAGTGTATTGGGAATAGGCTGCTCTACTTTTACTTTAGGCGTATCAGCAACGTTCGGAGTTGCTTTCGCTACAGGAGTAGCCGTAACTGCCGGCGCAATGGGTTTTTCAGAAGAGGCAGTGGAAGTACTGGTAGCAACAGGCGTTTGAACTACGCCATCACTTTTTTTTTTGAAGGATCAGCCGCAACGGACAAGACGTCGTTGAGGTGACACAATTTCATCAGACACAATTCAATGTGCAGGCGTTGGTTTTTGCTCGACTTGAAATGCAGGTCGCATTGATTGACAATGTTTAGCGCAGACAATAAAAATCCTTCTTCTGCTTGTTGCGCTTGCTCCAAATAGCGTTTGGCAATTTCACCGGATACTTCCAGCAACTTCACAGTCGACGGGTCTTTGCAGACCATGAGGTTACGCACGTGTTCGCCGAGTCCGATCAAAAATTGGTGACCATCAAAACCTTTGCGCAGGATTTCATCAAACAGCAATAAGATGCCGCTGTGTTTTCCTGATCTGAATTGATCGATGATTTTGAAATAATATTCGTAATCGAGGATGTGTAAATTCTCGATCGTAGTTTTATAGGTAATGGAATTGTCAGACGAAAAGGTGACGATCAAATCGAAGATCGATAACGCGTCACGCAGCGCACCATCAGCTTTTTGAGCGATCAGGTGTAGCGCTTCTCTTTCCGCTTTGATGCCTTCTTTCTCTGCGATCTTTTCTAAATGATCGGCGATGTCTTTCACCTGGATACGATTGAAATCGTAAATCTGGCAACGGGAAAGAATGGTAGGAATGATCTTGTGTTTTTCCGTTGTTGCCAAAATGAAGATGGCATACTTCGGCGGTTCCTCCAGGGTTTTCAGGAACGCGTTGAACGCGGCCGTCGACAGCATGTGGACCTCATCTATGATGTATACTTTGAACTGACCGGACTGTGGAGGATAGCGAACTTGTTCTACCAGGTTACGGATATCATCGACAGAGTTATTAGAGGCCGCATCGAGTTCGAATACATTGAAAGAAGCGTTGTTGTTGAAACTTTTACAGGAATCACATTGGTCGCAGGCTTCGGTGTCCGCTGTAAGATTGGTACAGTTGATGGTTTTCGCCAGAATACGAGCATTGGTCGTTTTACCGACTCCTCTCGGACCGCAGAAAAGAAAGGCCTGCGCGAGGTGATTGTTTTTGATGGCGTTTTTTAAAGTCGTCGTAATGTGCGACTGTCCCACTACCGAATCAAAGGTAGCCGGTCTGTACTTACGTGCCGATACGATAAAATTTTCCATCCTTGCAATTTAGTAAAAGCATCAGGTTGGGACAAGTGTGATGTTGAAATGTTTAAAACTCTTACCGATCTGATTTCTTGCGAAAAGTGTGCATGCTGGAACTAAAAGACTTACATTTACATTATAATTGGCGGTTTAGACGGAACTGCTTGAGAGTGTGAGCGCGAGTATTGAGAGGCAATCCCTCTTTACTCTATACTCAAAACTCTCTACTGCAAATGGGGCCGACCGGTATTGACAGGTTGAGCGATTGCGTATGTAAGCATGCAGGCTCATGGGATGAGAGCCTTGAAAGATAGTTCCACATTCTAGTTGGCGAAGAAAACTACGCCTTAGCTGCTTAATTCTAACTAGTTAGAACAAGGCGAAAGGGTTGAGACATGTCTCCCCGGCTAACATTCCTCTTTTCCCTCGTCTTACGGGAGAAGGTTAGGAGTGACGTTAAGTAAGACTAGTTCGTGTGGGGTCATGATGCACGGGCGAAATTAAATGAATAAGAAATGATTTGGATGCCGGTGACCGGATCATTTCCGACAATTAACATTCGGCTAAGCATGTAGAAGATCCGTCAGTTACCTTCTCTGGACCAGAGTTCGAATCTCTGCGGCTCCACAAGAGGAGAGAGGAGAGCGTAGAAAGAGAGCGGAGATTTGATTCTCCTCTTCCTTCGCTCTCCGCTCTGTTTCTCGCTCTTTTTTTTATTTTTTACTTTTTAATCTTTAGTCTATGTTTTCTTATCAAAAACTGGAAGTGTATAAAAAGGCTTTTCTATTAAACAAAGTAGTCTATAACCTTCTGAAAGAAAATTATAAAATCCCAGCCTACGCTAAAAATCAATTGGGCAGAGCGAGTCTGAGCATCGTGTTAAACATAGCTGAAGGGAGCGCAAAATTCACAAAGAAAGACAGAAGAAATTTCTTTGTAATAGCTAGAGGATCAGCCTTTGAATGCGCTGTAATCGTTGATATCTTATATTCTGAAAACGAAATCCCCTTAGAACTTAAAAATGAATTGGAGAAAGGGTTTGAAGAAATTTCCAAGATACTTTATGTGATGATAAGGAATCTTGAAAAGGCATTATAATACTAACTGATAAGCAATCGGTTAGTATTATAATACTTGGTAAAAGGAAGTATATATTTTGTGGGAAGAATTCTTACGCTTTATTTCAACACTTCTTTCGTTGATGTCTCCTGCAACAAATTATACTCTGCCGCTTTCTTCCCGTTTTCAGAATCCACTAAATAAGGATTGATCTCTAAGGATTTTTCAAAGGCCGCTTTTGATTCTTTGTACCTGCCGGCCATATAGAGTGAGCCGCCCAGGTTATTCCATACATCGGCATCGTAAGGATAGATACTAGTAGCTCGTTGCAATTCTATAATGGCTGCCGGGTAATTTTTATCATAGCCAAACTGCAAACCTCTTGTTACAAATAAACGCGAATGATAACGTAAGTTTGCCTGAGGCCCGTCATATAGTGTAGCTGCTTTTGATAAATAGAAAGCAGCTTTCTCGAAATCGTTTAGATAAAAATAACACAATCCCATATTCATGGTACTGTTGAAATAAACAGGATGTATGCGAACAGCCTTTTCAAAATAAAGAAGAGCTTTCTTCGCTGTAGCTTTGAGCGCGGCAGAATCTGCAGGTGTCTTTTTTGTTGGAAGTGCCCATGTTTGCAGTACCTTATTCACCATCACACTACCCGCATTGTTATTGGCTGCGGCACTTTCCGAAACAGTTTCCACATCAGTAGTATCTAATATATAATCACTTTGCCAGGTTTCGTTTCTGCTGATGGTTTTTGCTGCCAATGGTGTAAGGATACCAATGCACAAAAGTCCAACCAGCAGTTGCCGACCTATTCCGCTCAGTTTTATTTTTTCAAAACCTGCATACACAAGCCACACGATGGCCATGCAAAATCCCAATGAAGAATGATAGATCAAACGTTCGCCCATCGTAGCGCCAATGCCGAATATCAGGTTGTTGATCAATAGGAAAAAACTAAAAAAGAAAATCAATGCAAATCCAAGAACATGTCTTCTTTTAAAAAAATACCAGGTGAGGTAAAACAATGTGCCGTAAAGTACAATGCTCAGCCCAAACTCCCAGCTGGAGAAGCTTACATACGGCAGTTGATTGTATGAATAATCATAAGAAAGATGCTTAGGATAAATCAACACTCTTGCATACTGCAACACGATGGAAACTTTGGATGCTATTTTTTCAGCCGGACTCGCAAATAAATACGGAGCATTTAAGACATCCTGTTTGACGTTTGACGGTGATGACTTGTGGAAGGCAGAAAAACGAATGATGGTAAAAAGAAACAAAAGAATAAACATTCCTTTGATGCAAGGGTTGAATACTTTATTAAAATCTACAGCATACAACGTATACAATCCGGCGGCCAGTACAAAAGGCAGTACCATGGCATATTCTTTAGATAGCAAGGCTCCCAAAAAGCAAAGCAAACAAAGCCACAAGTTTTTGTTTGTTCGTTCTTCCTGGTAACGAAAACAATAAATGCCTGTCAGAGCAATGAACAAAAGAGAAAATATTTCATCTCTGCTTTTAAGGTTGGCCACTACTTCCGTATGCACCGGATGAGCGATGAAAAGCAATACCGTAAAAAAACCTAAGAGCGGATAAGAACGAAAGACATAATGTGTTAAAAAATACAACACAACAAGCATAGAAAGCGCAAAGAATAAAATCTGAATCAGGTGTCGTTGTGTCGTGATTTTTAAATTGCTAAGTAGCATAGAGGCTTCTATGGCATCTTTTTGTTTGAGAAGAGCGGTTACTTTTTCTACAGATACGTTTTGTCGTTGCTGTTGTATCAGTTCTTTTTGAGCAGTAGCATATTCTTCCCCGTGCGTTTCTCCAAATAGTTGTTGTTCTATAGCGAAAGTTACGATGGACAAAGGCCTGTACCTTCCCCCCAATAAAGGCAGGTCAGTTACCATCATGTCCATATAACCCTGGAAAGCATCTGTAGTCAAGATTTTTTTTATTCCAGAAAAGCCTTTTTGAACGTTCAGATTTTTTAGGATGATCAGGTCGTCGTCCATGGCGTAAGTATTGCGCAGCGTATTTCCGTACAACAGCAAGGATAATAACACGACAATAAAAGCTTGTACACGGAAGTTGATCAGGAATTTATAGAACATGGGGCAATTAGTTTATAGTACAGCTTTTAATAATATACCATACAGGATCGTTTAACAACGCATGGGTAGAAAGTTAGTATTAAAAATAAGTGATAAAGAACAGCAATTGGAATAATGTGTATAATTTTTATTCTGTCGATGTTACCAGAAGTTTATACGGTTACCCAGCCGGTGTTTTTTTGTTTTTATTTTAAAAAGAACCAACTCTAAAACAGAAGGTTGCTTTAAAAATACAGGAATCTTAAAACTTACAATCCTCGCAGAGACCATAGATGTTAGGCGCTACATAATATTTAAGTATATTTAGTAGATGTTTTTATAACCTATGAAATATTCGATGAAAGGGATCGGTGTTGTTTTGTGCTTTTTTTGCGCTGTAGTGTTTAGTTATGGCAAAACAATCATTCTCGAAAAAGGACAAGACGAATACGAAACGCTCAGTAATACGATAGAGATTTTCGAAGATCCCACAACGAAAGTTACCTTAAACGATCTTCTCGCACATCCGAACCAGTTTTCCTTTCAAGAAGGTGGTGCTAAAGAGCAATTCAGCCACCATGCCTCCAGTAATTATTGGATCCGTTTTAAGATTGTCAACAAAGCCGGATTGCAAAGCAACTGGATCCTGGAAATTTTAGATTCAAGATTTTCAGAAGTCATTTTCTATGCACCCGATTTTGGGAATCCTGATCACTATATCGAAAGTAAAACGGGTGTGCAATACGATTTCAGTCAGCGGGAATACCAGCATAAAAATTTCGTATTCGACATCCCCTTCGCTTCTCTGGAAGATGCATCGGATTATTATTATTTGAAAATCCGTCCGGGTACGATCGGAAGTTTTTTATTTAAGATCCGACAAAATAAAATCTTTGCTTCGTATGCATTCAAAGAATATTTATTGCTGGGCATGTACTATGGTATTGTGTTTATCATGGCCTTTTATAATTTGTTTCTCTTTTTTACCATCCGTGAAAAAGTATACATCTATTATTTCTTTTACGCCATCGCCTGGGCATTCGACTCTTCCATCAATGATGGCCTGGGGTTTCAGTTTGTCTGGTCACAAAATCATTTGATCACAGCATGGGGAAGCTATAGTTCCAAAGTGATCATGCTCACCTTTTACCTGATCTATTTTCAAAGCTTCCTTGACATCCGCAAGAACATGCCTTCTTCCAGAACGATCATGTATGCGTTGCTCTTTTTGTTTTGCAGTGTCAGTTTGGTATTCCCTTATGTACAGTATCCATTTTTGTATGACTTGCTATTCATCATCATTTTCGCTTATACCTTATTCATTGCCGCGGTGGTGTACAAGAAAGGTTATAAGCCGGCACGTTTTTTCTTGTTAGGCAACGGAGTCATCTTATTAGGATTGGTGTTGAATACGATGAAGAACGCTACCTTGTTCAACTTCTTCCTGCAGGGCTCGCCTGGAATGCTGATTACTATTGTGTACATCCGCAACATCAGCATGATCATGGACATTGTTATTTTGTCTTTTGCTTTGGGCGATCGTATCCGCTTTTTAAAATACACCAATGAAAAAGCGCAGGAACAAGTCATCAATCAATTGAATGAAAATAGGATACTCAGCGATAAAGTCAACAGAGAACTGGAGCAAAAAGTAGCAGAGCGTACACGCATCATCGAAGAGAAAAGTGCAGAGTTGAAAGAAGCCAATGAACAATTGAAGGCACAGGCCGAAGAAATCAATGAAATGAATGCGATCCTCGATCGTGACAACTGGAACCTGAAGAAGAATGTGATTCAGGAAAAGGAAGCACGTATTTCGTTGAAGCAAATTAATTTTGAAGAATTCAGTTTGGTGTACCCAGATGAAGCTTCCTGCGATCTTTTCATGGAAGAAGTGAAGTGGGAACAGGGTTATGTATGCAAAAAATGTGGCAACATTAAATATGGTAAAGGTGCTACTGCTTTTGCCCGAAGATGTACCAAGTGCCGTTACGACGAATCCATTACGGCTTATACAGCCTTTCATAAATGTAAGTTTGACATCCGAAAGGCCTTGTACATCACAGTCATGATCAATCGTTACGGAGAAAACGTTTCCATCACGGACATATCAAGAGAACTGGATATCCGCAATGCCACTTGCTGGAAATTCGTACAAAAATTATTGGTTACTGTGCACAAGAAAGAGTACGAGAAGTTAAAGGATGGTGATAAATTGAAGTATTTGATTTTGCATAGTTAATAGTGATTTAACTTGTAAAAAAAGTCAAGACGCATTATTCGGGAAGGTGTGAAAAAACTTCCTCAATTATACAGCCCTATTCAGTTGTTAGTGTTATCCTGTTTTTCGTCTCTCTCATTTTTTGTTTTTTTACAAGGCTCTATAACCTTCGAGGGATGATATTCTCTGTACTGCTTTAGCAAATTAATAAATGGAAATACCATTCTTGTAATTTGGCCTGACGTTTGAACTGTTCCTTCTTATGGAACAGATACAGCAAAGGATGATTAGGTTATTTTATTTTGTAGCAATAGCATGTTTATTCATCACCGGACATATCACATCGGCTAAAACGTTTATAAATACTGATGTCATAGCGAAGACTCGTGTTACAATAATAAAAGGTAGTCAGGTTGCGCTTACATTGACTTCTTCGTCTTCAAATGTAAGCTGCGCAAGTGGTAGAGATGGATCGGCAAGCATTACAAATATACAGGGGGGGACAGCTCCTTATACTTATTCATGGTCTCCATCTGGCGGAACAGAAGCTACAGCGGTTGGTTTAGTGAAAGGTAATTATACTGTAATTGTAACAGATGCCAATGGAGTACAAGCGAATGCAACATTTAACATCACTGAACCACTGGCGATCACAGTTTCTTTTTCATCTATAAATGAAACCTGTGTGCCTGGAAATGATGGATCGGCGGCGGTTCATGCAGAGGGAGGAACAGGTTCATATAGTTACCTTTGGTCTAATGAAAGCACTAGTGATTCCATATTTAGTATTCCTGCCGGATTATATTCTGTTACAATAGAAGATGAATTAAACTGTGAAGCGACTTATTCTATAATGGTAGGGCATTCCACAGATCCTGTTATAAGAGTTTCTGATCCTGTGGTGATTTGTAAAGAAGAGTCAGCAAATTTAGATGCTTCAGGAGGCAATAGTTATAGCTGGGATCATGCGGCTGGCAATACAGCTTCTGTGACGGTTGCTCCTGATACCACTACTGTATATAGTGTGGTTGTAACAGATCAACACGGTTGTGAAAGTACAGGACAAGTAACTGTAACGGTGAATACACCTATAGCATCATTTAATACGTCAAACAGTGGTAACGATGTATTCTTTACCAATACATCCTCGTCTTATGGAACATCCTCATACAGCTGGAATTTTGGAGACGGAAGTGCAATAGATCATGATCAAAGTCCTACGCACAACTATGGCTCAGGCGCTTCTTACGTCGTGACATTAAAATTGTCAAATGAATGTGGAATGGATTCTATATCTCAAACGATATCAACAGATGTTACGGCAATGAAATCTGCTAGTCAAATGGAATTAACAATTAAGCCTAATCCTTCATCAGGCAGATTTGCTTTATCTTACGAAAACAACACAAGCATTCCTAGTATCGTTTCAGTTATGGATATGCAAGGCAGGGCAATATATTCTTACAATTCATCCTCTATAGCAGAAGAACAAGTGGATCTTTCATTTCTACAAAAAGGAATTTATAGTTTTCATGTTCAAAAAGGAAATCAGGTGGGTACTGAGCTTATTGTCATCCAATAAAAAGATAACTAAATGCTGTATGTGTAGTCCACTTTGATTATTTTAGCATGGTATTTTATTTATTATCCCATGATAAAAAAAGCATGTTTTTACTTTTTGTTACTCTTTGTTTTTTCTTTAAGCTTTGGATATACTCAAGATTTAGCTCTTCTGCCGTACCCACAACGGGTGGATTTGTTGTCAGAAAAATTCAGAGTAGACAGCAGTTTGTACCTGCACATTTCAGATAAGATCGATAGTAACCTCAAACATTATGTCTATTGGGCTGGAACCCGCATGGCGGCGAAGTCCCAGAACATGATGGTAATTGATCTGCACAGAGATTCAACCTATCACCGAAAAGGCATTTGGATTTTTTTTGATTCCCTTCAAACACCTTGTGTAAAGGCAAACGAAGGATACCGCATCGATGTCAATAAAAAAATCATCAAAGTATGCGCCTCCACGAGCATGGGGGTTATGCGCGCGCTGGAAACACTGACTCAACTTCTAACTAAAGATAGCGAAGGATATTATTTCCCGGGAGTAGTCATTGAAGATAAACCACAATACAATTGGAGAGGATTGTTAATTGATGTCAGCAGGCATTTTATTCCGTTGGATGTTTTGTATAGAAACATCGATGCCATGGCGATGGCAAAGATGAACGTATTGCATTTGCACCTGAGCGATGATCAGGGATTCCGAATGGAATCAAAAAAATATCCGGAGCTACACATCAGCGGTTCCAATGGACAATACTACACACAATCAGACATGCGTCGCTTCATTGAATACGCCAGTGATAGAGGGGTACGTGTAGTTCCTGAATTTGATTTGCCGGGACATACCACGGCTTGGTTTGCCGGCTTACCGGAATATGCTTCCGCAAAAAGAAATTACCAACCGGAAAAAGGATTTGGTATTTTTGATGCGGCCATTGATCCTACAAATGAAAAATTATATGTGTTTCTAAAAGATTTTTTCAGTGAAATGGCGACTGTATTTAAAGACAGCTGCGTGCATATCGGTGGAGATGAAGTCACTGGTAAGGATTGGGAAAGCAACGGCTACATTCAGCAATTCATGCGCGATAAGAATTTAAAAACACAACACGAACTACAAGCAAAATTCAATCAAAGAGTAGAAGCCATTCTCCTGTCTTGTGGTAAACAAATGATCGGTTGGGATGAAGTATTGGATGGTCATCCTTCCCCGACTACAATTATTCAATCGTGGAGAGGAGAAATACAAATGGAAAAAGCCATGTCAGGAGGTTACCAGGTTGTTCGCTCCAACGGCTACTACCTGGATCAGACCTACACAGCAGGAGAATACTACGTGAAAAGAAATAGCAAACAAACGATGGACAAAGGCCGCATCATCGGACAAGAAGCGGCTATGTGGTCTGAGCTGGTCGATTCATTTACCATCGATTCTCGTCTATGGCCTAATACGGCAGCCATTGCAGAGATTGGTTGGAATTCTTCGATGTCATTAGATACCATGAGTTTTTACAAACGATTGCTGGTATTCTCAGAACGACTGGAGAGAGAAGGGTTGCAACACGAAGAATATGCCCGTGTATTAGCGGATTCTCTGCATGTAGGAAATGATGTAGATGAGTTGTTGCAACTTTGCTCTTACCTCAAACCATCCGTGGGCTATAAGCGCCATCATGCCTTGAGGCAAAAAGGAATTTACAATACCCTATTGCCATTAAATGGAGTAGCAGATATGGCCAGACCTACCTCTCTTGCTTATTTGCGCATGGTGCTGCTGTTAGAAGACTATAAGAAAAATCCGGAAGGAGAAGCAAAGGCATCGCTCAATGCCATGTTTCACGAGTGGATGCATCAATACGAAGTGCTACAACGCCGTTTACACAAAGACAATCGCATAGCGCCATGGATGGAAGCTTCGTCCCATTTATCTGCTGCAGGAAGAATAGGATTGAATCTTTTGAGAAACGAAGCCAATGCAAAAAGCAAAGGTCTTGCAGCGATAAAAGTGCTGGAAGAAAAAATGGCTGTTCAGCAGGAATATACTTTATCTGTATTACCTGTATTGCAGAAATGGGTGGAAAGCAAGTAGGAGGTAAGCCAGCTCTTGGAGAAAACGGTTTAAAAATTGACTCCGTTCGGTAATTCTGCAGTATTCAATTATTTGTAAAATTTAATGAACATTTCTTTTTCGTTTTTTATAATTTTAAGATGCGGAAAAAGCTGCAAACGTTTCCCGCATCTTTGTCTTTAACTAATAAACAAACATGAAAGCATTTTACCTTTTCGTTTTTTTAATGTCGCTGTGTAACGGCATGATTGTCTCTGCACAATCCGTAGAATTCTCTAAAGACTTTAGATTGGGAAGTCCCAATACGGAACCCGATGGCAGAAAAGATGTAGTGGTATTACCCAACGGAGATTTTGTGGCGCTATCCAAAGTAAGCGGTTCTGCAAAAGGTAAAGCAGAATTTGCATTGGAGCGTTATGGGAAAAACTTTGAAACGATTTGGTCTGTTCCTCTATCAGTAGAAAACAACGAAGAGTACAAAGATATTTTCTTCAATGGGAAAGAATTGGTATTGCTTTCTGGCGTGCACTTCAGAACAGAAGGTATCACCAAACTGGCAGCGTATGGTTATGATCCTGATAAAGGAGGACAACTCTGGACGAAAGAATTGGATAAATATCCCGTGGGACAATGGGATGACAATCCGCATAAAGGAAAAGTAAAAGAAACGTTTATAGATGTGATTATAGAACATAACAGTACAGAATTTGTAACGGCGTTCGAATACACTCATCATTTAGCATTTTCCCCGGATGGGTCCAAATTTATTTCTTATGTGTTCAACTATGGTGAACATGCATTGACCGCCAATGTCGGGATGTACGACAACAGTGGCAACCTGTTGAAGAAAGGGAAAGTAGGTATCGATAACGATTACGTCAATTATGGCATTTACCTGAATAACAAAGGAGAATTATTCATTCTCAATGCCAACAATGGGGGAAAGGTAAACTTTATCAAGTTTGATATGGATACCAAAGATTTTAACATCATTGAATTGCCAGCGAGTAATTTTCAGAAAGATGATTTCCATGTTCGCTTTTTATCAGAAGATAAATTATTGGTAGGTAACACAGAGCTCAACTCCAAAGGCACATTTGCAGGTGTGATGTATTCTGTTTTTGATTTTGCTCAACAAAAGGTAGAGAAGTCTGTGTTTAAAGAATACGATGCTACATTGCGAAGTAAACACCTGGAAGCGCGTAAAGAATCAAAGCTCATCAAAGGAGAAGAGACCTGGTTAGACTATGACCTTACACATTTTGGATTAGAAAGTAACGGACAGGTTTTGTTTGTGTTGGAAAAAAGATGTTTGTATGCCGAAGGTTATCCGCACATCAGTCGCAGTACGTTTGATAAAAGTCATAAAGTAGAACTCGACGGACACGTGCAGGCAGAAGGCATTATCATGATGAGTTTTGATTCGGATAAAGACGAATTGAAATGGGCTACATACCTGGCTAAAAACCAGGTGTACCCTGCTATTGATGGATTGAATTCTATTTCTTTTGCGATGGATAATCAACAACCTGATCAGGTGCGGTTCATTTATGCCTACTCCGATGGTCTGGATGCTTCGATTCACAAGATTCGTTACCTGTCTTATGATAGAAGCAATGGTCAGATCGTTAAAGATGAGATGTTACCCAATCCAGATAAACTGGTGTTGGTACGTGACTATACCATTTGGCCTCAACGTGACAAACTGGTTTTGGTAGGTCGAAAAGGATTACTGGGTAAAGTGTCTGTGATCGTTTCTTATAAACTATAAGTTGAATACACCGTTCCTCATATCCATTACACCATGGGCAATTATTTTTGCCGTGGTAATGGCATGCGCTGTACTGTGTGTATGGTTATGGAAACAATTGGTCAAAGCAAAAAAAGACAGAGAACAAGCGGCTGTGCGTTACAGAGAATTGGAAATAAAAGTTCAATCGCTGGAACTGGAAACCATCCGTTACAAACTCAATCCGCATTTGTTTAAGAATACACTCAATTCTATTCAGTCACATGCTTATCAAACGTACTACGCGCTAGACAAGCTGTCCAATGTGCTGGACTATATTTTATACGAAAGCGACAAACAATATGTATCGCTGAGAGAAGAAATAGAATTTGCGTTGAGTCTGATTGAAATCAACCGGTTGAAAGTAAGTCCGTTGTTTGACTTGCGCATCAAAAATAAGATTGATCAAACCAATCCTTTATATGAACAGGTTTTGATCGCACCGCTCATTACCATAGACTTGATTGAAAATGCTTTTAAACATGCCGACATTCAAAGTGCGGATGCTTTCATTTCCATCGTGTTTGATTTAAAAGACGATCAATTTTTATTGACCGTTTCCAATAAGATCAGCACCAAATCGGCGATGAAAAAAGAAAGAAGTGGTTTTGGTAAAGAGAGTTTTTTAAAACGATTAGAAATCATTTACCAGAAAAGTTATTCCATTGATCAGTTCATCGAAGAAGACACATACATCAGCCATTTAAAAATTAATTTACTTGAGCACAAAACTCAGATGCTTGTTGCTGGACGATGAAATCCCTGGATTGACGTATCTCCGCATGTTGTGCGAACAAATTCCTCATGTAGAAGTCGTGAAAGCTTTTAATGATCCTGTAAAACTATTGGAGGAAGCAAAGCAACTAGATTTTGATTTATGCATACTCGATATTGAAATGCCTGGCCTGAATGGATTGCAAGTGGCGCAATTGCTGCAAGGGAAACCTGTTATTTTTACGACGGCATATAAAGAACATGCCGCAGAAGCGTATGATTTGGAGGCGATAGATTACATCCGCAAACCGGTGCAAAAAGAACGCTTAGAAAAAGCACTGCAGAAAGCCGCAGATCTATTGTCTGCCACAAAACCGGAAAAACAATTTGTGCAACTCAATACGAACAAAGGCAAAACCTTATTGTTTTTTGACAAGATCTTGTTGGTCACTACTGCAGAAACAGATAAGCGTGATAAATTGGTGCTATTGGAAGAAAGAAAAGAATTGGTGCTGAAAAATATTTCCTTTGAACAGATCTTATCTTTTCTTCCTTCGGAAAAATTTTGTAGAGTCAATAAGAAAGATATCATCGCATTGAAGACCGTGAAATTTTTTGTACACGATGAAATCACTACCAATATAAACACTGCTTCAGGCAACGAGTTGAAAATCACTTTGAGTGATAGTTATCGAAAAGACTTCATTCATAAAACCATTCAGTAGTTCATTACATTTTATTTCCGGTTCGTTACAGTTTTTGCATTTCGGATATTAGCACCAGTACAAGCAAGCACTCTTTGTTGTATTTTTGTCTGAAATTTAAAATGTACCATGCGCTTCTATCACTTCTTCTTCCTCCTTTTACTCAGTAGTCTATCATTTGCTCAAACAGGTCCTGGTATTGCGATTTATCCAACGGGTACAGAAACAGGTTTGGGTTTTCGCTCCGCACGCGATACGCGTTGGGCGCTCGATGTAAGAGCAACAAGAGCTAATTTTTACAGTGAAAAAAACAAAACATCTTCCTTTGTGACTGAGGTATCTGCTATTTGTAGAGTCATACGATTAGAAAAAGTAAGGTTTCATATCGGTATAGGTTACAGAGGTGACTGGAACTTTACAGAGACCAACAGACATGGAATTGTAGTGCCTGTCGGTGTAGAAGCGTTTCCATTTCCATTTCAAAATGCCGGTTTGTTTTTTGAAGCAGCTCCTTTTGTTGTTTCCGATTTTGGTAAGAGTACTCAAGGCGGTATCCGTACTGTCGCGGGCTTCGTTTTTTATTTACCAGTTAAACAGGCGACAGCCGTTGCAAAATGAACAACCTTAAAAAAATAGTCTTTTACATCCTCATCATCGGTGGCTTTTCAAGTTTGATGTATGGCATCGTCATACAAGGTGAAACGCAGGAAGCAGGTAAAGTTTCAGAGGTCGTTGAAAAGGCGGAAGTATCGCATTGGCAACAGTTCATCGATACTTACCATCACAACATCACGCATCCGCTCGCAATTTTATTGTTGCAGATCATTACGATTATTGTAGTGGCTCGCATACTGGGTTACTTGTGTAAAAAGATTCGTCAGCCTTCTGTGATCGGAGAGATAGCAGCAGGGATATTATTGGGACCTTCTTTTGTAGGCATGCATTTTCCTGAGTTCTCTGCTTTTTTATTTCCTCCGCAGTCATTGGGTAATTTGCAATTTTTAAGTCAGATCGGTTTGATCATGTTTATGTTCGTCATTGGGATGGAACTGGATCTGAAAGTCTTAAAAAACAAAGCGAACGATGCCGTTGTCATCAGTCATGCCAGTATCATTATACCTTTTGCTTTAGGAATGGGATTGGCTTTTTTTATTTACAAAGAGTTTGCTCCAACGGATATTAAATTCATATCCTTTGCATTGTTCATGGGTATTGCTACGAGTATCACCGCCTTTCCAGTGTTAGCAAGAATTGTACAGGAGCGAGGTTTATCAAAACACAAATTGGGTACCATTGCTATTACTTGTGCAGCGGCAGATGACATTACTGCCTGGTGTTTACTGGCTGCTGTGATTGCCATTGTAAAAGCAGGTTCGCTGATGAGTGCACTCTATACTTTACTAATGGCAGTGGGTTATGTAGTGATCATGATCAATTTGGTACAACCTTTTTTGAAACGCATAGGAGATAAATATTCTAACAAAGAAGGATTGAGCAAACCGATCGTGGCGGTGTTTTTTATTCTGTTGCTTTCTTCTGCTTATGCCACAGAAGTGATCGGAATTCATGCATTGTTCGGTGCCTTCATGGCAGGAGTGATCATGCCGGCAAACACTAATTTTAGAAATATTTTCATTGAGAAAATAGAAGACGTAGCGTTGGTGTTGCTTCTTCCTTTATTCTTTGTGTTTACAGGATTGAGAACACAGATAGGATTGTTGAACGGTCCAGGTTTGTGGGAGTTATGTGGAATCATCATCGTCATAGCAATTGCCGGTAAGTTTTTAGGCAGTGCTATCGCGGCCAAATTTGTAGGGCAAAGCTGGAGAGAAAGTTTGATCATCGGAGCATTGATGAATACGCGCGGACTCATGGAGTTGGTCGTATTGAACATTGGTTACGATTTAGGTGTATTGAGTCCCGAAGTGTTTGCAATGATGGTGATCATGGCTTTGGTCACTACCTTCATGACCGGTCCGGCGTTGGATGTCATCAATAAATTATTGCCCGAAAAGAAAACTCCGGCTGTTCCACCAAGCATAGAAGCAGTCAGTAAATATTCCATTTTAATTTCATTCGGCAGTCCGTTGCGAGGGAAATCCATGTTGCGTTTGGCTCACAGTTTTATAAAAAAAGCACCTAACAATGCGAGTGTAACAGCTTTACACCTTTCTCCAAGCAATGAACTCAATCAGTTTAATATGGAAGAGTACGAAGAGGAAAGTTTCCAACCACTGCGTAGCGAAGCACAGAAATTGAACTTACCTGTTATTACCTTATTCAAACCGACACAAGATCTGGATACAGAAATTTCAGAGACTGCCAATGTAGGCAACTTTGATTTGCTGTTGATCAGCATCGGTCGTTCTGTTTTTGAAGGAACATTATTAGGGAAAATTTTGGGCTTCACGACAAAGATCATCAATCCTGAACGGTTGTACGATACGATTACGGGTAGAGAAAAATTATTTGAAAATACCGTATTTGATGAACGCACCAAACACATCATCCGCTTGTCCAAAGTACCTGTAGGTATTATGATTGACAAGGATCTCGATAAAGTAGAACACGTGTTTATTCCTATTTTTTCATTAAGCGACAGTGTGTTGTTGTTGTATGCACAAAAACTCATACACCACAGTGACGCGAAAGTCATTATTCTAGATGCAACGGGAGTCATCAAACAAAATCCTGAATTGAAGGAAACGATTCGTTCCATCGAACAAATTGCTCCTAATCACATTGCACTGTATAATGAAAAGAAAATAGAGAAAGACTTCCTGGAGCACCAGGATTTAATGTTGATCAGTTTCGACAGTTGGAAAAAGGCGGTGGAGACCCAAAGCATCTGGCTTTCCAATACTCCTTCCGTATTGATCATAAAACCTTAAAGCAATTTAACATTCCTGGATATTTAGGCAGAGCCCGTTTTTAACGGGCTTTGTCATGTAATTTTTGGTTGAAAAATGATTTTTAAATTACATGCAGAGGAATGAAGCTCCTATTTTGCCTTTTTATATAAAAAACTGATAGTTAATGAAATGTAAATAAGTCCCTGTTTTGTTGAATAATCGATCGTTGTTATTTAACCGTTGAATAAATCCTGGAAATTACAGGAATATTCACTTTTAACGGTAAAACTATATTTTTTCTTTGTTGAGTAGTGTTTGCTAAATGTAAAACATAATGCTTAATATACTATTTATCAATGCATTAACTATGCTTTTGTTCTTACTGAACCTTGTTTAAACGATAAGATTATTGGATATTTATTTATTCGCTAAACTAGAAATTTTAAGCTCTTCTTACGTATATCTGATTAACAGTAAATCAAAGCCCTATGATGATTTTTAACGACCGTTTGATGATCCTTACAGGATTGAAAAGCATTCAAAAAACAAAAATGAAGACTTTGGCCAGCATTCTGATGTTGGTATTGGCTTTTTCGGGCAATGTATTTTCTCAATGCACGCAATTGGTGTGGCAGGATGAATTCAATACGACTTCGCTGGATTTGACCAAATGGAATTATGTAACGGGTAATGGTTGCAGTGGAAGTTCGGGTTGCGGTTTTGGTAATAATGAATTGGAATACTATACCAGTGGTACCAATAACATCACGGTAAACGGTAGCAATTTGGTGATCACTCCTAAATATCAGGCTAATTATGCGGGTTCTAGCTCTAATTATACATCAGGTAAAATTACGACTCAAGGGCTAGCTTCTTGGTTATACGGAAGAATGGAGGCGAGCATTAAGGTACCTTCTGGACCTGGCATGTGGCCAGCGTTCTGGATGTTGTCAGATGCTAATAACTGGCCATATAGCGGAGAAATTGACATTGAGGAAACAGCCAATAGTAATCCTGTAAACGCTTACCAAACGCTGCACTATAACGTTGGTGGTTCTTATAATCCTCAACAAACAGGAGTCACGGTAACCAATGCCAATTGGTCATCAGCTTATCATTTATATGCGGTTGACTGGACACCCAATCAAATCAAGTATTCTATCGATGGTGTCACTACAGCTACATACACACCTGCAAGCTTGGTCGGAGGTACCTCAACGACTTGGCCCTTTGGTTCTACTAATTTTTACTTGATTCTAAACCTGGCGCTGGGTGGTGGTTTTACTGGAAATACTAATCCTGGTACAGGTACATTACCAGCGATGTATGTGGATTATGTGAGGGTGTATTCTAATCCTTCTTCCTTAGTTATTTCTGGACAACAAACCGTATTTGTGGGTGATCAAAAATATTACGGCATAACAAACGCAGGTACTTCTGCTACTTATAACTGGGTGTTGCCTTCTGGTGCAACAATTGTATCGGGCTCAGGTACTAATAATATTTTGGTGAATTTTGGTTCTGCTGTAAGCGGTAACATTGTGTGTAACGTAGACGGTGATGGATCAGGGACGGCTTGTACTTCAGTGGCCTATAACTATGCCGTAAAGGCCATTGTAAAAACATGTGGCATTATACTGGATGATTTTGAAAGCAATAGAAATTTAGGTGGTCAGTATTCCAATGGTGTGCTAACTGTTGTCGCCAATCCTAGTGCGAGTGGCAGTAATACCTCATCCACAGTAGGGCGTTACGCCAGAGATGTAGGCAGTACGTACGACATATTAGGTTATACAAATTTTCTGGTTGACAATGCAGATGATTTCCGAACGGGTCAGCGCTACTTTACCATGGATGTATATTCTAATGCTCCTGCTAATACGCCGATCACGATTGAGTTTGACAACAGTGTGCAAATGGTCAATGCATACCCCGATGGAAGACACAGTCAATATACGGCAGTTACCGGCCCTTCTAATACCTGGACGAAATTAACGTTTGCTTTTTCTCAATCTCCGGATGGAGCTCTTACGGCGGCAGATGTAGACCGTTTGCAAATCCTATTCAATCCCAATACAAACATATCCGGACAAGTATTCTATTTTGATAATTTCACGGCACAAGGCAAAGCTCCTGTTACCTCTGCTATTAGTGGTAGTGCAACAGGTTGTTTAAGTCAAACGAATGTATCTTATTCTGTTACAGCAACGTCCGGTTCTACTTATGCATGGACAGTGCCTTCCGGCGCATCTATTGTTTCTGGTAATGGAACCAATGCCATTGTAGTTAATTTTGGAACAACAAGTGGTGCAGTGACAGTAACCGAAACTAATGCTGCAAAATGCACTGGAACATTGGTTTCAAAAACAGTTACCATTTCGGGACCTTGTGTATTGACAGCTGATTTTTCTGCTACTCCTTTATCCACTTGTGCAGGAAATACCATCGTATTCACCAACACGACAACAGGTGCTTCAGGAGGAGAAACGTATGCCTGGGATTTCGGATCGGGTGCAACTCCTGCCACCTCCGCCAGTTCATCTCCTGTAAGTGTGACTTACAGTACGGGAGGTTCGAAGACTGTGAGTTTAACGGTAACAAATGGCGGAGGTCCAAATACGAATACGAAAACCAATTACATCACGATTGCCAATCCACCGACTACGTGTTTGTATTCAGATGATTTTCTAGATGGCGTTGTAAATTTCAATACTACATCACCTTCGTTTACGCATACGGAATCAGCAGGGGCAAGACACATTACCACAAGCGGGAATGGAGAATGGGATAATTTTATCCACACCATCAATAATGGAACAGTTGCAACTCCTTTAAATTTTAGTTGTGCAGCTAATAAACCGATATTGAAAATCAGAGTAAAAGCATCGGGCAGTTGTTTACTTCGCGTAACATTATTAGATAATACAGGCAAAGCTATAGACAACATTGCGGCTACTGATTTAGCATTGACTACTGCTTATCAAACGTTCACGATTGATTTTTCTTCACGCTTCAGAAATTATAATGGTGGTACACCAGGTCCATTAGACAGTACTAATATTACACAGGTTCAATTTTATATTAATCCTGGTTTTGCTAGTTATCCGATTGGTCCTTATACCTCTTCATTTATAGGAACGGTTGATATAGATTGGGAAGGAATTGGGAACAATTGCAGTGCGCCAAGTACAGCTCCAACGATCACAAGCTTTACACCCGCTTGTGGTGCAGCATCTACAAGTGTTACCATCACAGGCACAAACCTAACCGGAGCTACGAATGTTTCTTTTAACGGAACAGCTGGTTCTATTACAAGTAATACCGCTACACAAATTGTAGTAACAGCGCCTGCAGGAGTAACTGCGGGAGCAATTACCATAACGACACCAGGAGGAACCGTTACGTCGTCTACGAATTTCACATTGACCGTTGCTCCATCAGTAAGCATAGCAGCGAGTCCAAGCGGCGCTATTTGTGCAGGGACCTCTGTAACGTTTACTCCAACGCCAACCAACGGCGGTACCACACCGACGTATCAATGGAAAGTGAATGGAGTGAATACGACAACAGGCGCTACTTATACCACAACAACCTTAACAAACGGTCAAAGCGTAACAGCAGTGATCACCTCGAATGCGACGTGTATCTCCACCACCACAGCTACATCAGCTGCGGTAGTGATGACAGTGAACACATCAGTGACTCCATCAGTAAGCA
>JAQBNU010000085.1 GCA_028288365.1 Chitinophagaceae bacterium | reverse complement strand
ATCACTTCTCCTTCGTCCAAGCCCATTCTATCCATCAACTTCACGATACGTTCTGAACCAAACAAATGCATCAGGTTATCTTCCAAACTCACAAAGAATTGTGAAGATCCCGGATCACCCTGACGTCCTGAACGACCTCTTAACTGTCTATCGACACGACGGGATTCATGGCGCTCTGTACCCACAATGGCAAGACCTCCAGCGGCTCTCGATTCCGGAGTCAATTTAATATCTGTACCACGACCGGCCATGTTGGTGGCAATCGTTACGGTGCCTGGTTTACCTGCTTCTGCTACAACGTCTGCTTCTTTGGCGTGTAGCTTCGCATTCAATACCTGATGCTTCACGTTACGCATTTTCAACATACGACTCAGCAATTCCGAAATCTCCACCGACGTTGTACCGACCAATACTGGTCTGCCTTTCTGCGTCAGGTCTACGATTTCTTCTGCTACCGCATTGTATTTTTCACGCGTAGTTTTATATACTTTATCCTGATCGTCTTTTCTTGATGTCGGCTTGTTGGTTGGAACAACCACTACATCCAGTTTGTAGATCTCCATGAACTCACCCGCTTCTGTTTCAGCAGTACCGGTCATACCGGAAAGTTTATGGTACATTCTGAAATAATTTTGCAAGGTCACTGTCGCATACGTTTGCGAAGCATCTTCTACCTTCACATTTTCTTTTGCTTCTAACGCCTGATGCAATCCGTCTGAATAACGACGACCTTCCATCACACGACCTGTCTGCTCGTCAACAATCTTTACTTTGTTTTCTACAATGATGTAGTCCGTATCTTTTTCAAACAAGGCGTACGCTTTCAACAATTGATTCAACGAGTGAACACGTTCGCTTTTCAAACTGAAGTCGTCGATCAATGCTTCTTTCTGCAACAAACGTTGTTCATCTGAAAGACTCTTATCCTTTTCAATGCTGTTCAATCCAATAGAAAGATCAGGAAGAATAAACAAATGAGGATCTTCTCCTTCACCAGTGATGAAGTCAATACCTTTATCTGTCAACTCTACGTTGTTGTGTTTTTCATCGATCGTGAAATACAGCGGAGCGTCTGCCTCAGGCATTCTCTTGCTGTTTTCCTGCATGTATTCATTTTCTGTTTTATGGAGCACCGCTCTTATACCCGTTTCACTCAAGTACTTGATCAATGCCTTGTGCTTAGGAAAACCTCTGTAGGCGCGGAATAGAGACAGACCTCCTTCTTTTTCATTTCCTTCAGAAATTTTTTTCTTCGCTTCCACCAGGTAAGCGTTGACCATTTTCTTTTGTTCTTCTACTACTCGGAAGATACGTGGTTTCAAATCGTAGAATTCGTGTTTGTCTCCTTTCGGAACAGGACCAGAAATAATCAATGGTGTACGCGCATCATCGATCAATACGGAATCGACTTCATCGACCATGGCATAGTGGTGACCGCGTTGTACACGCTCGTCCCTGTTTCTAGCCATGTTGTCGCGCAGGTAATCAAAACCAAATTCGGTGTTGGTACCATAAGTTATGGCCGCATCATACGCTGCTCTTCTTCCGTCAGAATGTGCCTCGTATTTATCGATGCAGTCTACATTCAATCCGTGGAACTCCATCAATGGAGCCATCCACTCGCTGTCACGTTTTGCTAAGTAATCGTTGACTGTTACAATATGAACACCTCTTTCTCCCAAGGCATTTAAGTATGCTGGAAGTGTAGCGACCAATGTCTTACCTTCACCCGTTGCCATTTCAGAAATTTTTCCTTCGTGCAATACCATCCCACCGATCAACTGCACATCGTAGTGCAACATGTCCCAGGTCACTTCATTACCGGCCGCAATCCACTTGTTGTGCCAGGTGGCTTTGCCGTCACTGATTTTCACATTGGCTTTTTTCGCAGCAATTTGCTGATCATGCGGTGTAGCACTTACGACCAGACTTCCATTTTCTTTGTAGCGACGCGCGGTTTCTTTTACCACAGCAAATGCTTTCGGCAAAATATCCCACAATACTTTTTCCAGTTCGGTGTTTCTCTCGGTCTCCAACAAATCAATCTTTTCAAAAATTTCTTCTTTTTGATTGATCGTCAACTCCGGTTGATCCGCTATCTTATGGTGCAATGCCTTCAACTCCTGGTCGATGCGTGCCAATTGTTTGCGAATGGTATTCTTCAACTCTTCTGTCTTCGCTCTCAACTGATCATCTGAAATATTTTTCAGCAATCCGAATTCCTGATTGGTGGCATCCACGAATGGTAACAGTCTTTTGACATCTCTCTCTGACTTTGTACCAAATACTTTCTTAATAAAACCTAACATGTGCGCTTCTCTTTGTTCTACTTAAATAATAGAAGTATAAATTTACATTTTTTTCATGAAGTTCGGGCCAATCCACAACTATAAAGACAGTTCAACGGTACCTTCAAAGACTCTTTTTGCCGGACCCATCAGGTAGATATTCCGAAAGGCATCTCCTGTACGTTCAAAAGAAACGGCCAAATCCCCGCCTTTTGTAGAAATCTGAACAGGTGAAGTCGATCCGCTGTAGGACGCAGCAATGGCGCAAGCTGTAACACCTGTACCACAAGAAAAGGTCTCATCTTCCACTCCACGTTCGTAAGTCCTTACCTTCAATACCATGCCATCTTTCTCCATGAAATTGACGTTTGTACCCTGCTGGCGGAACCTGTCGTTGTAACGGATTTTTTTCCCTTCCTCAAATACTTGAAAATCATCCAGGTTTTCTACCCAAGCCACATAATGCGGAGAACCGGTATTCATAAAAAAGAATCCCTCGTTGTTTTCTACACCTGACACATCTGACATTTTTAAATGCACCCAATGGTCTTTTATATAAGCCTCATGCAATCCATCGGCTGCCATAAAGGTCGTTTTGTCACCTATTACTCCAAGGTCATGTGCAAACTGAACCGTTGCTCTTCCTCCATTTCCACACATGGAACCAATCTTTCCATCTGAATTGTGGTACAACATTTCAAAATCAGAAGAAGAATGATTGCGTAATAAAATCAATCCATCGGCTCCTATGCCAAATCGGCGGTGGCAGAGGTGTTCAATCAAAGCGACATTACCCAACGGAAATTGGTTTTGCCGATCGTCAATCAATATAAAATCGTTGCCTGTGCCCTGGTATTTGTAAAAACCAACATTCATAATCCGCCTGTATTAGTGCTACAAACATATAACAGTATAATGGGAATAAAAATTACCGGAAGGGTATTTAAGTAAGATTTATTTCGTTTTTCGTTTGAGATAGAGGCTATTGTTATTGCAGATTTAATGGCAAATGTTCCTGCGGGCCGGGCTATCCGCTAGTCCTCGCTCGGGTCTTACAGCAATGCATTATTCAACTTAAAGCCTCGCTCCGGGCTTTACGCTTCTATCCCTCACGCAAGCGAGCTTCTGTTATCTGTTTTCGAAACAAATATATTTTCCATTTTTTCAATCCCTGAACAGATTTGAATATCTTTAACCCATGAGAAAAACAGCATACCCCAATCTTTCATCTATCCTATGCATTGGCCTATTCGCCTTCTTCCTCTTGTGTTCGGATGTTCCTAAAATGCACAACGTTACTTTGGTAGATGGCATCAATATTTTGCTTCCAAAAGATTTTTTACCCATGTCAGACGATGACATTGGACAACGATATCCTTCTACTAAAAAACCAGTATCCTTTTATACCAGCTTAGACAGAACCGTTGACTTCGGCCTGAACATCAGCAAGTCCAGATGGTCTGGTGTAGACATTGACTTGTTGCACAAAATTTATAAGTCTACGATTGTAGAAAGTTATGAAAAAGTAACCTTTACAAAAGACACCGTAGAGTATGTAAACGGTCGGCCTTATGCTGTCTTTGAATTTATTTCTACATTTGACCAAACAACCAAGTACCAATACTTCCAATTCACCATTCTTGCACAAACCAAAGTAGAAGCGCTGCAAGAGTCTGGTGATCTAATTCCCAGCAATGCCAACCATATCCTAATCTTCAACTTTACCGCTCCATCCGGAGAAGCTGCGCAATGGAAACCTGTGGCGGACAAGATCATGAAGTCTATTCGCATCAATGCCAACAGAGCAAGTAGATCCATTCCTAGTATCGCACAACCGGAAGTAAGAGGATTAAGTCCTAAAACAGTACTTGAGCAACTGAACAAAAATAAAACACAAAAGAAGAATGCTAACGGTTCAAAGTGATGAACACTACATGCGCGAAGCCTTGAAAGAAGCGCGCAAAGCATTCGATCAGGACGAGATGCCGGTTGGGGCAGTCGTGGTGTGCAAAGACCGCATCATTGCGCGTGCACACAATCAAACCGAACAGTTGAAAGATCCCACGGCACATGCAGAAGTACTGGCCATCACAGCGGCCTGCAATTATTTAGGATCAAGATACCTGAATGAATGTACATTGTACATCACACTAGAACCTTGTTGCATGTGCGCAGGAGCGACATTCTGGGCGCAGATTCCCAAAATAGTATACGGTGCACACGATGTGAAACGTGGTTACTCTTTCTTCAACAAAAGTATCGTGCATCCTTCGGCACAAATTTTGTCTGGATTGTATGCCACAGAATCGGAAGAACTGTTAAAAGAATTCTTTACTAAACTTAGAAATTAATATACCTTTGAACATCGCACAATAAATTATTTCACTTAAAAACCCACATACAACTATGGCATTTGAATTACCTGCTCTTCCTTATGCAAGCAATGCATTAGAGCCCAACATTGATCAAGCTACCATGGAGATCCACCATGGTAAACACCATAACGCTTATGTAACCAACCTGAACAAAGCATTAGAAGGTTCTGACTGGGCAAATAAGTCTTTGGAAGAACTGTTGAAAAACATCAGCAAAACTTCTGCTGCTATTAGAAACAACGGAGGTGGACATTACAACCATTCGTTGTTCTGGACTTTACTTTCTCCATCAGGTGGAGGTGCACCAACCGGTGCTGTAGCTGAAGCCATCAATAAAGCCTTCACATCATTCGATAAATTCAAAGAAGAGTTTGCCAATGCCGGCGCAACTCGTTTCGGATCAGGATGGGCATGGTTGATCGTGAAAGAAGACGGTTCGTTAGCTATCACTTCTACTCCTAATCAAGACAATCCTTTGATGGATGTAGCCGAAGTAAAAGGCACGCCAATCCTAGGTTTAGATGTATGGGAACATGCTTATTACTTGAAATACCAAAACCGTCGCCCGGATTATATCGCTGCCTTCTGGAACGTCGTGAACTGGACCAAAGTCAATGAGTTGTTGGCGAAAGCGACAAAGTAATTATTTCTACCCTTAGGTAGTATAACAAAACCCCGATCGTCTGATCGGGGTTTTTATTTTTATAAAGAGGCAAGTGAATTCTGCTTCCTATTTAACATAACATTTGTAGTCCATACACTATCCATACACTACCTATACAGTATCCATACTTGACCTATACAGTATCCGTACAATACCCTCTCTTTTCTCATTTCATCATTCGTCTTTGATCCTACCATTTTGGACATAAAAAAAGTCTCCTGCATTTCAGCAGGAGACTTTTAAATTAAGATTAGCTTTTGACTAGAAGTTGTAACCTAGACGGAAAGCAGGAACAACGAATGGAGTGATAGCGAAATCAGAAGATTTAGCATTGCCATTTGAAGTACCAGGACCAGATTGTTTAATCACACCATAAGTATCATAGCTGATACCAAGACCAAGTTCAGCTCCTAAGTATACTTTTGGAATGATGTAGTAATCGAAACCAGTTACAGCTCTCAAACCGATACCAAAAGTACTTTGTTTACCACTGAAAGTATTGTTACCATCATTGTATGAAGCCTTAGAACCAGCGATACCTAACAAAAGGTCAGCACCAGCATAAGTAGACAATCTCTCAGCACCTGAGAAATGTTTTTCATAACCGATTGCTATAGCAATACCGTTTCTGCTCACTTTTGATGTAGTGCTGTTGTTACCAACTTTGTCTTTAGACGTTCTAGAAGCAGTGATAAATCCTACCTGAAGTCTTAAAGCAGAGTTGTCAGAAAGAAAATAACGACCTTTCAACATTGGAGAAACATTTGTTTTAAGGCTAGAGAATGATTGTGTGTTACCAGCTGCAGCAGTATTGATACCTGCAGTATCCAAACCATTAGTTAAGTTTTGCAAGAATGGGTCGTTCAAATTGAATTGTCCACCACCAATAACGTTTGGAGATACTTGCAATTCGATCAATAGATTACCAGCAACAGGCTTAGTAAAAGTACCTTTGTCGTTTTTAATCTGTGCGTTAGCGGACACAGCAGCAACAAGAGCAACGAGAGTTAGTAATACTTTTTTCATGTTTTTTTAAGTTTAGTTTTAAAAGGTGAATTTAGAGTTTCACTAAAATTAACGCTGCAAGTATATGCATGCATTCTATAATTTCCAAAACTATTTCAACTTTTTTGCCTAAAATGGTCCAAACAGTACATTAAATAACATATCCCTTTCTGGATTTAACGATTTGCTTTCTTCTCCTTTATGACTTGTTCAATCGCAAAAAACTCGTCTCTGTATTTGGCAGCAGCAGAGAAGTTTAAGTCTTTGGCCGCATTGTCCATGTCCTGTCTGGCTTTATTCAAGAGCTTTTCCAATTCTGGTACAGATAGATAAGCCACAATCGGATCAGCTACCTGCGAAGGCATATCATGCTCAGAAACGCCGTAATTATTACTTTTGCCATTTACGTTGACCACACGCGTCTGTTCCATGATTTGTTCTTTGGATTTGGTCACGGTGATCGGAGTAATGCCATGCTTGAGGTTATATTCAATCTGTATGGAGCGTCGTCTGTTGGTTTCGCTGATCGCCTCTTCCATAGAGTCCGTCATCTTGTCCGCATACATGATCACTTTACCATTACTGTTTCTTGCCGCCCGTCCAATGGTTTGGACCAGGGAACGGACATTCCTTAAAAATCCTTCTTTATCGGCATCCAGAATGGCTACGAGAGAAACCTTCGGTAAATCCAGTCCTTCTCTTAATAAATTGACACCCACCAGTACATCGAATATCCCCAAACGTAACTCTCTCAGGATTTCTACTCGCTCTAAGGTCTTGATTTCGGAATGTATATAACGTGTCTTGATGTTGAGGCGATCCAGGTAGCGGGACAATTCTTCCGCCATGCGTTTGGTTAACGTCGTCACCAAAATGCGATCGCCCATTTCAATGCGTTCGTTGATTTCATCCAACAAATTGTCCAACTGGTTCAAGCTTGGACGCACCACAATCTCAGGGTCCAGTAAGCCTGTAGGACGAATGACTTGTTCCACAACAACGCCTTCTGTACGTTTCATTTCATAATCGGCAGGTGTAGCACTTACATACACCACTTGCGGAATCATGTGTTCAAATTCATCAAACTTCAGCGGACGGTTGTCCAATGCCGAAGGCAAACGGAAACCATAGTCCACCAGATTCACTTTGCGTGAGCGGTCTCCGCCCCACATGGCTTTCACTTGCGGAATGGTCACGTGACTTTCATCCACGACCATCAGGTAATCGTTAGGTAAGTAATCCAATAAACAGAAAGGTCTATCTCCTGCTTTGCGTTGATCGAAGTAGCGCGAATAATTTTCTATCCCTGAGCAATAGCCCAATTCACGCATCATCTCGAGGTCATACTCGGTGCGTTCTTTAATTCTTTTCGATTCAAGAAAACGACCTTCTCCTTCAAACAAATTCATTTGCTTCACCAGATCATCCTGAATCTGGAAGATGGCTCTTTCCATGGAATCTTTTCCTGTCACGAAAATGTTGGCCGGGAACAATACCATGTGTGGTTCGTCCGATAATTTTCTTCCAGAGTTCGGATCAATGGTTTGCACTTGTTCCACTTCATCTCCCCACAATACGATGCGGTAAGCGAAGTCTGCATAGGCAGGGAAAATATCGATGGTATCACCTTTGACCCTGAACGTACCTCTTGTCAACTCCACCGCCGTGCGGTTGTACAAGATCTGGACAAAACTATACAGCAGTTGATTGCGCGAAACGATTTCTCCTTTCTTCACATTCACAATGCTGTTTCTGAATTCATCGGGATTACCGATACCGTATATGCAAGATACAGAAGCCACGACAATCACGTCCCGCCTGCCCGACATGAGGGCCGAAGTAGAGCGGAGTCTGAGTTTTTCAATTTCCTGGTTGATGGAAAGATCTTTTTCTATGTAAACGTTCGAAGAAGGAATGTAAGCTTCGGGTTGGTAGTAGTCGTAATACGAAATAAAATACTCGACTAAGTTCTCTGGAAAAAATTGTTTGAATTCCCCGTACAGCTGAGCCGCCAGCGTTTTATTATGACTGAGTACCAAGGTGGTTTTACCGGTTTGCGCAATGACATTGGCCATGGTAAATGTTTTACCCGAACCCGTTACACCTAGTAATACCTGCGCCTCATCGCCTTTGTTGATACCAGTTACCAATTCACGGATAGCTTGCGGCTGATCTCCGGTGGGTTTGTAGGGAGAAACCAATTTAAATTCACTCATGAATATTCAGATTTAACTGTTCCAGATTTGCCAGGCTTTCTCTGCCTGCAGCATCAGCATGTCCAGGCCGTTCTTTACCTTCGCGCCTTTATCTAACCCTTTTTTCATGAATAAAGTTTCAGCAGGATTATAAACAAGGTCATAGAGATAATGTCCCGCACTCAATCCCTCGTAAGGTAACGATGGACATTGATCAACGTGCGGATACATTCCGACAGGAGAGGTATTGATGATGAGCCTATGTGAAGCCAACACATCCGCTGTAATGTCTTCGTAGGCGATGGCATGATTACCAGCCACACGCGATACGTATTGAGGAGCAATACCCATATCCTGCAGTGCCACTACCACCGCTTTAGATGCTCCACCGGTGCCGAGTACTAATGCTTGAGCTACTTTTGTATCTCCTAAAAAATTCTCCAGAGACAATTTGAATCCATAGTAATCGGAATTATAACCGGTATATGTTCCGTCCTTTTCTTTCTTGATGACATTGACCGCGCCAATCGCTTTGGCCTTTTC
The DNA here is from genome assembly GCA_028288365.1 of Chitinophagaceae bacterium. Lineage (GTDB taxonomy): Bacteria > Bacteroidota > Bacteroidia > Cytophagales > Cytophagaceae > JACMQM01. The sequence goes on along the minus strand of JAQBNU010000085.1, from coordinate 28,085 downwards.
ATTGAGTTGATCTAAAAAAGGGATGACTTCTTGTTTGTAAGGAATGGTAACATTCAATCCTTTGAGATCGACTACATTTTCCATCCATGCTCTGAATCCTTCTAAAGATGGGAGTTCATAGAGTTCGTAATGCGCATCTGCAATCGATTCTTTCGCGAATTTCTCAGAAAAATATTTTTTAGAAAACGAATGACTCAATGGATAACCAATCAGGCCGAATTGTTTCATGTTAAAAACGTTTAGCGATTAGGCTGCGCGTTTGCGCGATGCGAAAGCCTGATAGATAGCAGGAAGTATAGAGATGAAGATAATTCCGAAGATCACCAGTGTGAAATTCTTTTTGACATATACATTGTCTCCCACGAGGTAACCCAACACCACAAACGACACGATCCATGCTACCGCTCCTACAATATTATAGATCACAAATCGGGAATAATTCATAGAACCCACACCTGCTATGAAGGGTGCGAAGGTACGGATGATCGGAATGAAGCGGGCAATGATGATGGCTTTACCACCGTGCTTCTCATAAAAATCCTGTGTGCGGAGTAAATGTTCTTTTTTCAAAAAACGATACTCGCGTGAAAAGACTCTTGGACCCAAATATTTTCCTATCAAATAATTGACACCGTCGCCTAAGATCGCAGCGACCAGTAGCAATACAATCAAAAGAAAAGGATCCAGTCCATCTGGTCTTGCAGCAATGGCGCCGGCTGCAAACAACAGTGAATCGCCCGGTAAGAAAGGTGTAACGACAAGACCTGTTTCTGCAAAAATGATGAAGAATAAAATGAGATAAGTGAACACACCATAATTGGAAACAAATGTATCCAGGTGTTTGTCGAGGTGCAAAAACAAATCAATAAAATAAGAAAAGAACTCCATGAGGGTTATTTATCAAGAAAATAATCAAACGTATCGCTTCTGATACCAAGGCGCAATGTTTCTACCGGAATGACTTCATGCGGAGCAATATTACCCAGGTTGACATTGGTGCCTAATAATTTGATGAACCATACTTGCTGATCTCTTTGTGGTGCTTCCCAAATGATCTTTTCTGAAGGGATTTGTGTCAATATTTCTTCAACCAAACCAGATCTTACTTCGCCTGAAGACCTGAACAGCCCTACGTTTCCACCTTCTCTAGCTTCACCGATTACTTTCCATGCACCAGCGTCCAGTTCTGATTGCATAAGTTGAATCCACTTGTAAGGAGGAATGATTTTTTCTACGTCTTTAGAACCTACTTCAGACAACACCGTCACTTGTTTCGCCAATGTCTTGATGTATTCACATTTCTGATCGTGATTCATGTCGACAGAACCGTCGGATACTTCCGCAAAAGGCATATCAAATTTGTCCAGTATTTTGCGGTATTCTTCAAACTGATTGCGAATAATAAATGCTTCAAACAAAGTACCACCGAAATAAGTAGGAATACCTGCCGCTTTGTATACTGCTAATTTCTCCTTCAGCTTAGGCGTGACATAGGATGTAGCCCAACCTAATTTTACTATATCAATATAATCGCTTGCTACATCCAGGAGATCTTCCACTTCACGAATACTCAACCCTTTATCCATCACCATGGTAAAACCATCTTGTCTTGGCTTCAGTGTGCGTGTTGGAATCTGTGATAACTTAAAATTGTCGTACATGCACGCTATTTTCTATACTGATCAATAATTTTATATAATCCCTTTTGTGTTTCTAGTCTCGGAAAGAATTCAAAGAGGATATGATGCATTTCAAAGTTCAAAATTAACGCATTTTCTAAATAAGTAAAGGCTTCTTTGTATTTACCTGCACTAATAAGATAGACAACGGCTCTGTAATACAGCTCTGCTTCTTCTGGAAGCTCCTCTATTCCTGCCATGACGAGGTCATAGGCCTCTGCAAAATTTCCCATCTCAAAATGCACAAAGCTCCAGTTTTTCCATATTTCCGGATTTGTGGGGTCTAACACGCAAGCCTCTTGGTAGGCTTCCAAGCTAGATGTCACGTTTCCCGTTCTGTATTCGGCATCTGCTTTCGCCAGCCAGTAAGATGGATTATAATGATCGAGCTTGATGGCTTTACCATAAAAGTGAATGGCTTCGTAAGGCTTGTCCTGTGCTTCAAGGCAACGGCCAATGCCATAATAGGCTTCGTCGTAAAACACGTTGATCTTAGAAGCTTTGCGGTAGAACTCGATGGCTTTGCCATACTTTGCCAAACGTTCCATACAAAACGCAATGCTGTAGTATATGTCCGGACCAGGTCCTTCCAGACTCAATGTTTTGTTGAAATGTTCTAAGGCTTGCTCGTAATTTTCTTCAAACACACAAAGCTCTCCCAGGTTGAAATGTGCGGGAGCGAAATTGTCGTTGATGGCAATAGCAAATTCATAGGCATCTTTTGCTTTGCTGTTGTCTTCCAGTTTGAGATAGGCAATGCCTAAACAAAACCAGGCATCACAAGAATAAGGATCTTTGTCGATGATGGTTTGAAAGAGTGCAATGGCTTCTTCCTGACGGTCCAATATTTCAAGACAGTAGGAGAGATCATAGATGGCTTCTTCTATTGTAGCATCAATGGCTAATGCTTGTTGATAGTAAGTGATGGCTTCGTCAAATTTACCCCAGTCCTGAAGAATGCCGGCTAGCGCGACATACAGCTCGGCACGATCTTCGCTATCTGCCAATAGCATTTTCTCATTGATGTAATTGCTGGCCTCTTCGTACTGCTCCTGCAAACTCAGGTATTGAATACGCAGCATGATGGTTTCTAAATCGTTGGGTTGATAGAGTTCTACTTTATCAATCAACTCTTCCGCTTTGTCGTAATAACCTTTGCTTAGCAAAGCCGTCGCCTTTAACACCATCATTTCCGAAGAAAACGGATGTTGTTCAAAACCAATAGTGGCTGCTTTTAATGCTTTGTTGATCTTCGCATGTTCCAGATAAAAATGTACGATGATTTCGTAGATGGACACATCCAAAAAAAGCTGTTCCCCTTTCTGAAGACTTTCTTCAAAACTCTTCACAGCCTTCAAATCTTCCTGAGACGTTCTGTTTCTTTTGCCCATACTATTGGTACAACGAATAGCTGAATGAATTGGTTTATTTAAAGCTACTAAAAATAAGCTTTTGCTTTGTATAGCTTTTACAACAAGTTATGAACAGCAGGCTGTTTCATAAGCTCTTCACATACCCAATGAACAGATTCCTCAATGGTGTGAAAGGGATGGTTTAGCACTGCTTTTATCTTTTGGTTACTGAATTCATGATGATGTCCAGATAAACGAGCCGTTTCCTTTGTAATGAGCGGCTCTGAGCCCGATATCAATGAACGCATGTATTCTATCCTCCAAATGAGTTCTTTTACCCATGCGCTGGCCAATTTGGAAGGAGGTCTTTTACTGAATTCTTTGGCGACCAATTCGAAAAAATATTTGTACCTGACACGGCCTGCATTCAGAATGAATCGCTCGCCATTTACCTCTTGTTTCATCAACTGAGTCAGGACGGTACAAACATCCCTGACGTCCACATAGTTAAGTTCACCTTCTGTATAATACTCAGCACCCTTGAGAACATATCCAAATAATTTCGTACTGCTCTTCTGAATATCGCCTGGACAAAGGATGACAGAAGGGTTTAGCACAAATCCATTTAATCCTTCTTCGAAGCCCCGGAACACTTCCAGTTCTGCCAAGTATTTTGATTTCGCATAGTTGGTATTGTTCTCAGATTCTACCCACAAGTCTGTTTCATCAATCGCTGATTTATTGACTGGTCTTCCAAGTGCAGCGACGGAACTGATATGAATAAATTGTTTCACTCCGGCAACGAGTGCTTCATTGACTAATGTTGCTGTGCCTTCCACATTTGTTCGGAACATTTCTTTTCTCCTTGCTGGAGAAAAAGAAACGACTGCTGCAGTATGCACTATTTTTTCTACGCCTTCCAGCGCATTGCCCAATGCATAGGAATCAAACAGACTTCCTTCGCACCATTCTATTTTGTCTTTTATAGAAATTGGAATCAGACTCAGGTCTGCACCAGGTCTTATATAAGCTCTTACTTTTTCACCTTCAGCGGTAAGGCTTGTGGCCAGCTGACTTCCTAATGATCCGTTACAGCCAGTGATGAGAATCATGAAACAAGCTTAGCGTTTAGTAAAGGTAAAGTCATGACCTTTCTATAATATTCGTCTTTCACTGCTTTTTCCAAAACAGGAATATGTCTTTCCCCATGACAATCTGTTCCCACCCAATCGATTATTTTAGCATCGATAAGTTTTCTGGCTATCTTTTTTACCATGGGAGAATAATAACCTGTAATGGACGACAAGTTCAATTGAAACATCAATCCTTTATCGTGCAATTCACAGTATCTTGACCAATCTTCGTGCAAGTATATGTATCGCTCAGGGTGCGCCAATATTGGTTTATAGCCTGATGCCTGCAAGAGAAAAATGGCTTCGTCCAAGTAAGGAGATGAATACATAAAAGAGGTTTCTATCAAAATATATTGATCACCAAAAGGCAACAACTTGCTCTTATCATTCTTCAACATATCCATGAAAAGCTCATCTAAAAAATATTCTGCTGATGCTTCTATTTTTATATTGATGCCATGACTAGTCGCATACGCACGCAGTTCATCTCTTTTTTTTATAATGGTTGCAGCATCGTTATTGTATACTCCTCCCATTACATGTGGAGTGGTAATGAGTGTTTCATAACCCAATGCCATGAGAGATTTTATGGTTTGCAAAGATTGTTCAAGATCTTCTACCCCATCGTCGATACCGGGAAGCAAATGCGAATGCATATCAGCCCTCAATGGCGGAACGACTCCTACTTCTTTTTTTTTCTTAAACAGTCCCGAGAACACGTTTATCCTTATCCTTTAATTCTTAAAATCTTTTTTATCCAATCCACGACTGTAAATTGTGAACTTTCCTTTTTGCCATTCTCATAATAACCATAGCCGTAACCGTAGCCATAGCCGTAGGTGTGTATGTTCTGAACTGCATTTACAATCACGCCCATTTGCTTGAAGTTGGCGGTTTGAACCAGCTTGTTCAGGTTCGCTTTGAATGACCTTTTGGAGTAATTGATACGCAATACATACAATGCCACATCCACATGCTTCATGATCAAAATACCGTCTGTTACAAGACCAACCGGTGGAGAATCTATGAAAACAATATCATATGTCTCATGCAGTTTATCAACCAACTCTTTAAACTCATCACGCAAAATAAGTTCTGAAGGATTAGGTGGAGTAGGACCAGATGGAATGAAATACAAGTTAGGCATGCTCGTCTCTTTGATGCACTCCTGAATGGTATGTTTACCGATGAGCAGCGTGCTCATGCCTTTGTCGTTGTCTACTCCAAAGGAAAGATGCACCTTAGGTTTGCGCATATCCAAGTCAAGCAAAACCACTTTCAATCCTGATTGAGATAAAATGCCGGCAAGGTTAACGGCAACAAATGTTTTACCTTCCCCACTGATAGTTGACGTAATGGAAATTGTTTTTTTCTTACCTCTCGTTGTTGACATGAAGTCAAGACTGGTACGAATAGACCGGAGTGCTTCACTGATTTGTGATTTTGGATTTTGATCCACAACCAATCTGGAAACATCCATTTTTTCTTTACGGTACTCTGGAATACCCCCGAGCACAGGCAATGGGAGACCTGACTCTATTTCTTTAAGAGAACTCAAAGAAGAATCCAGAAGATAACTGATGGACACCAGCATGAGGCTGAGCAATACGCCAAAACCAATAGCAAAACCGTAAGCCATTTGCGACTGAGGAAATACAGGAATAGGCGATAGAGATGCTTGGGAAAGTATAACGAAATTGGGAATCGCTCCAGCTCTGGCTATTTCAAACTCTGTTTCTTTTTCCAGCAACAGCAAATAGAATTTTTCATAAATATCGTAGTGTCTTTTTAATCTGGCAAGCTCTGTTTCTTTTGTTGGCAGATCCACAATCTGACTTTCCAGTTTAAATATGGAAGAATTGATATTGAAAACTTCTTTTTGCAGTACATGTTTATTTTGACTCAATTGATTCAGTACGGATAGCTTAGAATTATTCAGCATGTTTTGCTTGCGTCTATACACATACGTACTTGGACTCTGCGCAGCTTTTATCCTGAGCATATCCATTCTCAATGTATTGTACTCTTCCAGAGACTTGATGAGTTGTGGATCCTGGATACCTACGAGAGCAGGGAAAAAAGACTCTAGTTCATGTTCTTTTTCTATCGATTCTTCCAGGTCTTTGAATATATATAACTGTCGAAGCAATGCTGTTTTATCTTTTTCCAGTTCATCTATCTTTGTATAAACTCTTTCATACAATGTTTTGAGTTCACCGCTTTTATTCTTTTTAAGAAAATCTTCGAGGTCTTCTTCTGCGTCCAACAGGTTTGATTCTGTTTTGCTTAAAGAGCTTTTCAAGAAGTTTAATGTCTTCTCGTGTTTCGACGTTTTCAATTCAACTGTTTTTTCAAGGTATACTGAATCTATCAAGTTAACGATATACGCCGCTTTGTTTTTGTTATAATCTTTAAACCCTATTGAAATTATTCTTGCTTCTATGTTGTCAATCTCCACAGTGAGATTTTGGCTCAAGTAGTTTTCAATAAATTGCGGACTGTATACAATACAGAAAAAATCTTTTGTGTTTGTCTTTGCTTCGTTTGCAAGAAAAGGAGTTTTATTGATCTTAAACACCAGTCCCTCCGTTGTGATCATGTTTCCAAAAGTAGCACTGCCTTCTATTGTTTCTTCCTTCCAAACGTATGAATATTTGTATTCCGTAGGCGATTCAATCGTAATGTTAATGCGTTGATTGAATAGCGCAGGATCAATGACTGTATAGTCCAGAACAATTGGATTGTTTTGAAAACGTTCTTCAAATAAAATATCACCCAAGGCAAAGTAACCGATACCGAGAGCTGCTCTGGAGTTGATCCCGTTCAATACAAGAGGTGATTTGATGAACTCTACTTCGCCGGCTACCTTAGATGCCGCAGAATAATCTTCCAGTGAAGGATCGATTTTGGAAAGTCCTGCTGACCTTGCTTCGTTATTGGAATCAAGCTTCAACTGAGATTTAGATTCAAACAACGGCTTCGTATAACGAATAAAAAAATACGCCCCGAGTATAGAACAAATTAGAATAAGCACAATCCAAATCAAGTTCTTCCGAAAGACAACAATCATTCTCGTCACGTCAAACTCTTGCGAGAAGACTTCTGACGATTCCGTAGGTGAATTAGGATTTATTATATCACTCATGTAAAATCTATCTATTGATTAACACTAGCAAAGTCAATAAACTTACCGTTAAACTAATGGCAGGAAGAATATCTGTCATGGTTTCTCTAAATACGCGCTTGATCGGCTCTATATAAATGATGTCACCAGGAAGAAGTTTATGTTGAGCCTTTCTCATTCCATCAATGGTAGAAAGGTTGATCAGCTGTACATCTGGATTGGAAAGGTTTCCTCTCAATAACCGAATGCGATCGGTACGCATGTTTTCATTCAGTCCACCGTAAAGAGCCATCGCTTCCACTAAATTTACATTTTCATTTTCCAGTTTAATGACTTTCGCTCCTGCAGGTCCTATCACAATGATGCGTTTATTGATGAGGTGTGTTTTTACATAAGAGTCTTTGTAAAATTCGTTGTAGCGAGTCGACAGTAAGCTGTCTGCTACCGTGACATAAAGGCCCTCCAGATATACTTTGCCAACCATGGGCAAAAAAACAGACCCGTCTTTTTGAACAAGATATTGTTCTGTTTTCGTAAGCGGTGAGACATTATTTTTAGATGCCATTAAATATTCCTGATCCGGATCAATGATTCTTTCGCCTTTGCTACTGTATACATTCAATTCAATGATGTCATTTTTGCGAATCGTAAATATCGGAGTCTTATCTTCTTTCAAAACTTTTTGAATAGAATCATTCATAAAACTCTGATCTGTTCTGAACAAACGATATTCATTTCTTACGCATGACGACATCCATAGCGCTACCTGCAATGTCCCAAAAAAGAAAAAAAGTGCTCTCGTAAATTTCATCTGTTTTAAAAAGCTAAATCATGGACAATATCTTTCAAACGTGGTAATACGGCATCTTTCTCTGAAAGAATAGGATGGCTGTTGTCCCAGTTAATTCCCAGATCCGGATCGTTCCATCGTATCCCGCCATCTGAATTTTTATCGTACCTTTTGGTACACTTGTACATCACCATGCTTTCTGTCAAGGTTATAAAGCCATGCGCAAAGCCTTCCGGTACATATACCATGTTTTGTTTATCCGAATCAATGGGGATTAGTAAGTGCTTACCAAACGATTCAGATCCTTTTCTCAAGTCAACGACCACATCAATGATACTTCCACTCAGTACCCGTACAAGTTTTCCTTGGGCAAAAGGAGCCTTTTGAAAATGTAATCCTCTGAGAACTCCTTTGCTGGAATACGATTGATTGTCTTGTACAAAATGATAAGGTAAACCGGCCGATTGAAAGGCGCCTTCATTAAATGCTTCGAAAAAGAATCCTCTATCGTCCTCAAATACCTTGGGCGTAATTTCGAACAACCCTTTTATGCTTAACTCTTTTATTTCCATGCGAACAGAATACAGCCAAATATAAGTATTATTTGTGATTTCGATTCATAAATATGGGATATATATGCCACTTTAACATGGGTTTGACAATAATTCAGCACTGGTTCTTTCACTCAAATCAAAATGAAAAAATGAAAAAAATACCTTAAGTTTGTCTGTCTTCTATGACTTCTCTCACTCAAACAAATTCTTATGGCAAAAGGCTTTCTTCACCTGCACGTTACAGTTGTTGTACTCTTCATGCTCTTCTTCGGTTACAAACTTATTTTGTTGCTCGCTAACAAGAAAGAAGCGCTTACTTCCCTGCGTCAAAAAACCAAAGTGGTTGACATGATTCTTGGAAGTCTTATTTTGATTACGGGTGGCTATCTGCTTTATGCTTTGCATTCACTGGCTCCATACCTGATCGGTAAACTTGTACTGACTTTAATTGCTATCCCTTTAGGCATCATCAGTATGAAAAAAGAGAACAAAGTATTAGGGCTACTGACTATGGCTATCTTCGTCTATAACTTTGGCGTAGCGGAAACCAACAGCCTCACTTTTCAAAAAGAAAAAATAATCGTACAGCCTGGCACGACAGCTGTTGCTCCGGACACAACAAATACTCCCGCCGCCAGCAATGCCATTCTCGATCAAAACAAAGAAGTGGCACTGCAAAATGGTAAAGCAATTTTCACGCAGGTATGTTCTGCTTGTCACGGACAAGACGGTAAGCTTGGTGCATCCGGAGCCAAAGATTTAAGTCAAAGTAAATTGAATCATCAGGAAGTAGTACAAATCATTTCTAAAGGTAAAGGGTTGATGCAGCCATACGAAGGTCAATTGAGTGAACAGGAGATAGAAGCAGTAGCAACGTATGCAGAAGGATTAAAAACCAAATGACAGGAAAAAAAGACGTAACCTATTACAAAGATAAAACCATTCTGGTTTCCGTTAATGGTAACCAAACACCCGAATGGAGAATCAAAGATGAATTGGAAGAGCTGGCATTTCTTGCAGAGACTGCCGGCTATTCTACGCTTAAAACATTTACTCAAAAGCTTCACAGGCCTGATTCCAGAACGTTTGTAGGAAAAGGAAAGCTGGAAGAAATTCGTTTGTTTCTAGAGGAATATCCTGCGGAGACGGTCATCTTCGACGATGATCTTTCTCCTTCTCAATTGCGAAACATCGAAAATGAATTGAAGAAAACAGTCTTTGACAGAAGTCTTCTCATCCTCGAAATTTTTCTCATCAGAGCTAAAACAGCACAAGCAAAAACACAAGTAGAACTGGCACGGTATGAATATTTACTTCCCCGCCTGACTAACATGTGGACCCACTTGGAGCGTCAACGTGGGGCAACAGGCACAAGAGGTGGTTCTGGAGAAAAAGAAATAGAAACCGATCGACGCAACATCAAGGCAAGGATCACTTTACTGAAAGAACAATTGTTGAAGATCGACAAGCAAGCTCAAACCCAGCGAAAGGCGAGGTCCGAATCAATCCGAATCTCTCTTGTTGGCTATACCAATGCAGGGAAATCAACGGTCATGAATTTGCTTTCAAAAGCAGACGTACTGGCAGAAAACAAATTGTTTGCAACACTTGATTCCACGGTGCGAAAAATGGTATTGGATAATATTCCATTTCTGATTTCTGATACGGTAGGGTTCATTAGAAAACTACCACACAGTCTGGTGGAAAGTTTTAAATCTACATTGGATGAAGTAAGAGAAGCCGATCTTTTGATTCATATCGTAGATGTTTCTAATCCAGCCTTTGAAGATCATATACTTGTGGTCAATAAAACACTGGCAGAAATCGGTGCCGGGGATAAACCTGTTTTACTGGTTTTCAATAAAATTGATGCCTATCAATATCCTGAAGATGTTGAACCTATTGAGCCTGCAGCGTTCTGGCTAAATTTCCAAAAAGGACACTCCGCACATTCAAGTGAGGTATTATTCATCTCCGCAAAAGACCACACCAATGTTGCTGTTTTAAGAGAAACCATTGCCCGAATAGTAAAAGAGAAATACAAAGCGATCTACCCTAACTACTTGTATTAAGGCTAAATAATCTTTATTTTTGTGCCTTCAAGGCATCGTAGTTCAATGGATAGAATAGGAGTTTCCTAAACTCTAGATGCAGGTTCGATTCCTGCCGGAGCCACTATAAGCACAAACAAATTGTGTCTTTTCTTTACCTTGTAACAGACCAGTTTGTTTAGTTCTCTCCCTGTTACATTTTTGTTATTACACGTATCAAGAGTTGTACGGGAAGCTCTTTCCCAGAATTTTAGTTTTTATGAAAACATTCTTACGGTTTATTTTTAGTGCATTTGTTTTTATTTTTCTTTCGCCAACCAGTCATGCACAGTTGAAGGCTACATTTACCTATGCAGATGGCTACAATGCCTGTGGGGAAAGCTATTTGAAAATTTCATTAAACAATACTTCTTCCATAGATATTTATCCGATCATTGCGGAGTTTCAACTCAACAGTGCCATGCAGGCCAGCGCATTTACCACTTCTCTGCCAGATAGCAAAATCATCATGAGCGCAACAGGGAACAAAGTCAAGATTGTTTTCGATACGCTGCTTACCAACACCGGTTTATTTGACATCAATGTAAAAATGGTTTCCACGAGATCCTGCGACCTTAGTGGTTGTGGCACATTTCTTTCTACTACAGATACACTGGCCTTGAAGTATAACAGCAAAGAAACTTTTTTTTACAATACCAGCATTTTAGGATCTCCTTGTTTGACCTATGACGAAACACTTTTTTCTAACCGACTCACCTCTGCTTTTCTTGGAGATACCATTACAAGAAAAATTATTTTGACCAATACAGGTGGTGGAAAGTTTGACGGTTATGTACAACTAAAAGATGTTTTTGGAGAATTCATTTCTATAGAATCCATATACAGCACCAACACTGGCTATACCTTATCTTCAGCAGGAACGACAAACGACTCCACCTACATCTTCAAAGGTAAGTTTTCCAATATTATGAATGGTGATTCGATTGTGATCATTGAAAAAGTAATTGTTACAAAATGTATTGTAGAAGATGAAGGTAAATCTTCCATCTACATTGATTGGAGCTGCAACAATGCCCTGTGCAATAAAATAACACCTTACCCCATCATTGCACAAGTGTTGAAAAACAAGAAGAAACCTGATGTCGTCATCAACTGGACAGCCGTTCCTGAATCCAACTGCATGGGTTCGAAAACCAAATATGTATACACGATAAAGAACCAGGGCACACGGCCTGCAACAGGTTTGAAATTTAAACTTCGAGCCACGGATTACAATACGTATACCTACATCAGCAAGAACTCACTCGTCTTAAAAGATACCACAGGCATGCTGCTCCTTGGTTCTTCCGTGGGTACACTTTATCCTACCATTCCTTTAATACAGACCTTTCAACACACTTGTACAATTGCTGATCCTTTATATGAATGGGACTTCGAATTTGAATCTTTAATGCCCGATGATTCTTTTCAGGTAGAAGCAGAAGGTTTTCAATGTTGTCCGGGTGATGATACAAGCAACGTGGATCTTACCTTTGAAACATGGTATTTGAGTGTAGACTACAAAGACGAATGCAAGGAAGAAAGTTTTTCTACAAATAGCACAAGCCCTAACAACAATATTCTATACCTGCGCCAGTTTTACGAGCCCATCATCACGGACATGCACGAAGACGACGTGAAAACATTTGAGATTTTTAACAATGATTTTACAACCGATTTTTATCGATTACATGTCGACAATGCGGCCTTTAAAATAAGAATAAAGCTCGATACCGGATTGGTCTATGTACCCAATACTTTAAAACTGTCTTCTGTATACGGCTATACGCTAAGTCCTACTTCAGAACAACTGATAGCCGGCGTCGGTGTAGATGGTTACAACGATCCTTTTTTAGAAGCTACTTTTATATTACCAGATACCTTCATCACTGATCACACTTTTTTTGGACGCTTCATGAGAAACTCATCGGTGTTGTTCAATTTAAAAGCGGTATGTCCCGCAAAGGTTCCCTCTTCCAGATTCACTCAGGATTTTCTTTTGATTCCGGATATGACCTGCAACCAAACGTGTGAAATTTTATTGGCCAGTACTACTACACTGATTAGTGTGCATTGCCCGGGCTGCATTACCCCTGGCTGGGTAGCTACATCACATACCGCCATGCGAATTAATTTGGGGGAGAAAGACAACGACAATAATCGATTGCCAGACAACTTGACGTATACAGCGGCGGACCGATCAAAAATTAAAAACAACCGTTGTATTCCCGGCGACACATTGCAAACAGAATTAATCGCCTACTTCCAGGATGGAGATCCACTTTTAGGAAAGACCGCTCATGATTTAGCGACCACAGGTCCGGCACCGTTTGAGTTTAACTATAGCTATTTAATAAATGATATTTCTTTTGGTAAGCTATTTAACATTAACAGCATAAAAGTATTTATTACCGATTTCGATAAGACAGCGATCACAAGTGGTGTCGATAGCGTAATGCTTCCTTTGTCGTGCGTTACAAAAATTCCAAATCCAAAAGATACGCTTTCCAATGCTCAATTCTTCTTTGATTTAAGCCTGGACTCTTTACACAAATACGGTATTGATCCAGCATATAAATATGCTCCAAACGATGGCATACGAATCCTATGTGTATATAATATACTTGAGCCTTCTTCCTTGTACTTGAGTAATCCTCCCACAACAACAGATCCATGGTTCGAGAGAGATAACTCCAGTATCTTGCTTAACTCGTTTAACAATATCATATACCTCACTGGCGAACGCAATACCGCAACTGACAACACCAGAGCTGATGCAGGTGATGCCTTCAAAACCGATCCTAATTCACTCGACAGTACGATGATTTATTGGTGTGAAGGTTATGGTAGCGCCTCCACTATCGTAGGGAAGAGAAGAGAATATCAATTCACTATTCCCGCCAATGTGCAGTGCAAAGAACGTGCGTCTTTCTATGTAGCGCTGCATCCGTCGGGAGGCATCTTTCGCAATGCGTTCCCTTTTGAATACAGAAATTTTATGATCATAGACTCTGTTCAAGCTTTCGTTCCTCCAGGATATAAATTTGAAGATTGGACCATTACAAATACCATTTCTAAGCCAGATGGATTTCTAGAGTATGAAGAGTGTACACGAACAGACACACTTAAAAATATCCATGTCAGAGGTCCGATAATTACAGTACACATCGATCCACTGTATGTCAGACAAACAGATTTTGGAGATTCGCCCTGCATTGACAAACTGGTATATGGTGATGAAGAAATTGTAACAACCATCAGTTATAATATTGTACCGGATTGCGATCTTCCTGAGACAAAGATCATTTATTCTTCTCCTACATTGTATTACAGAGTCGGACCAAACCGATTGCCATACCATGATATCTCTGTGACAGAACAGTGCTTACCTCCTACTGGTATTCAGGTATGCAAATTCTATCCATCGGAAGTTTCGGTGAAAAAAATGAATGCGGGACTAAAGCTTTCACCCGTGACCAACGAAATTCAACTCAGCCAACAAACCTTTTGTTATCCTATCAACTTAGAAGAAACCAAAGGCGAAAATGCCAATTACAGTTTTCTAAAAATAAAAAGTTTACATCATAAAGTGAAAGCTGAAATGTTGACCAATAAAGAAACGAATCAAGTCTATTTTCCGGATGCTTTCGGTGTGTTTCATTTGGATACTACATTGGCTAAAAGTGTTGAACAATATGAATTGTGTCTCTCCAATATTTGTGGCAAGCTGATTGCAAAAGATACCGTTCGATTGATCTTTGGACACGATTGTTTTTCTTATCCCGATTCCACCTTGTCTAACATTTGTAAGCTGGACTCGATTGAACATTATGTTTTTCCCGGCACACTGGCCATAGGAGATTTTGTAAGTGGCCCGGACTCTATCACCATGTGTGAAGGATTCGAAATAGTTTCTAATTACCAGGTCACAGGTATAGGTGGAGTCGAGGACATGCTCCTGAATATAAAAAGTGACAGCACTTCCCTATTATCAGCAAGCATGATCATCAATGATGAAGCAAGTACAGACATTTTCGACACTTATATACCAGCAAAAAGCCGATTTGATCTGAAACAAAAAATTCTTGCTGTTAAGTCAGATGGTATAAAAGCTGGAGATAAAATTAAGATCACGTTAAAATTCAATACAGACTGTCAATACAAAGGATCAGCAATTGCCTCACAAGCTGTATTGATCACCTCTGCATGCGACACATTATATGCAGATTCATTAAAATACACTCCACCGGCAATGAAAAAATTTCCTACACCGGATAACAAGTTGCTTGCTCTTTCTTTTGGAAACTTGCAAAACCTCGGCGGACAAATAGATGTAACGATCAATGCCACTAACCTGTCGGCAACTGCCACCAACAACACAACGCGCATCACATTTCTACTTCCTCTGGGTTTTACTTATGCGAGTATGTCTTCTGGTGATGCACCTACGCAACTCACGGATACCAGCATCGTGTGGGACATTGCAGCAGGTATCGCATCAACAGCAACCAAAACATTAAGACCCATATTGAATTACAATCCGGTGCTTTGTGATTCTATTGTATTCCATGCCTTACTGGGAGATATCTCTGTGGGTTGTTCCAGCCAGCCTTGCGTGCAAAGAGATACACTCTATTCGTATAAAATACCTGTTACCTGCTATCCTTGTCCTCCCGAAATAAGCATTTCCGAGCGCTGCAAAGAAGTGCCTGTATTCAATGTCTTGACCTGGCAATATACACCACTTAATTATTGTCCTGACGATAGAAGCTTCTTCTATACCTTGTATTACTCGACCACCCATGATGGTAATTATACAGCACTTATCACTACACAAGACAAGACGTATACGCACGACAGTTTAGCTGCTTATGATGGTTGTTATTATGTCACCGTCTCTGATTCCTTGCACCACTTAAGTAGCCAAAGTGATATCATTTGTAAATCTACTTGCAGAGAACAATTTCAGTGCGGAGATCTTTTCATTCCAAATCTTGTGACGCCTAATAAAGACGGTAGCAACGAAACGTTTGAGATCACAGGAAATTATACATCACTCAATGTAGAAATTTACAATTCATGGGGCAGTACTGTCTTTCATTCTGACAACTATAAAAATGAATGGTATGCCAAAGGCTTATCAGACGGCGTCTATTTCTACGAAATACACATTGACGGATCAGATAAAAAATGTGTAGGATGGGTGCAGGTACTGGGCAATAAACAGTGATTTGAGCACCTTTCTACATGATTTTTTTTGCAGATGTGAATTACGTTTTAACGCATTTAAGTATTAACTTCGTCTGTGTTAGACGTTTGTTTTTATTAAGAAATAAGTCTCGTATATGTATAAAAAACTTCTTTATTTTTTTATTCCTATTATCGCCCTCTTCTTTTTGTTTTCCGGCAAAGCAAATGCTCAATATGCTTATTGGGGATTTAAAGGAGGAATTCAGGCGAACAAAATTACAGGGCTTTCTTTTGATTCCAGAATGACACCGGGATTCAACATCGGGATTTTCGGTAACTTCATTTTATCAGAAAAATTTGCCTTACAACATGAGTTGCTCTTTACACAAAGGGGCTTTGGAGGTACAACAAAAGACAGCATAGATGTGCAAGGCAAATTGCCGTATATTGAACTTCCCTGGTGTTTGTATTATAACGTCAACCGAGCTTTTCACTTGCAATTCGGTATACAACCGGGTATGTATATGTTTTTCAAACAACCACAGCGTGACAGTTCCGAATTTTCTAAATACAATGTCAACCCTATTGATTTAGCCGGGATACTTGGTGCGGGTGTGATACTGGATAACAATATGCTTTTTGGCGTAAGACTTACTGCGAGTGTAGGACAAACTTTCAACACCACTGAATTCGGAGGAAGAAACGTAACCTTGCAAGCTTATGTAGGTTATGCGGTAAACCGCAAAGTGAAAAAACGCAAGAAGAAAAAATAGCTCCTTGCGGAGCTATTTCAATGTTAGAATATCAGTAGAGGTTTACTTAAATACCTGCTAATTCATTATAGAATTCGAAGTACTTATTCTCAACACCTTCTTCCATCTCCAGAGGAAAAGTGTTTACCGTCTTTTTATTCAGTCCTTCAATTTCCTTAAATAATTTCCCGACTTCTGCTGAGTATGATTCTTCTGTGCGAACCACCGCATCCGCGTATTCCATACCAATTTTGATGAAGCCTTCGTAATCTTTTGTTTTCAGATTGTGAAGCATCGTATCTTCAATGTCCAGCATCTTCACTTTACTTACCAGGTCACCGTCAAATTTATGACTGAACGAATTGTTGTAAACGGTGAATACAGATTTAGCATTTTTGAATACCGGATCCTGCTTATACCTTGTTTTTAGGTACAAAGGCACAAGACTGGTCATCCAGTCGTTGCAATGCACGATATCCGGAGCCCAGCCTAATTTTTTTACTGTCTCCATTACACCTTTGCAAAAGAACACGGCGCGTTCGTCATTGTCTTCAAAGAACTTATTAGACTTGTCTACGAAAACAGACTTACGTTGAAAGTAATCTTCATTGTCTATAAAATAAACTTGAAGCTTAGCATTCGGTATTGACGCTACTTTGATGATCAATGGTTTTTCTTCTTCTCCAACGGAAATGTTGATCCCTGAAAGCCTTACAACCTCGTGCAATCTGTTTCTTCTTTCATTGATCAAACCAAAACGCGGTACAAGAATTCGTATTTCCATTCCTTTCTCTTGCATAGCCTGAGGAAGGTGTCTGAGCATTTTACCTACTTCTGAATATTGTAAAAAAGGTAGTATTTCACTAGCAACATAAAGAATCTTGAGACTGGACATAACTTAATATGGTTAGTTCACACTATTGGGCATACAAATTTACAAAAAAACTTACCCCTTTTCAAGGATTATCCAAAATAAACTATAGTTTTGCACCCTTTTGTTATAAATTCACTCCATGCAGGTCATCCAAAGCATAAAAGAGCTGGAAAAGTTTCGCTCTTCTTTCGGAAAACACGAACAACTAGGCCTTGTTCCCACTATGGGAGCTTTGCACGCAGGACATATTTCTCTGGTAGAAAAAGCGCGTCAAAATACCGATCAAGCCATGGTCAGTATCTTTGTAAACCCCCTCCAATTCAACGACAGCAAAGATTTTGATAAATATCCCAAGCAAACAGAACAAGATTTAAAGCTTCTGGAAAAAGCAGGTTGCGACATTGTTTTTGTTCCAGATGCCAAAGAGGTATACAAGGAACAGCCTTTGGTCTCTTTTCAATTCGGTTACCTGGAGCACCTCATGGAGGGTTACTATAGGCCCGGCCATTTCAATGGTGTAGCGATAGTAGTGAGCAAACTACTGAACATCATTAAACCGCATAAAGCATATTTTGGAGAAAAGGATCTTCAGCAATTGCGCGTCATACAATACCTCGTAAGAGATTTGTCGATGGATGTAGAGATTATACCTGTCCCTACTGTTCGTGAATCAGATGGTTTGGCGATGTCTTCACGCAACATGAGATTAACTGCTGATCAAAGACAACGCGCAGTTGTCCTTCATCAGTCACTGATGAAAGCGAAAGCCTTGCTTGGCAAAATGCCGCATGCAGGTATAGAACAATTGATTAAAAAAGACCTGTCTTCGGAAAAGCTCGAGTACTTTAGCATTGTACAAAAAATGTCCCTGGAAAAATGTAGCAATCCTCTTCAGGACAAAGAGGTTGCTCTCTGCATCGCTGCTTTTATTGATGAAATAAGACTGATCGATAATATTATAGTTTCCTCTTAGTATTTTTCTTAGTTTTGCAGGCATCCAATTTATAGCATGAACATAGAAGTATTAAAATCAAAAATACACCGTGTAAAAGTAACGCAGGCAGAACTACATTACGTTGGAAGCGTTACCATTGACGAAGACCTTATGGATGCGGCTCACCTCATCGAAAATGAGAAAGTTACTATCCTCAATATCAACAACGGTGAGCGTTTCGAAACATACGTCATCAAAGGTGCCAGAAATTCCGGAACCATATGCCTCAATGGACCCGCTGCCCGCCGTGTGCAACTGGGAGATATTGTGATTGTCATTTCCTACGCCAGCATGGATCTTGACGAAGCCAAAAACTGGAAACCTTATCTGATCTTCCCTAACGAAAACAATAAGCTCACTTAATTTCCTTGCTGTGAATAGTAAGCTCAAACAAACGATCCAATACGGTCTGTCACTTTTACTGGGATTGGGGCTGTTGTATTATGTCTTCAGAAACGAAGACATTGACAAAATCTGGCAGGAGATTAAAGGTGCGGATTACAGTTGGGTATTGATTACTTATGGGCTTACCATGTTAGCACATTTTGCACGTGCTTACCGCTGGAATCTTTTGCTCAAACAATCGGGATACCTGGTTTCAAATGGAGAAGCCTTCCTCGCTTTGCTTGCCGGTTATGGCGCCAACCTTGTGCTGCCTCGTATGGGAGAAATCATCCGTTGCACCGTACTGACCAAACGAAAAAATGTTTCCTTTGATACGTCACTGGGGACAGTCGTTGCAGAACGATTGTTCGATTTGATTTGCCTGATCTTTTTATTGAGTGCCACCATCGTATGGCAATACGATGTGCTGTTTGAGTTTACTCAAAAAATATTGTCCGGCCTTATCGATAACAAAGCCTCTCTCATACACCTGCTTTATTTCTTTATAGGTGCCGGAGTTTTTCTTTTGATTGCTTTTTTATTGTTACGCCAGAAGCTGCAGCTATACCTGCAACAATCTCAACATCCACTTTTAATCAAAGGAAAAGAATTTATTAAAGGGGCAAGAATAGGTTTCCTCAGCGTATTGCAATTGCCCAATAAGACTGCTTTTCTGGTCAGTACATTGGTTATCTGGGTGTCTTATTATTTCATGGCCTATTTGATTTTCTTTTCTCTTCCTGCCACTGCAGGACTTGCCATGGGCGCTGGACTTGCGGTACTAGTCATGGGAGCATTTGGCATCGCTGCACCAGTACAGGGAGGAATAGGTGCTTACCATTGGATCGTCAGTCAAACGTTATTGTTGTATGGCATCAGCGAAACAGACGGTAAGACCTACGCGACACTCGCACATGCTTCGCAAATGTTATTGACCATTGTATTCAGCCTGGTAAGTTTTGCCATCATTCTCTTAACCTCTCCAAAAAATCATGACAGAGCGTAAGATCCTTTCACTTGACGAAGCGCAGCAGTTGGTCAAC
Organism: Chitinophagaceae bacterium; assembly: GCA_028288365.1. Taxonomy (GTDB): domain Bacteria; phylum Bacteroidota; class Bacteroidia; order Cytophagales; family Cytophagaceae; genus JACMQM01. The sequence continues at coordinate 8,126 of JAQBNU010000085.1, read as the reverse complement.
AACTGGAAAGACGAAGGTAACGAAGTCGTGTTTACCAACGGCTGTTTTGATATTGTTCACCTGGGACATGTAGACTACCTGGAAAAGGCTAGTCAACTAGGTCAGAAAATGGTTGTGGCCTTGAACACTGATCAATCGGTAAGTAAATTAAAAGGTCCTGAAAGGCCGATCAATAATGAATATGCCAGAGCACGCATCATTGCTTCTCTTGGTTTTGTAGATGCTGTCATATTGTTTGGTGAAGAGACACCTTTGTCAGTCATTGAAGCCTTAATACCTGACATTTTAGTCAAAGGAAACGACTACAGCATCGATAAGATAGTTGGCGCAGATTTTGTTTTGGAGCATGGAGGTAAAGTGGAAACCATCCCTTTAGTGGCGGGTTATTCAACGACCAATATTGTCTCTAAACTAAAACAGTAAGACCATGATTATCATAATCAGTATTATCACGTTGTTGGTAAGCTTGTATGTGAGCCATCGCTTAAAATCCAAATTTGAAGAGTATTCAAAAGTCCCACTTCAATCCGGATTAACAGGCAAAGAAATAGCAGAAAAAATGTTGGCCTACTATAACATCCGCGAAGTCAAGGTGATTTCTGTGGAAGGTCGTCTGACCGATCATTACAATCCTGCGGACAAAACCGTCAACTTAAGTCACGATGTATATTACGGCAACAGTGCTGCGTCTGCCGCTGTAGCGGCCCATGAATGTGGACACGCTGTGCAACATGCCAAAGCTTATACATGGCTGCATTTCAGATCGGTGCTTGTTCCTTTTCAAAATGTGAGTGCACGCATACTCAACTTTCTGATGATCGCCCTGATGTTTGGCGGTATATTTCTGGTAGGTTCAACTTCCATTCCGTTTATATTGGAGATCATCATTGCCTGTAACATCGTCATTACAATGTTTGCGCTCATCACTTTACCTGTAGAGTTTGATGCCAGCAACAGAGCGTTGGCCTGGATTGATCAGCAGGGAGTTGTAACAGCATCGGAACATGCCATGGCCAAAGATGCCTTGAAATGGGCCGCTCTTACATACGTCGTAGCAGCCATAGGATCATTGGCTCAACTGTTGTATTACATCTCTTTATTCATGGGAAGAAGCAACGACTAAAAGCCTAAGAAAGATTTAATCTTACAAACGGAGAACAACTTTTTGAGCAGTTCTCCGTTTATTTTTTTAATTTAAATCGGACAAACGAAATCCTCATGATTTTCAAATTGACAGAAGAACAACTTGCCGTGCGAAATGCCGCAAGAGATTTTGCACAACACGAGTTACTGCCTGGTGTCATCGAAAGAGACGAGAAGCAAGAGTTTCCTACCGCTCAGATAAAAAAACTAGGCGAACTGGGATTCATGGGGATGATGGTTTCTCCCGAATACGGCGGAGGAGGCATGGACGCTGTATCCTATGTATTGGCGATGGAAGAAATTTCCAAAGTAGATGCGTCTGTTGGAGTATGCATGTCAGTGAATAATTCACTGGTATGTTGGGGACTGGAGCATTTCGGAAACGAGGAACAAAAACGCAACTATTTAAAGCCTTTAGCAAGCGGTGAAAAGATCGGCGCCTTTTGCTTGTCAGAGCCAGAAGCCGGATCTGACGCGACGTTTCAGCAGACCACTGCAGAAGATCAGGGAGATCATTACCTGATCAACGGAACAAAAAACTGGATCACCAATGGCAACTCTGCTTCCATTTATTTGGTGATTGCACAAACAGATAAACAGAAAAAGCACAAAGGCATCAATGCCCTGATTGTAGAGAAAGGGGCAGAAGGATTTGTAGTGGGTAAAAAAGAAAATAAAATGGGCATCAGAGCTTCTGATACACATTCACTCATGTTTCAAAACGTGAATGTTTCTAAAAACAATCGCATCGGTGACGATGGATTTGGATTTTCGTTTGCCATGCAGACGCTCAATGGAGGCCGCATCGGTATTGCCTCACAGGCCTTAGGGATTGCCTCTGGTGCATACGAAAGAGCACTGGCCTACAGTCAGGAAAGAAAAGCTTTCGGTGTACCCATCTTTGAACACCAGGATGTACAATTTAAATTGGCAGACATGGCCACGCGCATTGAAGCCGCACGTATGCTTTGCCTGAAAGCCGCATGGCTAAAGGACCAGGGCAAGGACTATACGCAAGCTTCTGCGATGGCTAAGCTCTACAGTTCAAAAGCTGCGATGGACATTACAACCGAAGCCGTACAAATACACGGTGGCTATGGTTTTGTAAAAGAGTTTCATGTTGAAAGAATGATGCGTGATGCGAAAATCACACAGATTTACGAGGGCACCTCTGAAATACAAAAAATAGTGATTGCACGTGGTTTATTTAAATAATAACATTTAAATTTTGATGTTCCAAACACCTTAATATCCCTTTTTTCCAATTTTAACTAACGGAAGTAGCTTTTTATTAACCAATTATTAGTTGTTTTTATATCTTTATATTAGTTTTGTACAATACTTTTTAATTTTTATTTGTAGATTTAATATAGATTAAATCCTATGGAAGAATACAACAAGATAATCGAATCGATAAATGTTCGGTTCTTAAGATCGCGAGCGACAAAGGTGATACAACCTTTGACGGTATTAAATTACTATGATGTCAGCAATACACTTATTCTGTTGCTGAAAGGAGAAATATATTTTGGTGAAGAAAAAACCAAGCTCAATGAAGGAGACTTGTTGTTTGTACCTGGTGGCAAACCTGCTGCCATTTGTTTTGGCAGTAAGTTCTCTGCACAACTGACCAATGAAGATTTGCTGACGCAACGTGATAAGCATTTGGTAACACTGAAATCTTTAGACAAAATAGATGGGCATGAAACTGTTTTCTGTTTCATCTCTTTTGAAACAAAAGTATTTGATTCAGTAAACTTCTTTGCTTCACTTGATATTCCTTTCTTCTCCATCACGGAGTATCCTGTATTGGCTTCTGTGGTTCATGAAACAGTCATTGAAGACTTGTCCAACAATGCCGGCAAGAATCGTGTTATCGGTTTGAATACAGATCGTTCTGTCATTGAAATCGTACGCTACATTCTCACTAAAAATTTATTTGTTGAGAAGTTGGCCACCAACAGTACTTACTTCAAAGATCCACGCTTGCTGGATATCTTTGCTTACATTAAAAATCATTTGGGTGGAGATCTTTCCAACAAGATGCTGGCTAACGTAGCTAACGTATCGGAAGATTATGTCGGTCAATATTTCAAAATGCTCACCGGTATCAATCCTCAGGATTACATCGAATACCAACGCATGGAAATGGCTGTAGACTTATTAAGAACGACCAAGAAAAGCATACGTGAAATAGGAATCGATGTAGGCTATAAAGACACGGCTTACTTCTGTCGCCGATTCAAAATGATGTTTGGTATACCAGCCGGTAAAATGAGACGTCGTGAATCGCTAATGAATGTCTGACGCAGACGCAGCATTCAACTCCTGAACCTTTTCAGAAATTTCAATCAAAAGGTTCGGATCTTTTTCTATTCCATTTCCTACTACTACTACATCTGCTCCGGAAAGCCAGGCATCAACGGCTTTTCCGGGGGAGTTGATTCCACCGCCGACAATGATCGGTACATCTACCACTTTTCGTATCGTAGCAATCATCTTACGACTGATCGGTTTTTGAGAACCGCTGCCACCGTCTAAGAAAATCAATTTCATTCCCAGCATTTCTCCCGCCATGGCTGTACAAGCCGCTACACTTGACTTTTCATAAGGGATAGGTGTTGTATTGCTGATGTAGGAAACCGTTGTTTGCTCACCACAATCCACCAACATGTAACCCGTAGATAAGATTTCAAGTCGTGTGTTTCTCAATATAGGAGCCGCTACTACTTGCTGTCCGATGAGGTATTCGGGGTTTCTTCCGGAAATGAGTGAAAGAAAAAGAATGGCATCTGCACTGGGATCAATCTGCAGGTTGTTGCCTGGAAAAAGAATCACTGGAATTGATGTACTGCTTTTTATTTCTAACACCAGCTCATGCAAATTGTCTCCAGCCAATAAACTTCCACCAATAAAAAAATAATCTACCCTGCATTCTATTCCTAAACGTATGATCTTTTGGAACGCCTGTAAAGACAGCTTGTCCGGATCAAGAAGAACGGCAAAAGATTTTTTCTTCTGCTGTTTTTTACTGACGAGTTGTTCATGAATGGTCATACTTTTCTATGGGGTGTAAATGCCGTTAATATATCATTTCCTTTATCGTGCAACCGTTCGAAAAACCCAACAACAAGATATCGGAACACAATGCCAGAAATCAGTAAAGTGAAGAACAACGAGACGATACCTGCCAAGAAATAACAAATGAAAGCCTGTTGAATATGCAGCAACAACCACTGTCCCAGAAAATAAGTGCCGGCAAAAAAACCTGCCCCAAAGATGAAAGACAAGGCAATCAGCAGCACCAATACGTTTACAAAATCCTTTAGGGCTTTTTGCATTTCTGCTTTAGCCTGCTCAGGAGCGAACATGTTCCATAAGAAGAACACTATTTTATAAACCAGTGTAATCATCTTTTAGCGTACAGGAAGGTCCGTTACGTATTTATCTGAGTTATCCTTGAAAAGTAAGTAGGTCAACACAAATCCTACTCCTTCCGAGATGTTATTGAGCTTATAATCTGGTGTGATAACGCCTCCGCTTCCGTTGTATGTGGCAAGTGTATAGTAGTATTGTGTATCCCGTAAATAATAAGCCCCAATGTTCCAATGCGGAAGAAAATGATAAGAAATTTCTGCTTTTAGCTTCGTGCGATCAATCTTTCGCTTGTCGTATAAAACACTTTTTTCCTGTATACCAAAGTTGACAAAGAAACGATAATTAACACCCACATATAAAGATTGCTTTCCAAATTTCCATCGATAACCCAAACCAATAGAGGGAGAGATGCGTCCTTCGACCGGTCGTCTTGCGCCGCCACTGTTGTCCTTGTTGTAAGAGAGGTATTCAAAGGCAAATTCTTTATAGAAAAAAAGTTTACTGATGTGCCCACGGTGTGCAACGTTCAGACGAGTAAACAAAGAACCGTATCCTTCTTTGACGATGTTCACTTTTTCAGAAATACCACCGTACCAATGTTCCGTGAACGCTTGTTCGTAGCCCAGCCAAAGGAAAGAGCTATAGTTTTCATTCAGTGAATTGTATTCCCCCTGAGTGATTTTATTGACACCCTGAAAGTCGAGGAGTGTGCTGTACTCGGCAAAGAGAGAGGATCCTTTTGTAAAGAGTTTTTCTACCCTGAAGGAAGAATAGGTTAACCATGGATTATACTGCTTCTTTACTTTTGCAGAATCTACAGCCGTAGTCTGTGCATAGGCAGACGAAAGAGCTACAAACAGAAGCAAACAAACCTTACTTGCTAATTTCAACATATAGCAAGATAAGGATTCGCCACAAAAATGTCTATGCTTTGTTCTTTTTATGCTTTAACACTTTGGCTTTCACATAAAAAATGATCTCTTCGGCAATATTGGTAATGTAGTCACCGGTACGTTCAAACTTACGGATCATGGTCAGGAGATAGATCGCCTGTGTTATTTTTTCAGGATCGTTGCATGTTTTGAAGAAATCAACCAACACCTGGTTGGCAGAAAAATTTATTTCATCCAAAAAATCATCCTTTGCAAATACAGTTCTTACCAATTTGGTATTGTCTGCTTCAAAAGAATCTACCAGGATGTCCAGCATTTCAACGACTGCTTCTGTCATTTCTTTGAAACGCAATTGCTCCAGCAAATCTTTGTCGAAAGGTTTTTCAAAACGAACGATGTAAGAAGAAATACCTTCTGCATTGTCACCGATACGTTCCAGGTCAGAGACCATTTTGATGGATGCCAATACAAAGCGAAGATCGATGGCTACTGGGCTGAAAAGCGCCAGGATGTGTTCGCATTTGCTGTCTATGTTTAACTCGTAACCGTTGACACGTTTTTCATTTGCAATTACTTCCTCGGCCAATTGGTGATCAAAGGTATTAAAAGCCTTGATGGTTTTTTCCATCTGCTCTTTTACCATGGAAGTCATTTCCATTAATTCTGTTTTTAATTCACCAAGTTCGTTTTCGAGTAAGTTCATGGGCAAGCTGGTTATAAGGTCATCGATAACAAATTACTACTGCGTATACGGATCAACCGAATCTTCCGGTAATATAATTCTGTGTTTTTTGTTTCTTCGGGTTCGTAAACAAGGTACGTGTATCATCGTACTCAATCAAGTCACCCATGTAGAAAAAGGCTGTTTTATCGCTGGTGCGTGTAGCCTGTTGCATGTTGTGCGTGACAATGATGATGGTATAAGAAGATTTTAGATTGTAAATCAGTTCTTCAATTTTAGTGGTAGAGATCGGATCCAAAGCGGAAGCCGGTTCATCCATCAACAAGATAGAAGGTTCTACAGCCAAGGCGCGAGCGATGCACAAACGTTGTTGCTGACCACCGGATAAAGCGAAAGCAGACTTCTTCAGTTTATCTTTTACTTCTTCCCAAAGGGCCGCTTGTTTGATGGCCCACTCTACTTTTTCTTCAATGTATTTTTTGTTGGTGACACCGTTGATGCGAAGACCGTATGCCACATTTTCAAAAATGGATTTGGGGAAAGGATTGGGTTTCTGAAACACCATGCCTACAGACTTACGCAGCTCGTTGATGTTGACTTTCGGATGATAAATATCTGAGTCGTCAATCAGCAACTCTCCTTCTACTTTGCATGTTTCAATCAAATCGTTCATGCGATTGAAACATCTTAGAAACGTAGACTTCCCGCAACCTGAAGGACCAATGAAGGCCGTCACCGTATTTTTCTTGATACTCATCGTGATGCCATTCAGCACTTGTTCTGAGCCGTATCTCACGCGAATATTATTTGCTTCTATTTTCATTTGAAGAATGATAAAGTACTACCACTTAACTTTTTTCTGTGACCGATGCCTCAGGTATACCGCTATGGCATTCATGATAAAGGTGATGCTCAACAACACAATGATGGCGGCGGCGGCATTGTCTGCGAATGCTTTTTGCGGTCTTGACACCCAGTTGAAGATTTGTATAGGCATGACCGTAAACTCATCCATCGGCGATGTAGGCGCAAAAGGAACATACGTCAATGCACCGATTACGATGAGCGGTGCTGTCTCTCCGATCGCTCTGGAGATAGCCAGGATGACGCCGGTAATGATACCCGGTACAGAAGCCGGTAATACCTGGTTCCATATCGTTTGCCACTTCGATGCACCCAACGCAAAAGAGGCTTCTCTCAAGGTATAAGGAACTGTTTTAATCGCTTCTCTGGTAGAGACAATGATGATAGGAAGAATCAATAGAGCCAGCGTCAAACTACCCGTCAATACGCTTGCTCCGAGATTCAGGAAACGCGCAAATACTTCCAATCCCAATAAGCCATAGATGATGGAAGGCACACCCGCTAAGTTCGCGATATTGATTTCAATCAGGTTGGCCAGTCTGTTTCGTGAACTGTATTCTTCCAAATAAATACCTGCCGATACACCAATGGGAAAAGCAATGATCGTAGTCAAAAACATGATCCATAACGTACCAGCCCAGGCGGTATAGATACCGGCTTTGGATGCGCGTTTGGAAGGAAGAGATGTAATGAAATTCCAATCCAGACGATCAAGACCATTGGACAAGATGCTATACATCAACAGTACCAAAACAATCAGACCAATAGACGTTGCCGCTAATGCAAAGTACTTGAAGATCTTATCCTGCCATTGATAATAGACCGTTCTACCCTTACTTTCAAATGTTTTCTTTGGCTGCTTTTGACCAGTCATCTTTTTACAAAATTTGAATTAACGGTAGGCTTGTGTGTAGCGTTTTTTCAACCAGAAACTAATGTTGTTCAACAGCAGCGTGATGATGAACAAAGTCATTCCGACAGCAAATATCGTTTTGTATTCCAGCGAGTCATACGGTACATCACCCATGGTGACCTGCACGATGTAGGTGGTTGCCGTCTCAATCGGAACCAAAGGATTGGCAGTCAATCTAGGCTGTTGACCGGCAGCAATGGCAACGATCATTGTTTCACCAATCGCACGCGACAGAGCCAGTACAATGGATACT